>CAZIQT010000227.1:0-1772 GCA_964541645.1 uncultured Halobellus sp. | reverse complement strand
GCGATGAAGGCGGTCATCGGCCCGCGGAAGGAGCTGGGAATGCGGACGATCTTCAACATCCTCGGTCCGCTGACGAACCCCGCGGGCGCGGAGGCGCAGGTCGTCGGCGTCTACGACCCCGACCTGGTGCCCGTGTTGGCCCGCGCACTCGCGAAGATGTCGGTCGACCGCGCGCTCGTCGTCCACGGCGCCGGGATGGACGAGATCGCGCTCCACGGCGAGACCGTCGTGGCGGAGGTCGACGGCGACACCATCGAGGAGTACACCGTCACGCCGGAGGGGATCGGCCTGGAATCCGCGCCCGTCGAGGCGGTCGCGGGCGGGAGTCCCGAGGAGAACGCCGCCGACCTTCGGGGGATCGTGACCGGCGAGACGACCGGCCCGAAGCGCGACGTCGTCCTCGCGAACGCCGGCGCCGCGATCTACGTCGCCGGCCTCGCGGACTCGATCGCCGACGGCGTCGACGCGGCCGCCCGAGCCATCGACGAGGGGCACGCCGCGGAGACGCTCGCGGCGCTGTGCGGCCCGGTCGACGCCCCGGTGGAGGGCTGACCCGATGGTCCGGGTGAAGGTCTGTGGGGTGACGACCCGCGAGGACCTGCAGGCGGTCGAGCGCGCCGGCGCGGACGCGATCGGATTCATCGCCGACGTGCCGGTCGACACGCCCCGGGCGGTGTCGCTCGACGACGCCGCGACCCTGGTCGACGCGGCGCCGCCGTTCCTCACGACGACGCTGGTGACGATGCCCGACTCCGTCGCGGAGGCTGCGGCGGCGGTCGACGCCGTCGGGCCGGACGCCCTCCAGATTCACGGCGACCTGCCGCCCGCGGAGCTCCGGTCGCTCCGGGGGTCGGTGCCGGCGACCGTGATCGCCGTCGTCGACGCCGCCGACCCCGCTCGCGCCCGCGCCGTCGCCCCGACGGTCGACGCGGTGTTGATGGACTCCGTCGACGAGTCGGGGGCGGGCGGGACCGGCGAGACCCACGACTGGGCGGCGACCGCGGAGGTGGCCGCCGGCGTGGACGCGCCGGTCGTGCTCGCCGGCGGGCTGACGCCCGGCAACGTCGCCGAGGCCGTCGAGACGGTCCGACCGTTCGCGGTCGACGTCGCCAGCGGGGTCGAGCGCGCCGGCGGCCGGAAGGACCACGACGCGGTCGACGCGTTCGTCGCGAACGCGACCGCCGACGGGACCCGCGGACGAGCGGGGGCGTCGGAGGATCCCGAGGAGGTCCCGACGTGACCGACCTCTCGCAGTCCCGGACGGGGTTCGTCGAAGCGGTCGACGCGGCGACCGACGCGGCCGACGGCCCGGTGGTGGCCCACGTGACCGCGCCGATGCCCGGCGTGCCGCCGCTGACCGCCTACACCGCGCTCTCGGACCGGAGCGACTACGGCTTCCTGCTGGAGAGCGCCGAGAAGACGCCGTCGAGCGACCCCGCCGGCGCGTTCGCCCCCGACCACGCCACCGCCGACCGTCACGCCCGCTTCTCGTTCGTGGGGTACGACCCCGACGCGGTCGTGACGGTCGGCCCCGACGGAACCGAGGTCGAGCGGCTGGGCGGCCGCGCCGCGGACTACGTCGGGGCGGTCGCCGGCGGGACGGACGCGCCGACCGACCCCGACGTGCTGGATCGACTCCGCGCTGCGTTCCCGGCGCTCCCGCGGGTGGGGTTCCCCGAGGACGACCGCCAGCAGCTCCGGGGCGGGCTGGTCGGGTTTCTGGCGTACGAGGCGGTGTACGACCTGTGGCTCTCGGAGGTCGGCGTCGACCG
>CAZIQT010000226.1:0-1779 GCA_964541645.1 uncultured Halobellus sp. | reverse complement strand
ATCGGCCGGGTGCTCGACGCCCTCTCGGCGAACGGCCTCGCCGACGACACCGCCGTCGTTCTCGCGGGTGACCACGGCGAGGAGTTCCAGGACCACGGCCACCTCGCGCACTACCCCAAGCTCTACGACGAGCTGATCCGCGTGCCGCTTATCGTCGACGTTCCGGGCGTCGACGGCGGCCGGATCGACGGCCAGGTCGGGCTGGACGCCATCCCGCCGACGGTGACGGACCTGCTCGGCGCCGACGCGCCGGACGCGTGGCAGGGCTCGTCGGTCCTTCCCGCGGTGGCCGACGGCGAGGCGCCCGACGACGACCCCGTGGTGTCGGTCGCGGTCCGCGGCGAGGAGGTCACCACCCAGCCCATCCCCCGGTCGCTCGGCGACGGCGACCTGCTCGTGAGCGTCCGCGACCGCGACTGGACCTACGTCCGGAACGTCGAGACGGGTGCCGAGGAGCTGTACCACCGGCCCACGGATCCGGGCCAGACGGCCGACCGGTCGGCCGATCCCGACGACGAGGCGGCCCGCGTCCTCGACCGGCACCGCCCGGTTGCGGACCGCCACGCGGAGCTGGTTCGAGCGGGTGCCTCGGCGGCGACCCCCGACCCCGAGGTCGACGCGGACCTCGGGGCACGCCTGGAGGCGCTCGGCTACCGGTAGATGCTTCGGCGCTTCCTCAGAAACCTCCATAGCGGCCCGCTCGCGCTTCAGCTCCGTCGGTTCGTCATCGTCGGCGCCGTCACCGCGGGGATCCAACAGGTACTGTTGTGGTTCTTCCTCAACGTCGTTGGGGTGTTCTACCTCCTCGCGGCGCTGTTCGCGATCGAGATCACCATCGTCCTCTCGTACGTCCTCAACAACGCCTGGACGTTTCGGGTGACGCGGAACACCGGCACCGTCGAGTATCTCACGGGGCTGCTCAAGACGAACGTGGTCCGCGGGACCGCGATCCCGATCCAACTCGGGATCCTCTACGCGCTGGTGGAGGTCGGGGCGTTCGACCCGCTGGTGGCGCGCGTCGGACCGCTCGACCCGCCGCTGGCGAGCATCGGGCCGATCGAGCCGCTGGCGGCGAACGCCGTCGCGATCGTGGTGAGCGGGCTCTACCGGTACGTGCTCGACGCGAAGTGGACGTGGGGACAGTGAGTCGTGACCGGAGGCGACGGCCCCCGTCTCGCGACGCGCGGCACCGCCGGAACCGCCCGCGACCGCTCGGCGCCTTCCAGCCGCACCCACGGCGGGTCGCCGGTCGGCAGTCGCTCGCCGACCCACCGGTATCGTCGTCGCCGAAGCGGGACGGACAGTGCGGTTCGTCCGCTACGTCCCGTGGCTCCAGCTGTTCATGTACTCCGCCTGCTCGTCGGTCAGCGCGTCGATCGCGACGCCCTCCGCGTCGAGTTTGATCTCCGCGACCTCGCGGTCGAGGTCGTCGGGGACGTCGTGGACGCCGGGGTCGTACGCGTCGCCGTTCGCGACGAGTTCGCGCACGCAGACCGCCTGGATCCCGAACGACTGGTCCATCACCTCCGCGGGGTGGCCCAGCGCGATCGGCGACGCGAGGTTGACCAGCCGGCCCTCGGCGAGCACGTTGAGTCGGCGGCCGTCCGCCATCTCGTAGGCGCGGACGCCGTCGCGGGCCTCGTACTCGTCGACCGCCAGCTCCGAGAGCGCGTCGAGGTCGACCTCGACGTCGAAGTGGCCCGCGTTCGCGAGCAGGACCCCGTCGTCCATGGCCTCGAAGTCCTCCCGGGTGATCACGTCGCGGTTGCCCGTCGTCGT
>CAZIQT010000225.1:0-1797 GCA_964541645.1 uncultured Halobellus sp. | reverse complement strand
CCACGCCGCCGGCTTGGTCCACGGCGACCTCTCGGAGTACAACATGATCATCCACGACGGCGAGCTCGTCGTGATCGATCTCGGGCAGGCCGTGACGGTGCACCACCCCAACGCCGACGACTTCCTCCGGCGGGACTGCCGGAACGTCGCCGCGTTCTTCGGCCGCCAGGGGCTCGACACCGACGACGCGGAGCTCTACGACTTCGTCACCGCGGTCGACCCCGACCCCGGCGGGACGCCCGACGGCCCCGACGTCTGAGACCGGGCGCGTCGCACACGTCACGACCCCTCCCATCACGCGCGGCGGTCGGGGGGCGGGCCTCCGACGCCGGCTCACTCGCCCGGGTCCGGATACGACCGGTTCCACACCAACCGCAACGCCAGCCCGGCGATCGGGATCCCGAACGTCCCGTAGACGACCAGCCCGTTCAGGACGTCCCCCGCCGACGCCCACGGCCCGACGACGAACCCGAGCCCCGTGCCGACGCCGACGGCCACGCAGCCCACCACGGCGGCCGTCGGCCGCCGGTCGAGCGGCGCCAGCGCGGTCGTTCCCACCGGGAGTTCGAACGCGTCCACGAGCGACGCCGGGTCGGCGGTGGGTCCGAGATACCGCTCCGAGCGCCCGTCGTCGGCGCCGGTCGTGACGGCGACCGTCCGGGTTCCGAGCAGTCGATCCGGAAGCCGGTCGGCGACGATCTCCACGTCGCGGAGCACACCGACCGACGTCGCCCACTACGGCTGCGCCACGAGGGTGTCGTAGGCGACCAGGCGGTCGCCGTACCGCCGGTACTCCATCGGGGCGTACCGCACGTAGAACGTCCCGACCGCCGTCGCGAGCGCTCCGAGGAACGCGGCGACGACCGCGACCCCGGCCCCGGCCGCGACCGCCCCCGAGGGGTCCTCGCCGCCCACCACCACCAGGAGGACGAGCCACAGCAGCGCGAACGTCGTCCAGTACCACGGCGCGCGTCGTCCGACGGCGTCGAACACGCCGGTCCACAGGACCGCGCGGGCGTCGGGCGCCCCGTCGGGCATCGTCGGCGGCTCGGCGGTCGCGGGGTCGTCGCCGTCCGACGGCTCGGGGCCGGAGAGCCACCGGCTCAGCCGCCCGCCGTCGCCCCGGGTCGCCCGGTAGCCCGACCACTCGACGACGAGCTTAGCGAGGACGACGCCGACGAGCACCACGTCGACGCCGGCGGGCACGACCCCGGAGGCCACGATCACGGCGCCAACGACGAAGACCGTCCGCCGGGCCGGCGTCTCGACGACGTCGTACGGCGACGCCGTCCGGTACCCGCCGTCGCGGTGGTCGCGGACCGCCTCCGCAGCCCCGCCCACGACCAACGCGAGCACGCTCAACAGGACCTCCGGGCGGGCGAGGACGTCCCCGGTCGGGACGACGTCGGCTAGGACGATCCCGACGACCATCGCGACCCACGCGGCGGCGCCGCCGACCGCGGCGGCGAACGGGAGGTTCCGGGGGTAGATCGGGGGGAGCCACGGCACCACCTCGACGCTCCCGCGTTTCTCCGCGAGCCCGTTCGAGACGCTGATGACCGACCCGTCGCGGTGTTCGGCGTACCCGGCCCGGGGCGGCCGGCCCGCGAACAGCGCCGTCACCCCCGCGATCGGGAGGCTGACGAACAGCTCCAGGGCGTAGACGACGAGGGTCGTGGGGTCCCACCCGAACCGGAACGCGCCGACGAGCGGACACAGGTTCGCGAGGCAGAGCGGGAGGGACCCCAGCCGCGTCCGCAGGTCTCCGAGCCGACTCGTGGAGGGCATCGTTCCGCC
>CAZIQT010000224.1:0-1834 GCA_964541645.1 uncultured Halobellus sp. | reverse complement strand
CCGCGTCGCCGACCGCTCGGGTCCGGTCGCGAACCGCCGCCCGGACCGCGGCGAGCGCGCGGTCGTCGTCCGACTCGGGGTCGACCACCGGGAGCGGCCAGTGTGGCTCCTCGGCGCCGGTCCCGGGCGCGTCGGGTGGGCAGACGGTGCCCGCGGGAACGGACTCGGGGGCGTCGAGCGCGGCGGGGTCGAACGCCCACGCGTCGCCGTCGACGAAGACCGGCCGGCGGCCGAGGACGTCGCGGACGACCCGCCCGTCGAGTTCACCCGCGAAGCCCGCGGTGCCGGGCAGCGGATCCCGGGTCTCGACCGCGGTCCGGACCGTCTCCGGGTCGGCGCCGTCGAGCCGGTCGCGCGGCGGGTCGGCGTCGGCGTACGCGGGCATCGGCTACACCAGATCCGAGACCGCGCGTTTGAGCCGGCGTTTGATCCCGCCGCCGAACTGTCGGAAGGAGATGCGCCACGGCGTCCGCCGCCCGACCACGCTGGTCCGGCCGTCGACGATGGCGTCGAGGATCCCCGCGACCGACCGGTCGTCGGTCCCCACCTCGGTGACGGCCTGGCCGACCATCTCGCCGATGTGCGCGTCGCTGCCCGCGGTCATCGGGAGGTCGCGGTCGGCCGCGAACCGCTCGGCCTTCCGGTTGGCCCGGCCGGTAAACAGCCGGGAGTTGTACACCTCGATGGCGTCTGCCCGTGCGAGCTGATCACGGGTGATGTGGGGGGCGACGCCGTGCCGCGACGACTGAAACGGGTGCGGAACCACGGCGATCCCGCCCTGATCGTGGATTCGGTCGAGCGTGTCGTCGTATGAGAGCCCCTCGGGGACGAGCTCGTGGATCCCGAACGCCAGGACGTGCCCCACCTCGGAGGTGACCTCCATCGCCGGGATGCCGACCAGCCCGTATTCGGGGGCCAGCTCCGCGGCTTCGAGGCTGGCGTCGATCTCGTCGTGGTCCGTCACCGCGAGGGCGTCGAGGCCGACCGCCTGCGCCTGGGCTAACAGGAGCTCGACGGGGTCCCGGCCGTCGTACGACAGCGACGAGT
This sequence comes from uncultured Halobellus sp., assembly GCA_964541645.1. Classification (GTDB taxonomy): domain Archaea; phylum Halobacteriota; class Halobacteria; order Halobacteriales; family Haloferacaceae; genus Haloquadratum. Next base: position 787 of record CAZIQT010000224.1, on the reverse strand, counting down.
GGGCGTGCAACTCGACCGATAGCACGGGTTCGAGTTGGGCCCGGGGTTAAAAAAGCGGTCCGATCCGGTCGACCGGGCGGGCGCCGGCCGTCGCGGACACAGTAAGACATTAACCCGGCCTCGCTGAAGAGAGACCCGAATGAGCCTGTCGGACCCCGACCGCGAACTCGTCACCGCCGAACTCGGACGCGAGCCGACGCCGACGGAGGCCGCCCTGTTCGAGAACCTCTGGAGCGAACACTGCGCGTACCGCTCCTCGCGGCCCCTGCTCTCGGCGTTCGACTCGGAGGCCGACCAGGTGGTCGTCGGCCCCGGCGACGACGCCGCGGTCGTTCGGGTCCCCGACAACGGCGGCGAGGCCGACGCGGAGACCTACGTGACGCTGGGGATCGAGAGCCACAACCACCCTTCGTACGTCGATCCCTACGACGGCGCCGCGACCGGGGTCGGGGGGATCGTCCGCGACACGCTGTCGATGGGTGCGTACCCGATCGCGCTCGCAGACTGCCTCTACTTCGGCGGGTTCGACCGCGAACACACCCGGTATCTCCTCGACGGGGTGGTCGAGGGGATCTCGGACTACGGTAACGCCATCGGCGTCCCCACGGTCGGCGGCAGCGTGGAGTTCCACGACGGCTACGAGGGCAACCCGCTGGTCAACGTCGCCTGCGTCGGTCTCGTCGACGCCGACCGGCTGGTGACCGCGGAGGCGCAGACCGCGGGGAACAAACTGGTGCTCGTCGGGAACGCGACGGGTCGCGACGGTCTTGGGGGCGCCTCCTTCGCC
>CAZIQT010000223.1:0-1857 GCA_964541645.1 uncultured Halobellus sp. | reverse complement strand
CCCTCCAGCGGGTCGTGGTACTTGGTGTCGCGGATCACGACGCACCGCGCCGGGAGGTTCACCCCCCACGCCAGCGTCGACGTCGAAAAGAGGAGTTGGATCCGGCCGTCTTTGAACCACTCCTCGACCCTGTCGCGGTCGGCCTTCGACAGCCCGGCGTGGTGGAACGCCACGCCGTCGGGCACCCCCTTCGCGAGGGCGTCGTTGCCCAGTTCGGCGGCCTCGGAGTGGACGTCGTAGTCGCCGCGGGCGCCCATCGGCACGTCGCGTTTCGCGATCTCGTCCCTGGCCTTGCCGGCGGCGCGGACCGCGTCCTGCCGCGAGGAGACGAACACCAGCGCCTGGCCGTCGTCGCGGAGGTGCTCCTCCGCGAGGTCCAACGCGCGGTAGAGCCGGCGGTACTTGTCGGCGAAGGAGTTGTCGCCGTGGGCGTATGTCTTCACGTCGGCGTGGAGTTTCACCGGCCGGTACGCCTCGCCGAACTCGAAGGTGGTTTCCGGCGGCGCGTCGAGCCACGCCGCCACGTCGCCGATGTTGGGCATCGTCGCCGACAGCGCCACGACCCGGGGGTCACACAGCCGGCGGAGCCGCGAGACCGTCACTTCGAGGACGCCGCCGCGCTTGTCGGAGTCCAGCAGGTGGACCTCGTCGATCACACAGCAGTCGACGTCGGTGACGAACGCGTACCGCGCGGAGTCGTGTTTCCGGGTGGCGGAGTCGGCCTTCTCGGGAGTCATCACCAGGATGTCCGCGCGCTCGGCCCGCCGGGGGTTCAGGTCGCGCTCGCCAGTCACGACGTACACCGAGTAGCCGAGGTCCTCGAAGCGCTCCCACTCGGATTCCTTCTCGTTGGTGAGCGCCCGCATCGGGGCGACAAAGAGCGCCGTTCCCCCTCGTCCGAGCGTCCGGCAGATCGCGAGCTCCGCGAGGGCGGTCTTACCGCTCGCGGTCGGAGCGGCGGCGACGACGTTGTCGTCGGACTCGAGGATCGCGGGCGCGGCCTCCCGTTGCATCCGGTTGAACTCCTCGAACCCGAAGGCGTCGGCGAACTCGGGAAGCACGTCGGCGACCTTCACGCGGCGCACCTCCGGGGCGCGGCGCGACGAGCGACCTCGCTCACGCGTGGTGAGAGGGGCGGCGACGCCGCAGTCGGCTGCGAGGAACGAAGCGACCGCGGACGGCGAGTCATACGAGTCACCCGGGACTCCGGGGGGAAAGACGTTTCTCCATCGGCGTCGCGTCGACCCAGAATGGCCAACCCTCTTGTGTGATCCCGCGGCCACCCGGCGTGTGACGTGAGCACGGCCCCGCGTCGGGCAGCGGTTGCTCGGCACGTCGACGCGGGCGCGGAGGGCAGGTGCCGACTGTACGCCATGGGGCAGCCGCGGCCGACGGGCGACGGCCGCCGCCGACCCCCAGGGCTTTTGCGCGGGCGCCCGAAAAACAGGGTATGAGCGGCAGGCGGAAACCCGATTGGCTGAAGATGCGCCCGCCGTCGGGACGGCAGTTCACCGACATCAAACAGACCCTCCGTGACCGGGACCTCCACACGGTCTGTGAGGAGGCCAACTGCCCGAACATGGGCGAGTGCTGGAGCGGCCGCAACGGCCCGGGGACGGCAACGTTCATGCTCATGGGCGACCGCTGCTCGCGCGGCTGTAACTTCTGTGACGTCGAAACCGGCGGCATGGAGCCGCTGGATCCCGACGAGCCCGCGAACGTCGCGGCGGCGGTCGCGGAGATCGGGCTCGATTACGTGGTCCTCACCTCGGTCGACCGCGACGACCTCCCCGACCAGGGGGCGGGTCACTTCGCCCGGACGATCCGCGAGATCAAAAAGCGCGACCCGGGGATCCT
>CAZIQT010000222.1:0-2018 GCA_964541645.1 uncultured Halobellus sp. | reverse complement strand
CGAGGTGCGGCTGCGGCCCGAGCGTGATGAAGAACTGCGAGCCGTTGGTGTCGGGACCGCGGTTCGCCATCGAGAGGATCCCCGGCTCGTCGTGGTTCAGCTCCTCGTGGAACTCGTCGTCGAAGGTGTACCCCGGGCCGCCCTCGCCGGTGCCCTCGGGGTCGCCGCCTTGGATCATGAAGTCGCCGATCACGCGGTGGAAGATCGTGCCCTCGTACAGCGAGTCGGTGCGGGTCTCGCCGGTTTCGGGGTCCGACCACTCGACGTCGCCGGTCGCGAGCCCGAGGAAGTTCTCCACCGTTCGCGGGGCGCGTCCCTCGAACAGCTCCAGCGTGACGTCGCCTTTCGTCGTGTGCAGGGTGACTGCGGGGTTGTCGGGATCCTCGTACTCCGAGTCGTCTACCATACCCTGCGGTGGTGCGACAGACACAAAACGGTGTCTACTCCGGTCGACGGCCCCCGCGCCGGGGTTCCGATCGGCGTCAGAACGCCCGGAGGTCGTCGAGCACGGCCGCGGCGGCGCCGGAGTCGATGCTCTCGCGGGCGCGGTCGAGCCCCTCGTCCAGCGAGTCGGCGTCGTCGCGGGCGTAGATCCGGAACGCGGCGTTGAGCGCGACCGCGTCCGCGAAGTGGTCCGTGCGGTCGCCCGCGACGATCTCCGCGGTCAGTTCCGCGGAGTCGCCCGCGACGTCGTCGGGGTCGACCGCCAGGTCCTCGGAGTCGAAGTCCATCCCGTACTCCGGGGTCTCGATCTCGTAGTCGGTGAACTCCCCGTCGGCCCACTCGCCGACCTTCGTGTAGCCGGGGCGGATGTCGTCGTACCCCTCCATCCCCTGGAACATCACGACGCGGTCGGGACTCTGGGCGTTCATCAGGTCGAAGGTGTCGGCGATCTTCTTCGCGAACGCGAGGTGGTAGAAGGAGCCGAGGTGGACGTCGGCCCGGGCGGGGTTGAGGATGGTCTCGACGGTGTTGAGGAACGTCCGGACGCCCACCTGGTCACGGCGGCCGTGGAGGCCGTGGACGTGCGGCGCGAACTCGGGCTGGTAGTAGAACCCGAAGCCGGTCTCGTCGACCATGTCGGCGCTCGCCCCGGGCTCGATCTCGGTCCGGACCCCAAGGTCGTCGAGGACGTGCTTGTAGGCGTCCTGCTTCTGGGTCGGAACCCGGTCCCCGGAGTGAACGACCACCGGCGTGCCCGCGCCGGCGGCGACGATCCCGGCGGCCGCTCCCAGGATCGCGGTGTCGCCCTTGCCGTCGTAGTTGGCGCCGCAGTCGACCGGGTCGGCGTCGGGTTCGGCGTAGACGACGTCCTCGCAGATCACGTCGGCGTAAGCCGCCAGTTCCTCGGCGACGTTGTGCTTCCACCGGTTGGCGATCCAGAACGCCCCCAGGGTGGTGTGGTCGGGTTCGCCCGCGAGGATCCGTCGCATCGCGTCGGTCGCCTGCTCGCGGGTCAGGTCCTCCGCCGACTTGACCCCGGACCCGACGACTTCGGTCATGAGTCGTTTCAACGGCCACTCCCCGAATTCGGCTGTCTCCGGCGCTTGTGCCATAGTATCGTGTTGGGATCGGGGCATCAAAAATGGCGCGTTCGATTCCCGGCGCGCCGGAGGCGGCGGGGGACCTGCCACGGTCGGGCGCGGCCGAAATAGGTAGGTTCCTCGGGGTCCAATCGGCCCCAATGAGTACGTTGGACGACGACTGGCGTGCGGATCTCGACGCGGTCGACGCCGCCGTGGTCGACGAGTACCAGAGCGGCTTTCCGGTGGCCGAGCGGCCCTTCCGCGTCGTCGCCGACGAGCTCGGCGTCGACGAGTCCGAGGCGCTCGAACGGGTCCGCCGGCTGCGGGACCGCGGCGTCTTCCGCCGGTTCGGCGCGGTGCTGAACCCTCCGGTGATCGGGAGTTCCACCCTGGCGGCGGTGTCGGCGCCCGAGGACCGCTTCGACGAAGTCGCGGAGGTCATCAACGGCTACCGGCAGGTGAACCACAACTACCGCCGGGACCACGAGTGGA
>CAZIQT010000221.1:0-2249 GCA_964541645.1 uncultured Halobellus sp. | reverse complement strand
GCGATCACCGGGATCTCCGTGCCGCGGTCGTCGAGGGCGTCGCTGATCGTGTAGATGTCGGCCGCCGATCGGACGAACGACGCCGCCACGAAGTCGGCTTCGGTCTCCGCGGCGAGCGACAGCTCCCGCTCGTCGCGCTCGGTGATGAGGTCGATGTCGAGGCCGACCCCCGGGAGGTTCACCCCCTTCCGGCCGCCGAGTACCCCGCCGGAGTCGATCCGCGCGACCACCGCGTCGCCGTCGACCCGTCGGACCGTGGCCTCGATCCGGCCGTCGTCGAGCAGGATCCGGTCGCCGGGGTCGGCGGCAGCGACGGAGTACGACAGCCCCACGGTTTCGGGGGTCGCCTCCTCGCCCGCCACGAACCGGACCTCGCTGCCGGTTTCGAGCCGGATCGGCTCCGCGAGCGGCGCGGTCCGCACCTCCGGCCCCTGGAGGTCCACCATGGCCGCCAGCGGATCGTCGACCGCCCCGTCGACCGTCCGGATCCGGTCGATCACCGCCCGGCGGTCCGCCGGCGTCCCGTGGCTGGCGTTGAGCCGCGCGACGCTCATCCCCGCCCCCGCGAGCGCCCGGATGGTCGACTCGTCGTCCGACGCGGGACCCAGCGTGCAGACGATCTTCGCTCTGCGCATACGGCGCCATACTCGGGACCGAGTTAAAAAGTCGCGGATGGGCCGGTCGTGGGTCCGCTCGGCGCTCGTGGGCCGGTCTCCCGACCGTTTACCGGACGTCGTCGAGGTCCGCCAGGAACTCCGCGAGGACCTCCCGGGTGACGTGTGGCATCACCACCACCCGCGCCAGCCCGTCGCCGGTCCGGGAGAGCCGCCACCCGCGGTCGCGGAGCGCCTCGAAGCGCCCGGGACCGAGGTCGGCCGCGACGATCGGGAGCGCCACGTCGACCACCGCGACGCCCCGGTCGCGGAGTTCGTCGGCGAGCCACCGCGCGACCCGGTCGGCGCGTCGGTGCTCGCGGCGGTAGCCGTCGGGCCACAGCGCGTCGATCGCGGCGACGGTGCTCGCGACGCCGGCGCCACCCCTCGTCCCCGACAGCGACGCCTGCGACCGCGACTCCAGGTAGGGGGTCTCGACCGCGAGCGCGTCCATCCCGGCGGCGTCGCGGAACAGCAGCCCCCCCGCGGGGACGACCGCCCGCCCGCACTTGTGTGGGTCGATCGTCAGCGAGTCGATCGGGGCGTCCGCGAAGCTCCACGCGTGGTCGGTGAACGGCAGGAGAAAGCCGCCCCACGCGGCGTCGACGTGGCAGTACGCCCCGGCGTCGTGGGCGACTGCCGCGAGGTCGGGGATGGGGTCGACCCGACCGTACTCGGTGGTGCCGGCCACGCCGACCACGAGCGCGGTCCGGTCGTCGACCGCGGCGGCGACCGCGTCGACGTCGGCCCGGCGGTCGGCGTCGGTGGGGACGGTCCGGAGCTCCACCCCGAGCACGTCCGCGGCCTTCGGGAACGAGAAGTGGGCGCTCTCGGGGGCGACCACGTTCGCGTCGTCGACGTCGAGACGGTTCCGGGCCGACCGGACCGCCTGGAGGTTGGCCTCGGTCCCGCCGCCGGTGACGTAGCCGTGAGCGGATCCGCCGGGACCGAACTCGGCCCCCGTGCCGGCGCCGGCGTCGCCGCGGGGCCGCTCGGCGTCGGCGCCGACGTCGAGCCCCGCGATCGCCCCGAGCGCGGCCACCGCGTCGGCTTCGAGCTCCGCGACCGCGGCGTAGGTCGCGGGATCGCCGGGGTTCGACGCCAGAAACCGCTCCGCGGCGTCCCGCGCGGCCGGGTGCGGCTCGGTACACATCGACGAGAGCACCCGGTCGAACGACTGCGGTACGGGCCGCCCCGCCGCGGTCGGGGCGCCGCGACCGCGGTCAGCCATCCCACGCGGCGTCCCCGGGGGCGCCGGTCACCGCACCGAGTCCAGGATGAGCCGCTGTTCCACCCGCTTGACCTCGTGTTGGACGTCGCGGACGGCGTCGATGTTGGCCGACACCGACGACACCCCCTTCTCTACGAGGAACTGCACCATCCGGGGCTTCGACGCGGCCTGCCCGCAGATACTCGTCTTCACGTCGTGTTCGCGGCACGTCTCGATGGTGTCACCGATGAGCTTCAATACTGCGGGGTGGAGCTCGTCGAACTTGTCGGCGACCCGCTCGTTGTTCCGGTCGACCGCGAGGGTGTACTGCGTGAGGTCGTTGGTGCCGAAGGAGACGAAGTCGATCCCCTCCTTCGCCATCGACT
>CAZIQT010000220.1:0-2295 GCA_964541645.1 uncultured Halobellus sp. | reverse complement strand
CCTCGCGAGCCTCGAAGCGGTGCGCGACGCCGGCTACGACCGCCTCCTCCCCGGACACGGCCCCCCGATCGACGACCCGGAAGCGACCTGCGACCGGCTGATCGAACACCGGCTAGCGCGCGAGCGCGACGTAATCGCCGCGATCGACGCCGGCGCGGCCGACCTCGACGCGGTCGTCGACGGCGCCTACGAGAAGGATCTGTCTGACGTCCGAGACCTCGCGCGGGCGACGGTCGTCGCCCACCTCCGGAAGCTTCGCGCCGAGGGCCGGATCGGCGACTCGTGGGACGACCCGTCGCCGTAGTTTTACCTCATGAACCGGAAGGTATCGGGTATGCCAGATCCCCCCGGCGACCGCTCACCGGCAATGCGCCTCCTCGGTGAGTACGGCGGACAGATCGTCGCCGGGCTCGGGTTCGTCATCACTCGGTTCTTCGTCGCGGAGGCGGTCGTGATCTCGGGGGGACCGCTCGCCGTCGCCGCCACCGTCGGGTCCCTAGTGGTCGGTCTCGCCCTCACTATCGCCGGCGTCGCGCTCGCGGTAGGCGCGTTCTCGTCGCCGTACGTCGCTGACATCAGTCGGGGGTGCCTGCTCGGAGTCGGCGCGGTGACGGCCGCGCTCGCGCTCACCGTCGCAGCGGCCGGCGTCGACATGGTCGGCGCGGCGATCGGGACCCGGTTGCTCGTCGCCAACGTCCTCCTCGCAGGCGCCGTCGGTGGCATGCTCAACGGTCACCGAAAGGCGTCGCTCCGCCGGCGACGCACCACGATCATGCGCGGCGCGAACCGGGCGCGGTTCATCAACCGACTCCTCCGACACGAGGTGTTAAACGCGGCGACGATCATCGACGGACACGCCGAACTCCTTCGGGGCGACGGCGCCGATCGGGACCGGTCCGTCGACGCGATCCGCCGCGGCGCCGCCCGGATCGAATCGACGGTCAACGGAGTCGGGACGATCGCCGAGGACCCCGCTGACGAGTCGATTCCGCTCGCGGCGGCGGTCCACGGAGCGGTCGATTCGGTCACCGCCGACGGGACACTCGATTGCGCCGTCTCGACGGAGGGTCTCGTCCCGGTCGACGGTAGCGACCCTGCGAGCCCCGACGCCGGTACCGATCCCGCGAACCGCGACGGGCCGCTCACGGTTCGGGCCGACGACCGGCTCTCGCTGGTGTTCGAGCGGCTGATCGAACACGCCGCCGACGTCCGGGGCGCCGAGCGCGTTCGGATCGAGGCGGCGGCGGCGGAGCGACACGCGGTCTCCGTGACGATTGCCGACGACGGGAGCGCGCTGTCGGACCGGCAGCGAGATGTCCTCGAACGAGGCTCGTTCCCGGAGTACGACGACCCGACGAACGGGTTCGCGCTTCAGGCCGCGTCCCTCTTACTCGGTGAGTACGACGGGTCGATCCGCGTCGACGACGGCGACGAACCGCGAATCACCGTCCGTCTCCCCCGGACGAACGTCGACGCGGCGGCGGCGACGGTCGGCGTGGAATACCCGGCCCTGCGCCGGGCTGTCGCGGCGGGATTGGGGGCGGGCGTCGTCATGGGGGGACTGTACTGGGCGACGAGCGACGCGCTCCCGGTGATCGGCGCGCTGTACGGGGTCGAGAGCGTCGCGGTCGGCTGGATCACCCATCTGTTCCACAGCGTCGTGTTCGCGCTCCTGTTCGTCGCTGGCGCGTCGCGGTCCGGCCTCGGGAGCCGCGTGAACCGTCCGCTCGGCGCGAGCGTCGCGGGCCTCGCGTGGGGAGTGACGCTCTGGTTGGTCGCCGCCGGGCTCATCATGCCGCTCTGGCTCCGTGGCGTCGGCGTGCCTGCGACGCTCCCGAACCTCCCGCGGATCGGTCTCGTCGGGCACGGTCTCTGGGGGGTAACCCTCGGTCTCGGGTACGTGCTGCTCGGCGGCCGATTCGACTGATCGCTCGATCCGACGCGATTCGCCGCCAGCGGCTCAGTGTTCCGCCCCCAGCTCGCCGACGACCTCGGCCAGCGCCGTCTCCGTCACGTCGACGAATCGCCCGCCGGCGGCGACGATCCCGCCGTCTGTCTCCGGGTCGTCGCCGACGTGGACGAGCCCGGTCGTGGTCGCATCGATCGCCTCCGCCGCGGCCTCGAACGCGGAGGGGTGGGGCTTGCGCCAGCCGCAGCCGACGCTCGTCGTGACCGCGTCGAACTCGCCGCGGAGCCCCGCGCGGATCAGCGTCCGCGGGACGAGTTCGGGGGCCGCGCAGTTCGAGAGCAGCCCGACCGGCCCGCGCTCGCGGGCGCCGTGGACCGCGTCGAGGG
>CAZIQT010000219.1:0-2315 GCA_964541645.1 uncultured Halobellus sp. | reverse complement strand
ACCGTCTCCTCGTGGCGGACTGCGGGGTCGTTCGACCACTCCGCGACGGTCACGGAGCGCAATCCCGTCTACCCCGTCGGCACGACGCTGACCAACCGCTCGATCTACTTCACCGAGGCCACGCCGCGGCTCGACGGAAGCTACACGTTCACGTACGACGCGAGCGACCGCGGGGAACTGAACGGGACCGTCTCCCTCGAAGCCGTGTTGCGGAGCGTCGAGGAAACCCAGGACCGGTCGACCGTGGTCTGGCGGACGTCCGACCCGCTCACAACGGTCCCCGCCGATTCGCTTCGGTCCGGGGAGACGGTTCGCGCGCCGTTCTCGATCGACGTGAACGGGAGTCTGAACCGATCGGAGGTCATCGCCGACGAACTCGACGACCCTCCGGGGCAACCGGAGCTACTCGTCCGCGCGACCGTCGACGTCAGGGGTACCGTCAACGGGCAGCCGGTGAACCGGACGACCGTACACACGCTACCGGTCGAACTGGGGCAGGGAGCCTACCGCCCGGCCTCGCCGGGGAGCACGACCGATCGGCAGACGACGACCCGGTCCGTCACGGTCCAGGAGTCGTACGGGCCGGTGCGCACCGTCGGCGCCTCCGTGCTCCTCGTCGGGCCGCTCGGCGTCCTCGTGGGGCTCGTCGCTGCCCGGTACAGGGATCGGATCGCTCTCTCCGCGGCGGAACGGAGAGTGCTCGCCTACGAGGACGAGCGTGCGGACTTCGACGAGTGGATCTCGACGATCCGACTCCCGGACGACGCGTTCGACCGCCCGCGGGCCGAGGCGGCGTCGCTCGGCGCGCTGGTGGACTTCGCGATCGATACCGACAACGGCGTCATCGAGGACCCGGACGACGGCGCGTACTACGTGGTCCACGACGGCTACCTCTACACCTACCAGCCGCCGGCGCTCCGTGACGACCCCCGGCCCTCGGCTCCGGCGGGGACGCGCGACGGGCCCGAACGGACCGACGGGGAGTCCCCGGTGACGGCGGCGGCGGACAACGACCCCGACGTGACCGACGGGAGCTCAGACGACGGGTGACCGACCCGACGACGTGGAAGACGGCCCCCGCGTCGAACTCGCGGGCGGCGGCGAGAACGTTCGTACGGATCCGAACGGGGGCGGTCGGGGTTGTCCTGTCTTCGCGTGCGGAGATTTATATCAGAACCCGCGACCACGCGGCGTATGACGTAGGAGCCACCCCGCGTCGGGTAGCGGTTGCTCGGCACGTCGACGCGGGAACCCGAGTGCCGACTGTTCGCCAGGCGCGTCGCCTCAGCGTCTCCCTACACGACCCCGACGGCACCCAACACCCACCAGACCGCCGCGACTCCGGCGAGGCCGACGGCCAGCACCGCCAGGAAGACCGCGGCCCCCAACGCCGCCACCGCCATCCCGTCCCGTCGCTCCCCGGTCGGATCGGCCAGCCGCGCCTCCAGCAGCCGGACGTTCCGGTCGTTCGCCCGCCACGCCACGTCGAAGACGTCGCCAACGACCGGGATCGAGCCGACGACCGCGTCGACGAGGAGGTTCAGACACATCCGGGCGAGCGTCGCCCGCGATACGCCGAGCGCCGCGGCCTCCGCGACGACGTACGCCGACGCCGCCGTCGGGACCACGTCGCCGACGCCCGGAACCAACCCGAGTATGGGGTCGAGTCCGACCCGGACGTTCGTCCCCGGGATCGTGACCGCGCTGTCCAGCGCGGTGCTCACTCGCCCGACCCTGGCCAGCCGCGCGCTCGCGTCGGATTCGAGGTCGGCGGCGCCGTCGGGAGCCGTCGGCTCGCCGGCCGGCGCCCGTTCGTCGCTCGTCGCATCCGGGTCGGATCCGCCGCGGTCGTGGGGCGGCACGCTCGGACCTCACGGCCGACCGGCATCGGTCTTTCGTCGGGACCGCACCCCACCGCGATGGGGCCGATCCCCGGGCGGTGTGCGCCGGGGCGCCCCGGTTCCGGGTTCGACGGGCTTAGGTCCGGCCGGATCGTCCGGTTTGGTAATGGATGCTGCCCTCGAACTCCGCGATCTGCGGAAGTCGTACGGGGACGTGCAGGCGCTCGACGGCGTCGACCTGACCGTCCCCGCCGGCTCCTTCTTCGGACTACTCGGTCCCAACGGCGCGGGCAAGACCACGCTGATCAAGATCCTGGTCGGGCTGGTGCGGAAGACCGGCGGCGAGGCCCGCGTGTTCGGCCACGACGTCGAGACCGACTACCGCGAGGCCCGCGACCGGATCGGGCTGGCGCCACAGGAGTTCAACGTCGACCAGTTCTTCCCGATCCGTGAGGTGCTCGAACACAAGGCGGG
>CAZIQT010000218.1:0-2322 GCA_964541645.1 uncultured Halobellus sp. | reverse complement strand
GACGAGGGGTGGACGGCGTACGTCGTCTTCGACGTGTGACGCCCGCCGGAGCCGGACGGGACGGCGGCGCATCTCGGAAGTTGTTTGTGTGGCCCCCGTCATCACCCCGGTAGCATGACCGACCGCGTCGCCCGTCCGATCGCCGTCGCCGTCGTCGCCGCCGTGCTCCTTGCCGGCGTCGTCGGGGGCGTCGGGGTCGGCGTCGACGAGGTCGCGGGGGCCGATTCGGCCGCGCCGGCGGGCAGCCTCGGTTCGATCGCGGGCACGCAGGTCGACCCCGACGACGTCTCGTTGCGGATCGAGCTTCGACCGGACGGCACCGCGGCGTGGACCGTCGAGTACCGGGTCCGGCTCGACGACGACAACACCACGCGGGCGTTCGCGTCCCTGCGCGACGACATCGCGGCCAACGACACCCGGTACGTCTCGGAGTTCCGCGGCCGGATGGTCGCGACCGCCGACGCCGCCGAGAACGCCACCGGGCGGAGCATGGCGGTCCGGAACGTCTCGGTGACGGCGACCAGACAGGAGCTCCCGCAGGAGTACGGCGTCCTCACGTACACCTTCGAGTGGACGAACTTCGCGGCCGTCGAGGAGGGGTCGATCACCGCGGGCGACGCGCTGGCGGGCTTCTTCCTCGACGCCGAGACGTCGCTGCAGTTCTCCTGGCCCGCGGGGTACGGCGTGGAGGCGGCCCGTCCCGACCCCGACGACCTCCGGACGGAATCGCGGATCGCGGTCTGGAACGGGCCGGTCGACTTCGGGTCGAACGAGCCGACCCTCGCGGTCACGGACCGGGCGGCAGGAGCCACCGCCACGACGACCGCCGGTGCCGGCGCCGGTGGTGGCGGTCAGGGTGGGGGCTCCGACGGCGACGCCGGGAACGGCCTCCCGACCGGCGCGATCGTCGCGGCCGTGGTCGCGGCCGTCGTCGCGGCGGGGCTGGTCTACCGGTGGCAGGGTGACGACCCGGTCGCCGGGGCGGATCCGACGGCGGGCGGCGGAGCCGCAGGGGGCGGCGAGGGAACCCCGGCGGCCGACGCGGCGGACGCGGCGGGACCCGCGCCCGGCGACGACGCGGGGGGTGCGGCAACGGTCGCGGGATCGGGCGGTGCCGGTGCGACGGCGAGCGACGACGCGGCGGACGCCGAGGCGACGGCCGGAGGCGACGCGGACGACGAACCCCCGTGGGCGGACGAACTCCTGAGCAACCAAGAGCGGGTGCTCGCCCTGGTGGAACACGAGGGCGGACGGATGAAACAGCAGGAGGTCGCGGGGACGCTGGAGTGGACCGACGCCAAGACCAGCCAGGTCGTCCGGACGATGCGCGAGGAGGGCGACCTCGACGCGTTCCGGCTGGGCCGGGAGAACGTGTTGGTGCTGCCCGGCGAGGAGTTCGGACCGAGCGACGAGGACGTCTGAGTTCGACCACCCGGTCGCGTGCCGGGTGGACGGCCTCGGGGTCACGGGACGGCCGCCCGGTCGGACCCACGAGAGCCGCGGGACCGGGCCGCCCGCCCGCGGAATCCGGATTGATCCGGCTAAATCGGGCGCGAGGAACGTGCTCTTATATGCCGTCCGGGCGCCAACGAACGTCGTGATGAAACGACTGTTCGCGCTCCTCGTCGCCGCGGCCGTCGTGGTCGGGACCGTTCCGGTGGGCGCCGCGGTCGCGTCGCCGGCCGACCTGGGGGTCGCCCCGGGGCCGGCGCAGACCGGGACCGACGGAACGGAGACGGGAACGCCGGCGGCGAACGCGACCGCGACCCCCGACGGGAACGGGACCGTGACCGACGCCGGCACGAACGGGTCGAACGGGACCACCGGAGCCGTCGAGCCCGGCGCGCAACTGGCCGGGGCGCTCGCGGTCCAACGGACCGAGGTCGAAAGCGAGGTCGGCGCTCGGGCGTTCGGACAGCGCGTCGCCGCCGCCGCCACCAACGACTCGAAGGCGGCGGTCGTCGCGGGCGAGATCAACGACAGCAGGGAGCGGCTGACCGACCTCCGCGAGCGGCTCGACGAGCTGGAGGCGGCCCGCGAGGCGGGCGAGATCTCCGAGGGGCGGTTCCGGGCCGAGGCCGCCCGGGTGGGCGCGGAGATCGGCGCGATCGAGCGGCGGCTCGAACGGAGCAACGAGACCGCCGCGTCGCTGCCGCCGGAGGTCCGCGAGGCCAACGGGATCGACGCGTCGAGCATCGAGCGGCTCCGGACCGAGGCGCGGAACCTCTCGGGCCCGGAGGTGGCGGAGATCGCCCGGTCGATCGGCGGCAACGGGGCCGGTCGAGGTCTCGGTGACGACGCCGGCCCGCCGGAGGACGCCGG
>CAZIQT010000217.1:0-2327 GCA_964541645.1 uncultured Halobellus sp. | reverse complement strand
GGTGGCGCACGCCGGGGAGTGCAGTGATGGACGCATGAGCGGCACAGACGAGTACTACAACCGGGCGAAACAGGAGGGATACCGCACCCGGTCGGCGTACAAGCTGCAGCAGCTCGACGACGCCGCGGGGCTGTTCGGCCCCGGTAACGTCGTCGTCGACCTCGGCGCCGCCCCGGGCGGGTGGCTCCAGGTCGCCGCGGAGGAAGTCGGCGAGACCGGCTCCGTGGTCGGCGTCGACTTCCAGCGCATCGAGGCGGTGGAGGCCGACACCGTCGAGACCATCCGCGGGGACATGACCGACGAGGAGACCAAAGGCCGGCTCCGCGACCGGGTCGGCCCCGAGGGCGCCGACGTGGTCATCTCCGATATGGCGCCGGACATGACCGGCGAGTACTCCGTCGACCACGCCCGGTCGGTCCACCTCGCCCGGCAGGCGCTCGACGTCGCGACCGACCTGTTGCCCGCGGGCGGGGACTTCGCGGCGAAGGTGTTCGACGGCCGGGACCTCGACGACCTCCGGGCCGACGTCGACGCGGCGTTCGAGTACGTCCGGACGGTCCACCCCGACGCCTCCCGGGACGCCTCCTCGGAGCTGTATCTCGTCGGCAAAAACCGGATCACCGCGCCGGTCGCGGAAGGCGAGGAGTTCGACGCCGTCGTCGACGACGTCGGCAGCGAGGGCGACGGCGTTGTCAAGGTCGACGGCTACGCGCTGTTCGTGCCCGGAACCGAGACCGGCGACGAGGTCCGGATCCGCGTGACCGACGTGAAGCCGAACTTCGGATTCGCCGAGGTCGTCTCGGAGTAGCGCCGGCCCTCGAGGCGGGAGCCCGACGGCTCACTCCGCCGCCCAGGGGTTGTCATCGACCCCGATCCGGGAGCCGCCGAACGCCGCGACCACACCGTAGACGAACGGCGTGTCGACCAGGGCGATCAGGAGCTTCAGGAGGTACTGGCCCACGATCAGCGAGAGGATCACCGCGACCGGGAACGGGTCGCCGAACCCGAGCGCCCGCGGGGCGACGTAGAACGCCACCGTGACGAACAGCACCGTGTCGATCGCCTGGCTGGACGCCGTCGAGACGACGTTGCGGAGCCACAGATACGACGGCCCCGTGGCCTCCCGGATCCGGTGGAACACCAGCACGTCCCAGTTCTGGCTCACGACGTACGCCACCAGGCTCCCGACGACGACGTTGGTGCCGGGCGCGAGCACCGACCGGTACTGCCCCGCCGCCTCGGGGTTCGCCGCCGGCGCGAGGATCGTGCTCCACACCAGCGCCAGCAACACGAAGTTCATGACGAAGCCGACGTTGACCATCACCTGGGCCGCCCGCCGACCGTAGAGTTCGGAGTAGCAGTCCGACGCGAAGAAGGTGAGGGCGTACGCCAGCGCCGCCCCCGGGAGCAGGATGCTCGCGCCGGTCACGGGGAACTCCGTCGGGAGCCCGAACTGCAGCAGCTTCGACGCGGTCAGCTGCGCCGTGGTCAGCGCGGTCACGAACAGCGCCACCAGCGCGATCCGGCCCGCGTCCGAGCGGGCGTCACTCATCGTCCAGCCGCCCGTGCCGGGAGTCGATGTCGTCCAGCACGTCGAGCGTCTTTCGGATCGACGCGCGGACCGCGTCGCTTCGGTTGACGAACTTCCCGTTCTCGCCGACGTGTTCGTCGAGGTCTGCGAGCAGTTCCGCCGGGATCTCCACGCTGATCTTGGGCATGTATTCCGCTACGAATATCGTGTTAATATATGGGGCGGATTCCGACCGGGAGTCCGGGTCGACCCCGACGTCGGAGCGGTGCCGAGCGCGGGGGCGACCCCGACGGAAGGAAGGGAAGGGATGGGTAGGGGCGGGACGGATCGGACTCGCCCCACGGGGAGGAGGGCCCGCAGCCGAATAACCGCCGGGCGGGCGTGCGAACGAGTAGCACAACCGGAAGCGCACGGACGGCCGGAGGGGCCGGACCGCGGCAAACCCCGGCCGGTCCGGACCCGACGCCGGACGCTACCGCGGGTCAGCACGGGGCGCCGCGAGGTTCCGACGCCCGCCGAGCGTCACCACGAACAGGAACCCCAGCCCGGCGCCGTACGCCGCCATCAGCGGGATCGTGACCAGGAACATCGTGAGCACGTCCGCCGGGGTGAACAGCGCGGCGGCCGCGAGCACGCCGACAGTGACCTCCCGCCACCGGCCGCGCATCCGGTCGTAGCTGACCCCGGCAGTGTTCAGGAGGAGCATCAGGATCGGTACGTCCGCGAGGAGCCCGATCCCCGCGGTGGTGAAGAAGATGAGCCAGAAGAAGTTGGTGATGCGGTAGGCGATCACCAT
>CAZIQT010000216.1:0-2334 GCA_964541645.1 uncultured Halobellus sp. | reverse complement strand
CCGCGACGTCCCGCGGCGCGACGTCGCCGACCTCCGCCCGGAGGATCGGCACCTCAGCCTCCCGGAGCGCGTTCGCCATCGCCTCGAGACTCCCGAGGGTGTCGGCCTTGACGACGACGCCCTCCTCCTCGGTGGAGACCTGGATCTCCGCGAGCTCGGATTCGACCTCGTCGACCACGCTCGCGCGGTCGCGGTCGCGGACGACCCGGATCGGCGCGCCCGCCATCGCGCTGTCGAGGTCGGGGGCGGCGACCTTGATCCCCGCGGCGGCGCGGACCTCGTCGACCTTGTCGAACCGCTTCTCGACGCGGATCTCGGCGTTGGGGCGGGGCTGCAACAGCGCCCGAACTTCGGTCACGATCGGGCCGTCGGTTCCCCCAACGACGATCTCGTCGCCGGCGCGGACGCTGCCGTCGTAGAGCACGATGTCGACGGTGGCGCCGAACCCGCGTTCGTCCTTCACCTCCAATACGGTTCCCGCGCCGGGGCCGGCGGTGTCGACCGCCATCTGGTCCTTCATATACCGCTGGGACAACCCCATCAGCACCGCGAGCAGGTCCGGGACCCCCTCGCTGGTGATCGCGGAGATGGGGACGACGCCCACGTTCTTCGCGAAGTTCTGGACCCGCCAGTAGAGGTCCGCCGAGAAGCCCTCGTCGGAGAGGTCGCCGATGATCTCATACAAGTTCTCGTCGAGTCGGCCGCGGGCGGACTCCGACTGCGTTTCGTATGACGACTGGATCGGCGACCCGTGCTCCGGGTTCCACCCCGGCGTGGTGTCGACCTTGTTGGCGGCGACGACGAACGGGGTGCCGGTGCGTTCCAGGATCTCCAGCGCCTCGATCGTCTGCGGCTGGAAGCCGTCGTTGACGTCGACCACGACGACCGCGATGTCCGCGAGCGCGCCGCCGCGGGACCGCAGCGTGGTAAACGAGTGGTGCCCCGGCGTGTCGATGAACAGCAACCCGGGCAGATCGAAGTCCGTGGGGTCGACGAGGTCGCCGGCCATCTCCGAGACGGTGTCGAGCGGGACCGCGGTCGCCCCGATGTGTTGGGTGATGGCGCCGGCCTCGCCCTCGCTGACGGCCGACCCGCGGATGGTGTCCAACAGCGTGGTCTTGCCGTGGTCGACGTGGCCCAGCACCGCGACGATCGGGGTCCGTAACGAGTCCCGTTCGACCGTCGGGCCGGCGTCAGCGTCGGCGTCGGTATCAGACATAGAGAATCACCCCGGAGAAGCTCCTTAGGTGTATTACACTGCTTTACTGTAGTTAAGTCCATCGTCATCCGGAGACGCCCCCGTCCGCGCCGCCGGGCGGCTCCGCCAGCGGTGCGACGCGTCCCCGTTCGGCTCGCCCGCCCCCTCGCGACGCCGCCCGTCAGACGCCCGTCGGCCGCGTTGCCCGTGGCGTTTATGTGAGAGTACGCAGTACGACGAGGCATGGCAGACGAACTCGCGGAGAACCTCTCCGGGAAGGAAGTGATGACGTCGAGCGGGACGTACATCGGCGTCCTGCGCAACATCCAGATGAACACGAAGACGGGAACGGTCACAGACCTGCTCGTCTCCCCGTTCGACGACGTCAACCCGGAGCAACACCGGTTCGAGACCACTACCGACGAGGGTGAAACCGCGTTCTCCATCCCCGTCTCGAACGTCCGCGACGTCGACGACGCGGTCGTTCTCAACTGATCCACACGGCGAGCCGATGCAGGTTCTCGACTCCTCGGCGTTTATCCACGAGTACCACACCACAGACGACATCGCGTCGATCCCGATGGTCCGCGAGGAGCTGGAGGGCGAGGCGTCGTACCGGTACGACGCCGACGAGGGCTCCGGGATGCACGTCCACATCCCCGCGGGCGACACCGTCGAGAAGATCGAGCGGGCCGCCCGGGAGACCGGCGACGCCGGGACGCTCTCGGAGACCGACCTCCGGCTGCTGGCGGCGGCGTTCGAGCTCGACGGCGTCTTGGTCACCGACGACTACGCGATCCAGAACGTCGCCGACCGCGTCGACGTCACCGTGAAGGTGATCGCCCGCGAGGGCATCTCCGAGACCCGCGAGTGGACGTTCCAGTGTCAGGGGTGTGGCCGCGAGTTCGACGACCACCGCGACCGGTGTCCGGTCTGCGGCACGGAACTGGCGCGGAAGAACCCGGCGTGAGGGGTCCCGGCTCGGCGCGGCGGTAGAGTCCCCTGTTCGCCGCGGCTACGCCCCGATCAGCCCCGTCTCGTAGGCGTACTTGCCGGCGAACTGCACGGCGTTGAACAGGCCGTGGACGACCGCCGGCACGACCAGGTTCCCGCTCTTCTCGTAGAGCACCCCGAGC
>CAZIQT010000215.1:0-2352 GCA_964541645.1 uncultured Halobellus sp. | reverse complement strand
GGCGCGGTCGCTCCTCGGCGACATCTCGGATTACCTGATCACCCGCGGGTACTGACCGCCCGGGCTCCGAACGGAAGCAATAGTTATTGCGTCGTAGCCGTAGCTTCGGCCATGGCAGGTGGCCCCGACGGGACCGACCCCGGCGCCCAACTCGAGGTGTGGTGTGCCGGCGAGGACTGGTGTCCGGTCACCACCACGTCCTCGTTGATCGGCAAGAAGTGGCACCCCGTCATCGTGCACCGGCTGCTCGAACACGGCCCCAGCGGGTTCAACGAGCTGCAACGCCACGTCGACGGCATCTCCAGCAAGGTCCTCTCGGAGAGCCTCGACGACTTGGCGGCAAACGGGCTGGTCGACCGGGAGCAGGTCAGCGACGCGCCGGTCCGGGTGCGGTACTCCCTCACCGACCGCGGGGCGTCGCTGCGACCCGTGATCGAGGCGATGCGGGACTGGGGGCTCGAACACCTCACCGATCCGACCGAGAGCGACGCGTGACCGTCGCCCGGCGGCCGGGTCGCCGTCGTCGCTCGCCGAGTTACCTCGTGGTTAGCGCGGACTTTTGTCCGTGGCGCCCGTGTGGTGTGGTATGACGCGACTCACGTCACGCCGGGCGTTCCTCGCCGCCGGCGTCGCCGGACTCGCCGGCTGTCTCGGC
This sequence comes from uncultured Halobellus sp., assembly GCA_964541645.1. Classification (GTDB taxonomy): domain Archaea; phylum Halobacteriota; class Halobacteria; order Halobacteriales; family Haloferacaceae; genus Haloquadratum. The sequence continues at coordinate 1,697 of CAZIQT010000215.1, read as the reverse complement.
GGCGACTCGTCGGGTGGTGCCGCCGACGAGACCACGGACGCTCCCGACACCGCGACGCCGACGCCGGAGCCGACCACCGACCCCCCACACACCGGCGCCGCGCCGCCGACGTCCGGAACCCGGCTCGTGTTGCCGATGTCGCCGGCGGCGATCGAGGACGAGGCGGTCTCCGGCGGGCCGCCGAAGGACGGGATCCCGTCGATCGACGACCCCTCGTTCGTGTCGGCCGACGCGGTGGCCGACCGGTTCGAGCCCGGCGACCCGGTGTTCGGGCTCGCACGCGGCGGCGAGGTGAAGGCGTACCCCCAGAAGATCCTGGTGCTCCACGAGATCTGCAACGACGTGATCGGCGGGACACCGGTGAGCGTGACCTACTGCCCGCTGACCGGGACCGCGATGGGGTTCGAGCGCGGCGAGACCACCTTCGGCGTCTCCGGCCGGCTGGTGAACAACAACCTGATCATGTACGACCGCGGCACCGAGACGTGGTGGCCGCAGGTGCTCGCGACGTCGATCCCGGGGCCGTGGAACGACGCCCCGGAGTCGGCGTCGCTGTCGGAGTTCCGGCTGGTGTGGACGACGTGGGAGCGGTGGACCGCCAAACACCCCGACACCCAGGTGCTGTCGTTCGACACCGGGTTCGCGAAGAACTACAACCGCGACCCCTACGGGTCGTACAACCCCCGGCGGGGCTACTACGCCGACGACGCCGGACCGATGTTCCCCGCGCTCCACACCGACAGCCGGCTCCCCCCGAAGCGCGTCGTGATCGGCGCCCGGACCGACGCGGGGGCCGCCGCGTTCGACAAGGCTGCGCTCCGGTCGCAGAAGCTCCTCACGGGCGACCTCGCCGGCGCCCCGGTCGTGGCGGCGTACGACCCCGACCTCGATTCGGGCTACGTCTTCCGGAACCCCGACGACCGGAGCTTCGAGTACCGCGACGGGGCGATCGTCGACGGCGGCGGCGAGACGTACGCCCCCGGCTCGCTCCCAACGGAGCGGCTCTACGCGTTCGACGCAATGTGGTTCGCCTGGAGCGGCTTCTACCCGGACACGACGCTGCATGACTGAACCCGGCCACCGGGCGTCGGCGCCGGGGCGGCCGCGGCGCGGGCTTCTCGGCCGAACCGGCGCGGCCCTCGGCGTGGCGGCCCGGCGACGGGACTCCCGGCTGGTGGTGGCTGCGACGGCGGTGTCGTACCTCCTGCTCTACCTCGCGACCGTGGGCGACCTCGCGGTCGGCGGCGGCGCGGGCGGCGTCTCCGTCCGGGTGGTCGACGACCTCTCGCGGGCGTTCACGAGCGCGGGCTTCTTCCGGTTCGGCGCGATCGCGGTGGTGACCGCTGGCCCCGTGACCTACCTGTTCTCGCCGCTGAACGCGGCGCTGGCGCTGGTGCTCTCGACGCTCGTCGGGGCGAACCTCGGGCTGACCTACCTCGGCCTGATCCAGCCGACGGCGTGCGGACTGGAGAGTTCGACCGGCGTCCTCGCGGGGATCCCGGCGTTGCTCTCGGGGGCGGCGTGCTGCGGACCGACGATCCTGCTCGTGGCCGGCGTCCAAGCCAGCGCGACCATCGTCACCGGCTTTCAGTTCCTGGTGCCGCTGGCGGTGCTGTTGTTGGTCGGCAGCCTGCTCGCGGTCGGCCGGCAGGTCGATCCCGACCTCCTCTGAGCCCCGAACACTCGTCTCGCGTGCG
>CAZIQT010000214.1:0-2381 GCA_964541645.1 uncultured Halobellus sp. | reverse complement strand
CCGAACGGTGTGAGGCCTCGGCAGCGTGAGCGGGGAGCGGCGGAATCGAAGCAGTTTATTCACCGACGCGTCAGCGTCGCCGTATGTCACAACCTACGGCCCACCACGTCGGGATCACGGTCTCTGATCTCGACCGCGCAGTCGCGTTCTACACCGACACCCTCGGTCTCGACGTGCGAGCGGAGTTCACCGTCGGCGGGGAGGCGTTCGCCGACGCCGTCGACGTGGCGGGCGCGACCGGCTCGTTCGCCCACCTCGACGCCGGCGGTGCCCGGATCGAACTGGTCGAGTACGACCCCGAGGCGACCGCCGGCGACCCGCCGGAGCTGAACCGCCCAGGCGCGGTCCACGTGGGGCTGTCGGTCGACGACCTGGACGCGTTCCACGACGGCCTCGACGGCGTCGAGACGCTGAGCCCGCCCCGGACCACCGACAGCGGGGCGCGGATCCTGTTCGTCCGGGATCCCGAGGGGAACCTGATCGAGGTGCTTGAGACCTGAGCGAACCGCTCCCGAGGGTTACGCGTCGGCGGTCGTGGTCAAACGGTCGTTGAGGTTCCGGAGGGTCGCCGCCAACTCCCGGCGGTTGAACCGGTCGGTCGCGGGCGCGAGCAGCCACCGGACCGGCCGCGGCAGCCCGAGGTCGTAGGTCGCGGTGTAGGTGATGCGGGTCCCGCCGTCGACCGGTTCGAACTCCCACTCGATCTCGCCGTCGATGTCGCCGGAGAGCTCGAAGGTGATCCGCTCGGGCGGCTCGTGGGCGACGCCGCGGACCTCCCCCCGGAACGAGAGCCCGAACAGGTTGTAGGTGTAGGTGGCGCGCTTGGCGCCGTTGTCGAGGGTGCCCAGCGTCTCGACCCCGGAGAGCCGCGGGGAGATCCGCGCCTGGTTCTCCGGGACGTCCATGTACTCGAACACCGCTTCCGGCGGCCGGTCGATGACGGCCCGAACGGAGGCTTTCATACCTCCATTTGGGTCCGGGGAGTCAAAAACGCTCCCGGGTGGGGCTTTTCCCTGCGGCCCCCCTTACAACGGTAATGGCGACACGCGAGGAGGCGGTGGCGGTCGACCGGACGGACGGGGACTCCCCACAGTCGGCGGAGCCCCCCGCGAACCGGCGGCGCGACGGCGACGGCGGGTCGGACGCGGGAGCCGACCCGGACGCAGCAGCCGCCGGGTCCGCGCCCGCGGTGGCGGTCTCGGGGGTGTCCAAACGGTTCGGGACCGGCACCGACGCGGTGACCGCGGTCGACGACGTTTCGGTCGAGATCCAGCCGGGGTCGATCGTCGGGCTGCTCGGCCCCAACGGCGCGGGGAAGACCACGCTGATCAAGTCGATCCTGGGGATGGTACTCCCCGACGAGGGGTCGGTCCGGATCCACGGCGTCGACGTGCGCGAGGAGCCCCGCGCGGCGTACGCCCGGGTCGACGCGATGTTGGAGGGCGCTCGCAACGACTACTGGCGGCTGACCGTCCGGGAGAACCTCCGGTACTTCGCGGCGATCGGCGGCGTCGACCCCGACTCGGTCGCCGACCGCCACGACCGGCTGCTCGAACGGTTCGGGCTGGAATCGAAGGTCGACACTCCGGTCCGGAAGCTCTCCCGGGGGATGAAGGGGAAGGTGTCGCTCGCGAGCGCGCTCGCCGGCGGCGCCGACGTGGTGTTCCTCGACGAGCCGACGCTCGGCCTCGACGTCGGGAGTTCGCGGACGCTCCGCGCGGAACTCCGGCGGGTCGCCGAGGAGCGGGGGCTGACGGTGGTGGTGAGCAGCCACGACATGGACACCGTCGAGGCGGTCTGCGACCGGGTGTTGGTCATGTCCGGCGGCCGGATCGTCGCCGACGACACCGTGGAGGCGCTCCTCGCGGGCGACGACCGCCACGGCCTCCGGATCGAGAGCCGCGACCTCGATCCGGCGCTCCGCGCGGATCTGCGGCGGGAGTTCGACGTCGTCGAGGTCGACGCGGATGGAGAACGCGCCGGAATCGAGGTCGCCGCCGACTCCGACGACCTCTACGCCCTGATGGCCCGGCTCCGGGAGAACGGGGTCACGCTCGACGGGCTGGAGACGGTCGATCCCGACCTCGAGGACGTGTTCGTGGAACTGACCTCCGACGAGCGGGAGTCCCGGTAGATGGCCCGGGGGTCGGCGTCGGGATCGAACGCCAGGAGCGGGCGGCCGCGCCCCGCGGGCTACTACCGGCTGGCGCGGGCGGTGCTCTACCGCGAGGCCGTGCTGTTCGTCCGCTACCCCGCGAACGCGATCGGCGGGATCGTGATCGCGGTGTTCTTTTTCGGGGTGCTGTTCTACGGCGGCCGGATGGTGGCCGGGCGGGCGCTGACCGACTCCATCGAGGGGATCATCGTCGGGTACTTCCTGT
>CAZIQT010000213.1:0-2467 GCA_964541645.1 uncultured Halobellus sp. | reverse complement strand
CCATCAGCCCGAAGATGCGGGCGGCGGAGGCGTACGCCCGCTGGTACATGTTGATGATCTGGCCGAACTGCGCCATCGGCCAGATGAACCGCTGGGTGAACAGGATGAACCCCACGAACTCCCCGGGAGAGAGCCCCCCGGAGAAGAACAGCGGCGCCGACCCGGTCGCCCGGTAGGTCAGCACCCACACGCCGCCGAGGACGAACGTAAGGATGAACCCGATCCCCGACAGCAGCCGGAGCCCGGGGAAGAACTTGATCCGGGTGCCGATGGCGTCCCAGTTCGCGTCGAAGTACTCCTCGGAGACATCGCCGACACGGTCGGACTCGTAGGGTTCGGTGTTCGAGGACTTGATCACCTGGATCCCGCCGAGGTTGTTCTCTAGCCGGGAGTTGAGCTGCCCGACCGACGACCGCACCTCGGCGTACTTCGGCTGGATCGTGCGCACGAACCGGTAGGTGAAGAAGCCGATCACCGGAACCACGGTGAGGGTGACGAGCGCGAGCTGCCAGTTCCAGTAGAGCAGGATGCCGGCGATCCCCAGCACCATCACGCCCAGCCGGAACGCGGAGTTCATCCCGTCGTTGAGGAAGCGTTCCAGCCGGTTGACGTCGTTCGAGAGGATCGACATCATCTCGCCGGTCTGCTTGTCGGCGAAGAAGTCCATGTTCAGCCGCTGCATCTTGTCGTAGGTGTCGGTGCGGATGGCGTGTTGGATGCGCTGGGCGAAGGCGTTCCACCCCCAGTTTCGGGTCCAGTGGAACGCCGCGCCGCCGAAGAACGACAGCGCGATCAGCGCGGTCGCCACGTACAGCTGTTCGGTCTGTGTCGTCGGGAGCCACGCGTCGGGCACGAGCCACAGCGAGAACGGCCGCTCGTCGAAGAAGATCGAGTCGACCGCGACCGCGAGCAGGACCGGCGGGAGCAGATCCAGAACGCGGGCGATGACGCTCGACGCGAGTCCGACCGTGAACGCGAAGGCGTTCTCCCGACCGTACTCGTCGAAGAGCCGGCGCATCGGGTTCTCCGCCCGCTCGCGTTGCTCCTCGAACGGGTCGTCCTCGTCGACGGGGCTGACCATCACCACCGTTTGGGGCCGTCGCTACTAAAGGGTTCTACAGGCGGACGCCCGCCGGCCGCCGGCGTCGAGGCGTCGGCGCCGCTCACAGCGATCGGCGCTCGACGTCGGGGTCGATCCCGGCGGTTTCGAGGTCGTCGCGGATCCGCGCCCGGAGCGGATCGGGGACGCCGTCGCGTCCGACCGGAACCGCGGTCTCGCCGTCGCCTTTCACCTTCCAGTAGACCACACACTCCGAGGGGCCGTAGAACTCGATGCTGTAGCGGTCGTCGGCGCCGCGGTAGTGGACGCGCGCGGCGTACCCCTCGGCGTGCCAGCCGTCGAGGGCGTCGAGGTCGGCGATCGGACCGTCCATGCCACGGAGTTGTGCGGCCGGATGCCTCGGTGTTTCGGTCCGTGCGCCCCGCGGGGTCACGCCTCCCCGGGGCCCCACGGCGCCGGGATCCGGAGCCGGTCGCCGACCTCGATGCCCCGGTCGTCGGTGTAGCCCTGAGGCACTTCGAGGACGTACTTGCCGCGGCCGGGGTAGCGGGTGAGGTCGTCGCCGCTGGTGCCCGCCGGCGGGCGGTCGGCGTGGTGGATCCGGGTGACGGTCCCGTCGGCGTCCACGAACACGATGTCGAGCGGGAACGCCATCTCCCGCATCACGTAGGCGTACTCGCCTTCGCGGTCGTGGACGAACAGCATCCCCTCGTTCGCTCCCAGGGAGTCGGTGTCGCTGAGCCCGGTGTAGCGCTTCGATCGCGTGTCCGCGATCCGGACCTCCACGGTCGCGAGCGTCTCCCCGGTGTCGGCGTCGACGGCGGTGACGGTCGTGCGGTCGTACTCGCCGGCCGGCAGCAGCCCCGGGGCCGTGACGACCGCGACGGCGGCGACCGCGAGGACTACGATCGCGACGGCGGCGAGCCGCCTCCGATCCACCATACGCGTCGGTTCGGGCGCGTCGAAGTAAGGATTCCGCCCGGATGGAAAACCGTTTTACCCGCGTGCGGAGTCGGTTGAACTGCGGGCTCGTGGTCTAGTGGTGATGACGCTTCCCTTACAAGGAAGAGGTCGGCGGTTCGAACCCGCCCGAGCCCATCCGAGTGTCCGAGCGGCAGCGAGGGCCGAGGATTCTCCGAGCGGCGGTTCGAACCCGACGAGACCGAACGAAGTGAGGTCTCGGCCCGGTTCGAACCCGCCCGAGCCCACTCGAACCGACGAGCGATAGCGAGCTCACACGGGAAGCCGGCTCCGACGACCGGTGGACGGCGCCGACGTGTGGACTGCGTCCCTCGGTGTTGGCGGCTCAGGTATCGAAACGCTTTTTGATGCACTCGGCGTCCGCTGGAATGGCGCCGCCTTAGCTCAGACTGGGAGAGCACTCGACTGAAGATCGAGCTGTCCCCG
>CAZIQT010000212.1:0-2487 GCA_964541645.1 uncultured Halobellus sp. | reverse complement strand
GCCGGGCGGGCGCTGACCGACTCCATCGAGGGGATCATCGTCGGGTACTTCCTGTGGACGCTCTCGGTGGGCGCGTACTCCGCAATCTCCAGCGACATCGGCAGCGAGGTCCAGTGGGGTACCCTGGAGCGACACGTGATGACCCCGTTCGGGTTCGCGCCGGTGGCGCTTCTGAAGGGGGTCGCGAAACTGATCCGGACGTTCCTGACCTCCGGGATCGTCCTCGGGGTGATGCTCGCCGTCACCGGGACCGCGCTCGAACTCAACGTCGTCACAATCGTGGTCGTCGCGGGGCTGTCGATCACCTCCGTGCTCGGGCTGGGGTTCGCGGCGGGCGGGATCACCCTGCTGTACAAGCGGATCGGGAACTGGCTGAACCTCCTGCAGTTCGGGTTCGTGGTGCTCGTGTCGGCGCCGTCGCTCGACCTGCCGTGGCTCCGGGTCCTGCCCCTGGCTCACGGCAGCGGGATGCTCCAACGCGCGATGCTTGACGGCACCCGGCTCTGGGAGTTCCCCCTCACGGATCTGGGGCTACTCGTGGCCGTCGCCGTCGGCTACCTCGGCGCGGGCTACCTGGTGTTCCAGTATGCGACCCGGCGGGCCCGGCGGCTGGGCGTGCTCGGCGACTACTGACCGGCGGGCCGGGTCGCGGCCGCCGCGTGGGTCGGCCGTCGGCTCCGTCCGGCGAAGCCCGAACGTATTCAACCCCGCCGGGTGAGAATGCACGGTATGGATCTGGCACCCGATCTCGACGGCCGGACGGCGCTCGTGACCGGAAGCGCGACCCGGGTGGGCCGGGAACTGTTGCTGACGCTCGCGGCGTGTGGCGCCGACGTGGCGGTCCACTACCGCACGAGCGACGAGGCCGCCGAGGCCACCGCGGCGGAGGCGCGGGAGTACGGCGTCGACGCGACGACGGTCTCGGGGGACGTGACCGACCCCGACGCGGTCGACGCGCTGTTCGACGACGCCGAGGCCGCGCTCGGGACGGTCGACGTCCTCGTCAACAACGTGGGGAACTTCGACCCCAGGCACTGGTCGGAGATCGAGTGGCCGGCGTGGCGCGACGCCGTCGAGAGCACGTTCTACGGGACCGTGCTCTGCTCGCGCCGGGCGCTCGACGGGATGCGCGAACAGGGGTGGGGTCGGATCGTCAACGTCGGGTTCGCCGACTCCGATCGGATGCACGCCCACCCGGTGAACTTCCCGTACTTCGTTGGCAAGACCGGCGTGATCATGTTCACCCGGATGCTCGCGGCGGACACGCAAGACGACGGGATCACGGTGAACGCGGTGTCGCCGTTCGCCGTCGAGAACACCGTCTCCGACGTCTCGTCGTTCCCCCGAGGGCGGGCGGCGTCCTTCGAGGAGGTCGCCGCGCCGCTGCTGTTCTTCCTCGGGGAGCACGCCGCGTACATCAGCGGCGAGAACGTGGCGGTCGACGGCGGCCGACTCCCCGAGCGGTGAGCACGGGGGTGGACGGAGCGGCGCGTTACCTGTCGCCCTCGCCCGGGCGGTCCCACAGCCCACGCGAGAAGTAGGCGGCGGCGCCCCCGTCGGTGTCGACGGGAGCGAGCCCCGCCGCGCCGCAGCGCTCGCACTCCCCGAGGTCGTCGGGGACAGCGTACACCGTGCCGCAGTCGGGACACGCGAGATAGCGGAGTCCGAGCATCATGTGGGGGACGGCCCGCAGCGTCAAAACGGTACCGCGTCGGCGACGCCCGCGCGTCAGGGTGTGGAATCGACGCGGTCGGCGTCCCCGGTCGCGTCGTCCGACAGGTCGACGCCCGCGAACTCGAAGCGGGCGCCGCCGGCGTCGCTCCCCGTGAGGGTCACCGCCCAGCCGTGGGCCGCCGCGATCCGGGCCACGATCGCCAGCCCGAATCCGCTGCCGTCGTCGGTGGTGGTGACCCCCGGCTCGAACGCGGACTCGCGGGCCTCCTGAGGGATTCCAGGGCCGTCGTCCGCGACGTAGAACCCCGTGCGGTCGTCGAGCGACCCCACGATGATCGTCACGGCGTCGCCGCGGTCGGCGGCGTTGCGGCCCTCGGAGCGAGGGGGTGGCGACCCGTGCTCGACGGCGTCGTCGGCCTCCGGCCGACTGCCCGTGGACCCGTGTTCCACGCTGTTCCCGTGAGAATCCGAACGGGGACTCGTCGAGCCGTGCTCGACGGAGTTCCGTAACAGGTTCTCGAGCAGCCGGCGCAGCCGCCCGGTGTCGGCCTCGACCGTCGGCGACGACGCCACCGAGAGCGTCGCGGCGTCGGTCCCGACGGCCTCCCACGCGGTCCGTGCGGCGGCCCCCAAGTCGATCGGATCCGTCACCGCGACGGCGTCGCCCTCGCGGGCGAGCGTCAGGAGTTCGTCGAGCATCCGCTCGAAGCGGTCGTGGGCGTCGTCGAGCGTCTCGAAGAACCGGTCGTCGCCGGTCTCCGCGGCCAGCCCCGCGGCGGTCCGTGCGGTCGAAAGCGGCGTCCGGAGGTCGTG
>CAZIQT010000211.1:0-2574 GCA_964541645.1 uncultured Halobellus sp. | reverse complement strand
GTCAAGGAGATCCCCGAGATCGAGACGGTCCACGCCGACACCGGGATGGGCGGCGGCGGCCACGACGAGGGTGGCATGTCGCCGTCGTTCCCGGGTGAGACGACGGGCGAGAGCGGCGACAGCGACGAAGGCCCGCAGGCCCCGTTCTGACCGCGCCGTCCCGCGACGTCCGCGTTCGACGCTGACCCCTGTGAGCCGCGTCGACGGTCCGGGACCGGTGGCTCTTTGCCCCCGTCGGCGCGAGGGGAAGGTATGACCACGGAATCGCCCGGAAACGTCCTGTTCGTGGTGTTGGACACGGTCCGGAAAGACCGGCTGACGCCGTACGGGTACGACCGCCCGACGACGCCGAACCTCGCCGACTTCGCCGACGAGGCCACCGTCTTCGAGCAAGCGGTCGCGCCCGCCCCGTGGACGCTTCCGGTCCACGCCTCGCTTTTCACCGGCCTCTACCCCTCACAGCACGGCGCCGACCAGGAGAACCCCTACCTGGAGGGCGCGACCACGCTCGCGGAGACGCTGTCGGCCGCGGGCTACGACACCGCCTGCTACTCCTCGAACGCGTGGATCACGCCGTACACCCACCTGACTGACGGGTTCGACGACCAGGACAACTTCTTCGAAGTCATGCCCGGGGAGTTCCTGTCGGGGCCGCTGGCCCGCGCGTGGAAGGCGATGAACGACAACGAGTCGCTCCGGGCGATCGCGGACAAACTCGTCAGCCTCGGCAACACCGCCCACGAGTACCTCGCCGGCGGCGAGGGCGCCGACTCGAAGACCCCGGCGGTGATCGACCGCACGATGGCGTTCCTCGACGACGCCGACAACTCCTTCGCGTTCATCAACCTCATGGACGCCCACCTGCCGTACCACCCCCCCGAGGAGTTCGCCGCGGAGTTCGCCCCGGGCGTCGACTCCGCGACGGTCTGTCAGAACTCCAAGGAGTACAACGCCGGCGCCCGCGACATCGACACCGAGGAGTGGGACGCGATTCGCGGGCTCTACGACGCGGAGATCGCCCACATCGACGACCAACTCGGGCGGCTGTTCGACTGGCTGAAAGCCGAGGGGCGGTGGAACGACACGATGGTCGTGGTGTGTGCCGACCACGGCGAACTCCACGGCGAACACGACCTCTACGGCCACGAATTCTGCGTCTACGACCCCCTGGTGAACGTGCCGCTGTTGATCAAACACCCCGAGTTGGACGCCGACCGCCGGACGGATCAAGTGGAGCTCGTCGACCTGTATCACACCGTCCTCGGCGCCCTCGACGTGCCGGCCTCGGGGCGTGACGGCGCGGTGCCGCTCGATCCCACCCGCTCTCTCGTGTCCGACTCATACCGCGAGTTCGCCGGCCTCGCCGACTCCGACCGCGACCCCGGCCAGCGCGGCGACGGCGAGTACGCGTTCGTGGAGTACTCCCGGCCCGTAGTGGAACTGACCCAACTCGAGGAGAAGGCCGCCGGCGCCGGGATCGACCTCCCGCCGGACTCCCGGTTCTACTCGCGGATGCGTGCGGCGCGCCGGGTCGACGCGAAGTACGTCCGGATCGACCGGATCGACGACGAGGCCTACCGGCTGGACCGGGATCCGGGCGAGACCGACGACCTCGCGGGCGACGCCGCCGCCGACGCCGCGGTCGCGGCCACGGAGTCGGCGCTCGCGGGGTTCGAGTCGGCGACCGGCGGGGCGTGGACCGACGCCCTCGACGACGAGGTCTCCGACGATACGGTCGCGGAGATGGACGACGAGGCCCAAGAGCGGCTCCGGGACCTCGGGTATCTGGAGTGACCCGTCACCCGCCCACCGCGTCGACGACCGCTTCGAGCCCGTCGACCTCGATAGCCGGCTCGACATCGAGGTCGACGTCGGCGTTGTGGTCGCGCCTGAGGAACACGCCGTCCAGCCCCGCGCGGTCGGCGGCGACGACGTCGGTCCCGCGGTCGCCGACGTAGATGCCGTCCGTTGCGCCGAGCGCGTCGAGCGTCGCCTCGATGTAGTGGGGGTCGGGCTTCCGCCGGCCGAACCCCGTGGGTCCGACCTCGCGCCCCCGGACGGCGTCGAACGCGTCGAGCCCGAACGCGTCCACTACGAACCGCACTGTGCGGTGGTAGTTGTTGCTGACGAGTCCGACCGCGACCCCGTCGGGGAGGCGGTCGAGCGCGTCGACGTCGTCGAAGAGGGCGCGGCCGGCGGCGTGCTCCACGGTCCGCGCCGCGCTCCGCTTCTCGCGTTCGGTGTAGAACGTCTCGGGGTCGACGCCGATCGCGGCGCAGGCGTCGACGAACGCGTCGCCGTACTCGTAGGTCGACAGCGCCGCCCGGTGCTCCGCGGCGACCGCCAACCCCCGGTCGTCGAGCAGGTCGTCGAGCGCCCGGGCGTGGACCTCGGGGTCGGTGCCGCGACCCTCCAGCAGCACGCCGTCCATGTCGAACAGCACCGCCCTCGCTCCCTGCCGTCCGCGTCGGGGTTCGCTCACTCCGACCGCTTCGGCCCGGGGCGACATAGGCGTTCGTCCGCACGGGCGCCGTCACTGCCGGGGGCCGCCACCGCCGCCCGCCCGGCACGCCC
>CAZIQT010000210.1:0-2601 GCA_964541645.1 uncultured Halobellus sp. | reverse complement strand
CACGCCATCGACTACCGCGCCGAGGTCGGCGACGGGGAGTCGGTGCTGGTGGAGGTCACCAGGCCGACCCCGACGGGGAAGCGCCGCGCGGGAACCCCGGTGGCGGCGGTCCGCGACACCGCGGAGACCAAATCCGAGGGCCAACTCGAAGCCCACGGCGGCGGGGTCGTGCTGTTCGTCGACTGTTCGTCGTTCCCCGACGACGAGTGGCGGTCCGTCCTCGCGGAGCGCCCCGACGTACACCACCGCCCGGCGATCGTGGCCCGGCTCAGACCCTCCGGGCGGGTCGAGGGGTACACCAAGGGGTCGGTCCCGCTGGACGTCGGGTTGTGACCCGTCGGGCGGTTCGTCACCCCCCGCGTGAGCCGTCGGCGAGGGCCACGTCGGGCCGGGATCACTCCCCCTCGTCGGCGTCGGAGCGGTCGGTCCGGGCGTCGTCGAGGTGCGCCGCGATCCCGTCGAGCGCCGCCAGAACGGCGTCGGCGTTCCCGGCGGCGGTGACCGTTCCGGTCGCGTCGTCGAAGTCGACGACGTCGTCGGCCGCCAGTTTCGGGAGGTGGGAGTGGTACAGCGACACGGCCACCCGTTCGCGCCGGTACTCGGCGACCGCGCGCCCGGGAACGTCGGCCTCCCACGCCGCGATCCGTCCCGCCAACTCGGCCACCGACCACCGGTCGTCCTCGGAGAGGAGGTGACAGACGTATCGACGCCAGGGGTGGCTCAGCGCGTCGTACACGTGATGGAGTTCGAGCACCGCCGGCGGCGGTCGCTCCCGGTCGGTCGACGCGTGCTCGGGGTCGGACTCGCCGTCGTCCGCCGGAGAGTCAACCATATTACATATTCATGTAGGACCAAGTGGCAAAAGGTCTTCGCCGGTCCGGAGCCGGGCTCCAGCGCCGACGGGTCCAGGGAAGTCGGGCGGCGGGACACGTCCGTCGGTGTGGGTGCGCCCGCGAAACGAAGGGGTGGTGGCGCACGCCGGCACCGCTCGGCGGGGGAGGAGTCAGGGTCGGGCGGCCGCCGGGGCCGGCCCGCCCGGAGGTAGGAGTCAGTTAGTCAGTCGTGCGGTGGCGTCAGAACGAGACCTGCTGTGGGCCGTCCTCACCCATCGCGTAGGCGTCGCGGTCGCTGTAGTACCGACGGCCGATGGCCTCGTGGCCCAGCCCGCACAGGAGCGCCGAGCGCGCGTCGTCGGCACAGGTGTACGTTTCCGCCCCGGCACGCTCGAGTACGTCTCCGAGGCGCGCGGTCCCGTTGGGGAGTTCGATCGTCCGATCGCCGTACGCCTCGGTGAGTTCCTCGGTCGTGGCCGGGAACTCGTGGGCATCGATGAGGTCACCGGTTCGGTTCAAGCGCATTACACCCGGTACGAATAGGCGGAGGTTCTTAACGGTTTTCCATTACGATATGGGGTCAAGTACCAAGACCTAACCCGACATTGGTCGTCATTATATGTCACGAGCGGGCGCCGGGCGGCGCAAGGGATTTACTCCGCACCGGCCGACTCCTTACAGTGAGCCACGACGCCTCCGGCCGCGACGGCGACCCGCCCGCGGCCGACCTCCACGTACACACCACCGCCTCCGACGGGACGCTCACGGTCCCCGAACTCCCCGACGTCGCCCGCGAAGCCGGGATACCGGTCGTCGCGGTCACGGATCACGACCGGATCCACCCGGAGCTGGACGCCCCGGTGCAGGACCTCGACGGCGTGACGGTCGTCCGGGGGATCGAACTCCGGGTCGACGCCGGCGCCCAGCGACTCGACCTGTTGGGGTACGGCGTGACCGACACCGACGCCCTCGGGGCGATGACCGACCGGATCCAGCGGAACCGGAAGCAGCGCGCCGGCGAGATCGTCGCGCGGGTCGAGGAACACGTCGACGTCGGGATCGACGTCGAGATCCGGGCGGGGATCGGCCGCCCTACGATCGCCCGCGCGATCGCCGACAGCGACGCGCCGTACGACTACGGCGGCGCCTTCGAACACCTGATCGGCTCCGACGGGCCCTGCTACGTCCCCCGCGAGATCCCGACGTTCGCCGAGGGGGTCGACGCCCTCCGGGAGTCGTGTGCGGTCGTCGGGCTGGCGCACCCGTTCCGGTATCCCGACCCCGAGGCGGCGCTCGACCGCGCCCGCGAGCTCGACGCCGTCGAGCGGTACTACCCCTACGGCGGCGCCGCCGCCGACCGGGCCGCCCCCGAGCGCGTCGACGAGGTCGCCGCCGACGCGGGGCTGCTCCGGACGGGCGGGTCCGACGCCCACAACCGAACGCTCGGCGTCGCCGGCCCGCCCGCGTCGGCGTTCGGCCCGTTCGCCGAGCGTCTGACGGGCGTCGCACGTCGTTTTCGGCGGGGATAACCGGGAGCGTAGGCTTAAATCCCGGGCGGAACCAAGGAGGTGTATGAAGTGCCACTACTGCGACCGGGAAGCCGCCTACGCCGCCGAGAAGGACGGAATCAAGGTGGGGCTCTGCGAGCGGCACTTCCGGACGCAGGTCGAGGCGCTGGCGGACTCCGAGGAACTGGCCGCGATCAGGGAGCAGATCGACATCGACCGGACGGAGTAGCACAGCCGTTTCTGCCGCGGGCGTCCTCCGG
>CAZIQT010000209.1:0-2622 GCA_964541645.1 uncultured Halobellus sp. | reverse complement strand
TACCGCGGCTCCGACCCGGGAGCGGGAACGGTCACACCGGGTGGTCGCGGAACCGTTCGAGCAGGTCCCCGAACTCCGCGGTCCGCTCGAACGCGTCGAAGTCGTCGGCGGCCCCGACGAGGAGTGTCACGTCCCGGTCGTCGGCGTCCAGTTCCCTGGCGGCCGCGAGGGCGTAGACGTCGCCGATCGGCGGGGCGTGAGTGGCTTTGAGCTCCGAGGCCGGCTCCCAGAGCCCGTCGACGTCGTACGAACGAAGACGACCGTCACTCGTCTTTCGAGAGACCGTACCTCTCGTCGGTCTCCTCGCGGTCCCGCGTTCGTTCCTCCCGGAGGAGTTCCGTCGTCGTCCGGTCGGCTCCCTCGTCGTCCACGTCGGATGTCAACGCGCCGCGAAGCGTCGACGGACGCGGGACGGGTCGCACTACGACCTCGCCGTCCTCGGTCTCGACGAACCGGACCCGTCCCGGCGTGTCGATGCGGAGTTTCTCGCGGAACCGTCTGGGGATCGTCGCCTGTCCCTTACTCGTCACGGCGACGGTGCTCCCCTCGTCCATTTCGCTCACACGTATGACTCGATTACAGTATTGCTTCAATTTTGGTAATACTTCGATCGCCGGGCCGTTCGACGTATCCCTTTCCGGGTAGCCGACGTTCGTTCGATGGCACGCGACGCGCTACGGGTCCACCCGCGCGAGCCACCGCGCGGGGTCGTCGAACTCGGCGTCGGTCGGGAGGTTCGCCGGGTCGTCCCACACCGCGGCGGCCGCGGCGACCCCACGCTCGTCCGCGACCAGCCCGAAGAACTCCGCGCCGCGTTCGTACTGGCGGCGCTTCATTCCGAGTCCGAGGAGCCGACGGGCCAGCTTCGTCAGCGGGCCGCCGCCGCGGCGCCGGGCGTCGAGCTTCCGCCGCAGGTCGGCGTACTCCGCGTCGAACGCCCGGTCCATCAGCATCTCCGCGTACCCCTCGACGGCGGTCATGGCGGTGTCGAGGTCGCGGAACCCTTCGCGGTCGAACCCGCCCTCCGAGAGGGTTTCGAGCGCCTCCTCCAGCCGGGCCTCCAGATACGTCGAGAGCCACGGCGCGGCGCCGAACTCCGCGGCGTGGGCTACCTCGTGGAACGCGATCCACCGCCGGAACCGGGGGTACTCGACCCCGAGCTCGACCGCGGCGTCGACGATGTTGGGGTGGACGAAGTAGAGCTCGTGGTCGTCGCCGTCGGCGAGCAACAGCGGATCGTACTGGCCGAGCACGTTCGACCCCAGGAACGACAGCACCGCCGCCATCGACCCGGTGTTGAGCACCCGCACCGCCGCCGGAAACGCCACCCGCACCTCGGACTCGACGGGGCGCATCACCCGCCGGAACGTCGCCACGTTGGCGTCGATCCAGTGGTGGCGGTTCTGGACTTCGACCGTCGTCGGCACGTCGAACTCGAGTCCCCCGACCGACCGCAGCCGGTCGCGGGCGTCCCGGACGTCGTCGGCGTAGCCCGCCCGCTCGGCGTCGGTCAGCTCGAGCGTCCCGGCGTCGGTCGCGGACTTGGCGGCCGTCGCGACCGCCGCCCAGTCGATCCCGCCCGACCCGTCGCCGGACGCCCCCGCGACCGCCCGAACGCTCCGCTGGAGATCCATACCGCCGGAACGGGACGCGCGGGCAAAACGCTTGCTGCGCGGGGGTCGAGCGCCCGCCACGACGGGGCCGCGCGGCCGCGACCGCATCGTCCGGGTCCGGCCGTGGCCGTCGCTCGCAGGGTCGGGGGGCGAAGCAACAAAAGGATCCTCGAAGGTCGAACGCCGCTAGATCTCGTCCTCGAAGTCGTCGAGGGCGTAGACGGTGTCGCTGCCACGCCGGTCGAGCGTCTCGTTCGCGAGCAGCCAGTAGACTACCGACAGCGCCCGCCGCCCCTTGTTGTTGGTAGGGACGACCAGGTCGACGTTGCCGGTCTGGTTGTTGGAGTCACACATCGCGATGACGGGGATGCCGACCGTGATGGCCTCCTTCACCGCCTGGGCATCGCCGATCGGGTCGGTGACGACCACCACGTCGGGTTCGATGTAGCCGTCGTAGTCGGGGTTGGTCAGCGTCCCCGGGATGAACCGCCCGGTCCGGGCGCGGGCGCCGACCGCGTCGGCGAACTTCGTCGCCGGGAAGCGGCCGTACTGCCGCGAACTCGTCACCAGGATGCGCTCGGGGTCGTAGTTCGAGAGGAAGTCGGCGGCGGTCCGGATCCGGGCGTCCGTCCGGCTGACGTCCAGGACGTACAACCCGTCGTCGCGGACCCGGTGGATGAACCGCTCCATGTCCTGGGTCTTCTGTTGGGTCCCGATGTGGACACCCGCCGCGAGGTAGTCCTCGACGGGGATGAGGAGGTCGGCCTCCTCGTCGGGCATGACGTCCTCGTCGAATGTCGGACCCGTGTCCGCGTCGTCGTCCTCGTCGGCTGTCTCTGCGTCGGCGGCCGCGGCGGCCTCGGGGGCCCCCTCGGCGGCGTCGGCGGCCGGTTCGCTCCGGTCGGAAGTGGCCTCGGTCGTCGCGTCGCCGTCGTCGCCGGTCGCCTCCGGCTCGGACTCGTCGTCGACGACTTCGACCGCGTCGTTGTCGTTGTCTGTCATACTGCGT
>CAZIQT010000208.1:0-2628 GCA_964541645.1 uncultured Halobellus sp. | reverse complement strand
GCGGCGGTCGACTTCTCGTCGTCCGCTCGAACCAAGATCGAACAGGTCGGGGAGACGGTGGCGCTGGAGGACCTCGTCGCCGAGAACCCCGACGGCAGTAACGTCCGGGTGATCCGATGAGCCTCGCCGAGTTCGACGCCGACGTCGTCGTCGACGCCCGGAACTGCATCGTCGGCCGCGTCGCCAGTAAGGTCGCACAGCGGGCCCTCGACGGCGAGCGGGTCGCGATCATCAACGCCGAGGATGCCGTCGTCACCGGCTCCGAGGAGAGCACGATGGAGAAGTACCGGACCCGGACGGAGCAAGGCTCCGACCGCGGCCCGTACTACCCCACGCGGCCCGACGGGATCCTCAAGCGGTCGGTCCGCGGGATGCTCCCGTACAAGTCCGAACGCGGCCGCGAGGCCTTCGAGAACGTCCGCGTCTACGTGGGGAACCCCTTCGACGAGGACGGCGACGCGCTCGAGGGAACCACGCTGGATCGGCTCTCGAACATCAAGTTCCTCTCGCTCGGGGAGGTATCCGAGAACCTGGGTGCGAACGTCACATGGTAACCAACACATCGGGGAAGAAGAAGACGGCCATCGCCCGCGCTACGGTGCGCGACGGCGATGGTCGCGTGCGCATCGACTCCCGGCCGGTCGAGCTGTTCGAGCCGGAGACCGCCCGCCTGAAGATGCTGGAGCCGTTCCGCATCGCCGGCGAGGACCTCCGCTCGCAGGTCGACATCGACGTGAGCGTCTCCGGCGGCGGGTTCGCCGGCCAGGCCGACGCCGCCCGCACCGCGATCGCCCGCGGGCTGGTGCAGTACCTCAACGACGCCGAACTCCGTGACGCGTACATGGACTTCGACCGGTCGCTGCTCGTCAACGACGTGCGGCAGTCCGAACCGAAGAAGTGGGGCGGCCCCGGCGCGCGGGCCCGCTACCAGAAGTCCTACCGCTGAGGTGAGCCAGCCATGATGATCCCCGTCCGGTGTTTCACGTGCGGTAACGTGATCGGCGAACACTGGGACGAGTTCAAAGAGCGGGCCCGCGAGGGCGAGGAGGACCCCGCGACGGTCCTCGACGAGCTGGGCGTCGAGCGCCACTGCTGCCGGCGCATGATGGTCTCGCACAAGGACCTCGTCGACGTGGTCGCACCCTACCAATGAGCGGACGCACCCAGTACAACAGGTACGAGAAGGCCCGCATCCTGGGCGCGCGAGCGCTGCAGGTGTCGTACGGCGCGCCGGTGCTCATCGAGACCGACCAGTCCGAACCGATCCTGGTCGCCGCCGAGGAGTACGACGCCGGCGTCCTGCCGTTCACGGTCAAACGCGAGGGCAACTGAGATGACGCTGGTTTCGAGCATCGCGCTCCGCCGGGTGTTGGACTCCCGCGGCAACGCCACCGTCGAGGCGGACGTACTGACCGAGTCGGGCGGGTTCGGCCGCGCGGCCGCTCCCAGCGGCGCGAGCACGGGCGAACACGAGGCCATCGAGCTCCCGCCGGGGGAGGCGATCGCCGCCGCCCGACAGCACGCGGTCCCCCGGCTGGTCGGCGAGGTTTACGCCGGCAACCAGCGGGAGGTCGACGCCGCGCTGCACGCCGCCGACGGCACCGGGAACTTCTCGGAGATCGGCGCCAACAGCGCGGTCGCGATCTCGATGGCCGCGGCGAAGGCCGGTGCCGACGTGCTGGGGGCGCCGCTGTACCAGCACCTGGGCGGGACCTTCCGCGGCGACGCGCTTCCCACCCCGCTCGGGAACGTCGTCGGCGGCGGCGAACACGCGAAGGACGCCACCCACATCCAGGAGTTCCTGGCAGCGCCCGTCGGGGCGCCGAGCCTCCCGGAGGCGGTCTTCGCCAACGCGGCCGTCCACCGGCGGATCTCGGAGCTCTTAGACGGCCGCGGGATCCCCGCGGCGAAGGGCGACGAGGGCGCGTGGGCGCCGCCGATCGACGACGACGAGGCGTTCGAACTCGTCGACGAGGCGGTCGACGACGTCGGCTCGGAGCTCGGGTTCGAGATCGGGGTCGGGCTGGACATGGCCGCCGCGGAACTGTACGACGACGACGCCGAGGCGTACGTCTACGGCGACCGCACCCGCTCGACCGCCGAGCAGGTCGACTACGTGGCGGGGCTGGCCGAGGAGTACGACCTCGTGTACGTCGAGGACCCCCTCGACGAGAACGACTACGAGGGCTTCGCGGAGCTGACCGACCGGGTCGGCGGCGGGGCCTCAGCCCCGGGTGCGAGCGGGCGAGGCCCGCGAGCCGACCGCACCCTGATCTGCGGCGACGACCTGTTCGTGACGAACGTCGAGCGCTTGCAGACCGGGATCGACGAAGACGCCGGCAACGCGATCCTGATCAAACCCAACCAGATCGGGACGCTGTCGGACGCCGTCGACGCCATCGAACTCGCCACCGAAAACGGCTACGAGACGGTGGTCTCCCACCGTTCGGGCGAGACCGAAGACACCACGATCGCACACCTCGCCGTCGCCACCGGCGCCGGGTTCATCAAGACCGGCACGGTGGGCGGCGAGCGAACCGCAAAACTCAACGAACTCATCCGCATCGCGGACGACGCAGTATGACAGACAACGACAACGACGCGGTCGAAGTCGTCGACGACGAGTCC
>CAZIQT010000207.1:0-2651 GCA_964541645.1 uncultured Halobellus sp. | reverse complement strand
CGTTCGTCCGCCGGCTGCTGTTCCCGCTGGGGCGGGGCTACGAGTTCTCGAAGGGGTACTACGCCCGCGTCGAGGACGGTCGGCTCTACGGCCGGCTGTTCCGGCTGTTCTACGTGCCGCTCGTGCGGACGCTGCTCGACGCCCACCCCGAACCGTTCCTGCGGTACCTCGACTCGTTCCGGTACGCCCTCGCCGGGGAGTTCGCCGCGACCGCCGCGACCGCCCGCCGGATCCGGGTCCCGCGGACGTGGGGCTTGGAGGTCGGGACGCTCGCCGACGTCTTCGATGTCGCGGGCTTCGCGGGCACCGCGCAGGTGGATCTGGGCCGGTACGAACACGACCACCGCGGCGTCGACGGCTCCGGCGGCCTGTCGACGATGAGCCGCTCGGTCGGGGAGACCCTCCTCCGCGGGGTCACGGAGCACGGCGTCGACGTCGACTTCGATTCCCTCGCCGACCGGTACCGGGCGACCGCCGCCGGCCTCGTCGACCAGTACGAGCTCGACGCGGCGTTCAACGGGTTCGAGTTCGACCGCGACCACGAGCGCGAGCAGGTGTCCCGGTACGCCGAGGCGGTGGCGCGGCCGACCGGACCGGACGACCGGCTGCCCGCGTGGGAACACGCCCCGATCGACCCCGACGCGGTCGCCGACGCCGCCGCGGCCGACGCCGCGGACGCGACCGGTTCGACGCTCGGGACCGCAGCCGCCTCGCCGACGGAGGCCGGGGAGTGACGGTGGCCGGGGAGTTCGACGCCGACGAGCTGGCGGGGGTGATCGACCTCTTCGGCGCGCTCACCCCCTCGGAGCTGGAGTCGGCGCTCGACGAACTCGCGTTCAAGCGCGGCGAGTCCGTGGACGCCGAGGCGGTCGCCGACGCGGTCGACGGCGCCGTCGCGTCGTACGACGTCGTGCGGTACCGCGACGACGACCGCACGCTGCTCGTGCCCGGCCCCGCGGCGTTCCCGGCGCTGCCCGCCGACGCGGAAGATCTGCCTCACATCCTCGACGTGCCCGACCGCGACGTCGACCGCGCGGCCGCGGCGGAGGCGGTCGCCGACCGGCTCCGAGCCGAGGCCGCGACCGCCGTCGACGCCGGCGACGAGCGGGCGGTGCGCCGGCTGCTCGACGTGACCTACGACGTCGAGGTGTGGTCCGACGCGGTCGCGGTCGACGACGTCCGCGAACGGTTGGACGCCGCCGCCGACGGGTAGCCCCGACGCCGGGCTGTCGTGTGGGGTCGGTTCACGACCGACAATATAAGCGCTCCCGACGCCTACGCGTGCCCGAAGACGATGGATCTCTCCCGGATGTCGGCGCACGCGCCGGCCGCAGTCGACGACGCGAGCCAGCGGGCGGCGGTGCTCGCGCCCGTGTTCACCCGGGACGGCGAGGCGCACGTCCTGTTCACGAAACGCGCCGAGCACCTCGGGGAACACCCCGGACAGATGAGCTTCCCCGGGGGCTCACGCGAACCCGAGGATGCCACGCTGGAGGTGACCGCGCTCCGGGAGGCCGACGAGGAGATCGGGCTGCGGGCGGCGGAGGTCGGCACGGTCGGCCGGCTGGACGACATCCGGACCGTGACGGGCTACTCGGTCCGGCCGTTCGTCGGCCGAGTGCCCGACCGGGAGTACGACCCCGACGAACGGGAGGTCGCGGAGGTGGTCGCGCTCCCGGTGTCGGAACTCACCGACGCGGGGAACTACGAGTCCGAACGCCGGGACCACCCGGTCTACGGGCCCCACCGGATCCACTACTTCCACGTCGGCACCTACACCGTGTGGGGCGCGACCGGGGTGATGCTCGCACAGCTGCTCGAACTCACCACAGCTTGGAAGCCGCCCGCGGACCCCGACCGCGTGGTCGACGCCGACGCCGACTTCCCGGTGTGAGTCGGGGGTCGCTACTCGACACCCGGCTCCGACGACCGCGGCTTACGCCTCGTCGCGCTTCGGGAGGTGGACTTCGAGCGTCCCCTCGTCGGTAACGGTCGCGGTCGCGCGCTCGGGATCCACCGGCACACCCTGCGGGATCGGCGCGGCGCCGTCGAGCGCGAGCCCCCGCCCGGGGAACCGCATCTCGAAGCCCTCGTGGAAGTCGCGGAACCGGTCGATCCGGACCTTCACCTCGCCGTCCAAAAACCGGACCTGGACGTCCTGGCGCCGGACGCCCGGGGCGTCGAAGACGACGAGGTACGCGTCGTCGCTCTCCAGAACGTCGTAGGCGAGCGGGCGGTTCTCCTGGAGCCGGGAGACCCCGCGGCCGATGCGCTCGACGGTGGTCTCGGCGATCGACTCCCCGACCTCCTTCAGCCGGCGCGCCGGGCCGGTCTCGACCTCGTCGCCGAACCCGCTCATAGCTCGATCGCCTCCAGCGGGTCGTTCCCGCCGCAGTACGGGCAGGTGAAGTCGGCGACGCCGACGTCGTCGGGCATGTCGTACGTGTAGTGGAGCTCGAACATGTCGAGCTCGCACGCGTCGTCCGTACACCGGATTTCGAGCGTCGTGGGCATACCGCGCGGTAGGCCCGCCACGTTCATAAACGCGCGGACTCCGGACACGGTACTGCTTAGTTAGGAGTGCGGTCGGTGCGAGCGGTACTGTTTAGTTAAGACTGGATCCGCTGCGATAGTGGCTGAGAAGACCTCGG
>CAZIQT010000206.1:0-2665 GCA_964541645.1 uncultured Halobellus sp. | reverse complement strand
CGGTACTGTTTAGTTAAGACTGGATCCGCTGCGATAGTGGCTGAGAAGACCTCGGAAGCCCCTACGCTCTCGACTCGATGGGCTCGCTGCGATCCTCGTCGTTCGCTGCGCTCACTCCTGCGGTTCTTGTTTCGCCCGTCTTCGTCGAGAGCGCAGCCCCTTCCAGTCCCGCCCGTGGCGGTTGTTCGACCAGCATTTGCTTAACTAAACACGACCGTGCGAGCAGCGGAGTGAAGCCCTCGGGACTCGGAGAACGGAACCGGTGGCTGCGAGCTACGCCTCGACGGCGAGTCCGGCGGCGTCGACCGCGTCGGCGGCGGCGGCGTCGTCGTGGATGATCGCGCTCACGGCGCGGGTGATCGCGCCGGGGTCGTCGTGCTGGAAGATCGACCGCCCCATCGAGACCCCGGCCGCGCCGGCGTCCATCGCGCCGCGGACCATCTCGGCGGTCTCGCGGTCGGTGCCGCGGCTGCCGCCCGCGATCACGACCGGCAGCCGGGTGGCCGCACACACCCGTTCGAAGGAGTCGGGGTCGCCGGAGTAGGCGGTCTTCACCACGTCGGCGCCCAGTTCCTCGGCGATCCGAACGGCGTGGGCCAGGCTCTCGGCGTCGTGTTCGTCGACGCCGGGGCCGCGGGCGTAGCTCATTGCGAGCACGGGGACGCCGAGCCGGTGTGCGGTCTCGATCACGTCGCTCAGCTCCGTCAGCTGGTCGGGTTCGTGGTCGCTGCCGACGTTGATGTGGAACGACACCGCGTCCGCGCCGGCGCGGAGCGCCTCCTCGACGGTTCCGGTCCGTCGCTTGTCGTCGGAGTCGGGACCGATGGCGGTGGAGCCGTTGAGGTGGACGATGTACCCCTTGCCGTTCTTGTGGTCGTGGACCCGGGGTGCGACGCCCTTCTGGGTGAGGACGGCGTCCGCCCCGCCGCGGGTGATCGCGTCGACGGTCGACTCCAGGTCCACGAGCCCCTTCACGGGGCCGAGCGTGATGCCGTGGTCCATCGGGACGACGAGATACCGCCCCCCTGTCGAGATGCGTTCGAGCCGCGCCGCGAGTCCTGCGTTCATCGTGTGTGAGGATGTGGCAACCGTCGGTTATTTGCCTTCCGCTTGTGGCACGCGTTGTGCGTATCCGCGTTCGGCGCCGGCTTTCAGTTCCCGGGTCTTCTCCGCCAGCCGGGCGGCCACCTCGTCGGTCGGGGTGTCGTTCGCGACGCCCTCGGCGACGATGTCGACCAGGGCGCTCCCGACGATGACGCCGTCGGCGCCGCCGGCGACGATCCGCCGGGCGTGGTCGCCGGTCTTGATCCCGAACCCGACCGCCTTCGGCACCTCGTAGTCGGCGAGGCGCTCGAGGCTGCGTTCGGTCTGGTCGGAGACGTCGTCCCTCGCGCCGGTGACGCCCGTCCGCGCCTGGACGTAGACGTACCCCGAGACGTGTTCCATGTTCCGGTGGAGCCGCTCGCCCTCGGTCGTTGGGGCGACGATGAAGACGAGATCCAGCCCGAACTCGTCGCACGCTTCCCGCAGCGGCTCGGCCTCTTCGGCGGGGAGGTCGGGGACGACGAAGCCCGAGAGCCCGACCTCCGCGGCGCGTTCGACGAACGGCCGGGGGCCGGTGTCGGCGCCGTACTGGTAGATGAGGTTGTAGTAGGTCATACACACCAGCGGTACGTCGACGTCGAGGTCCTCGACGAACCCGAAGAAGCCGTCGGGGGTCATCCCCCCTTCGAGGGCGCGCACCACTGCGCTCTGGATGGTCGGGCCCTCCGCGATCGGCTCCGAGAACGGCAGACCGAGTTCGATCACGTCGGCGCCGCCGCGCGCCAGCGCCTCGACGTACGCGAGCGACGCGTCGTAGTCGGGGTCGCCCGCCGCGAGATACGGCACGAACGCGGGGCCGTCGGCGAAGGCCGTCTCCAACTCGGACCGCCCGCGGTCGCCGGCCATCTCAGATGCCTCCCGAGAACTCCGACATCGACGGGGCGATGTCGATGTCGCGCTGCTCGGTCTCCTCGATCGCGGCTTCCAGATCCTTGTCGCCGCGGCCGGAGACGTTGAGCACGATCGTCCCGCCCAGCTCGTCGTGGTGTTCCTCGAGGTAGCCGAACGCGTGGGCGGTCTCCAGCGCCGGAATCACGCCCTCCAGCTGCGAGAGCCGATGGAACGCTTCGAGCGCGGCGTCGTCGTCGACGTTGACCGCGTTGACCCGATCCCGGTCGACGAGGTGGGCGAGCTCGGGGCCCACGCCGGCGTAGTCCAGCCCCGAGGAGACGCTGTGGCTCTCCATGATCTGGCCGTCGGCGTCCTGGAGGATCTTGGTGCGTGCGCCGTGGAGCACGCCCTCGTCGCCGGTCGACAGCGACGCGGAGTTGGGAGCGACGCCGGCTTTCTCGTCGACTTCGAGGCTGGAGCCGCCGGCCTCGACCGCGTAGAGCTCGACGTCCTCGTCGTCGACGAAGTCCGCGAACATCCCCATCGTGTTGGAGCCGCCGCCGGCACACGCCAACACCGCGTCGGGGAGGCCGCCGGTCTGCTCCCGGAGTTGCCGCCGGGCCTCCTCGGAGATGACGCTGTGGAAGTCCCGGACCATCGACGGGAACGGGTGGGGGCCCACGATCGACCCGATCACGTAGTGGGTGTCCTCGACGTTGGTCGCCCAGTC
>CAZIQT010000205.1:0-2689 GCA_964541645.1 uncultured Halobellus sp. | reverse complement strand
AGAACGCGTGTGCGGCGTCGGGGTACGCGCTCCGACAGGCCGTGATGGCGGTCCGATCGGGGATGGCCGACCTCGTGCTCGCGGGCGGGTACGAGGTCATGACCGACACGAGCGGCGACCACACCAAGTGGTGGCTGGGGGTGAGCGGCGAGACCGAGTGGGAGCGGCTGTCGGGCACCACCTTCGCGGGCGTCTACGCCCAGATGGCGAGCGCGTACCTCCGGGAGTACGACGACGCCACCGTCGAGGACCTCTCCCGGGTCGCGGTCAAGAACCACGGCAACGGCGCGAAGAACCCCCACGCACAGCTGGGGTTCGAGTGCACGATGGACGAGGCGACGAGCGCCCCCGAGGTGGCGGCGCCGCTGAACCTGTTCCACTGCTGTCCCACCACCGACGGCGCAAGCGCCGTGCTCGTCGCGAGCGAGGCGGTCGCCGCCAAGCTCTCCGAGGCGCCGGTCCGGGTGTCGGGAGCGGGCGCCGCCTCCGGCCGGGTGGGGCTGTTCCAGCGCGATACCCTCACCGGGATCCCGGCGTCGGAGACCGCTGCCGCCCGCGCCTACGACGAGGCGGGGATCGGCCCCGACGACCTCGACTTCGCGGAGGTCCACGACTGCTTCGCGATCGCGGAGCTCGCCGCCTACGAGGACCTCGGGCTGTGCGGCCGGGGGGAAGCGCCCGAGCTCCTCCGGGCGGGCGTCACCGACGCCGACGGCGACCTCCCGGTGAACACCTCCGGCGGGCTGAAGTCGAAGGGTCACCCGATCGGCGCGACCGGGACCGGCCAGGTGGTCGAGGTCTTCGCACAGCTCCGCGGCGACGCCCACGTCCAGGTGGACGCCCCCGAGATCGGGCTGGCGCACAACGTCGGCGGCTCCGGGGGCGGCGTGACGGTCCACGTCTTCGAACGGGTCGCGGAGGGGGCGCTGTGAGCCGCGCCGCCGACGGTGCCGACCGCGGGATCGTCGCGACCGGGGTGTACGTGCCGCGGCAGCGGCTCGACGGCGACGCGATCGAGGCCGCGTGGGGGACGGCCGCCCCGGTCGACCGGGCGGCGGTGCCCGCGGCCGACGAGGACGTGCTCACGATGGCGGTCGCCGCCGGCCGCGACGCGCTCGGGGGTGACGGCCCCGACGCCGCCGGCGTCGCGCACCTCGCGGTCGCCACGACCACCCCGCCGCTGGAGGAGGAGGCGTTCGCGCCGCGGATCGCGGCGGCGCTCGGGCTGGACTCGGACGTCGCAACCACGACCGCGACACAGAGCACCGCCGCCGGGGGGGAGGCGCTGCTCGCGGGCGTCGACGCCGACGGCCCCGCGCTGGTGGTCGTCGCCGACGCGCCGGCGGGCGACGCCGCCGACGTCGGACAGCGGGTCGGCGCCGGGGCGGCGGCGTTCCTGATCGGCGACGGCGCCGGCGTCACCCTCGTCGACCGGGCCCGGGAGTCCCGCGACGCCCCGGGACTCAGACACCGAGCGCGGGGGAGCACCGACGTCTCGGAGCTGGATATCACCACCTACGAGCGGGAGACGACCCGGGACGTGGTGTCGGCGGCCGTCGACCGGCTCGAACTCGATCACGACGCGGTCGGCGCCGCCAGCCTCCACCAGCCCACCGGCGATTTCCCCCACCGGATCGGCAAGGCGTTGCCGTACGACGGCGCCGCGATCGCGTCGGGAACCGTCGTCGACGACGTCGGTGACGCGGGGGCGGCGACCGTCGCGCTCGGGCTGCTCGCCGCGCTGGACGCGGTCGACGCCGGGGCGACCGTCGTCGCGGGGTTCTTCGGCAGCGGCGCGACCGCCGTCGGGGTCGGATTCGAGGTCGACACGCCGCCGGAGACCGGCGTCGCGGCCGCGGTCGACGCCGGCACGGCGGTCTCGTACCCCGAAGCGCTGCGGGCCCGCGGCACGATCGGCGAAACCGCGGTCGCCGGCGGCGGCGCCCACGTCAGCCTGCCGTCGTGGCAGCGCACGACAGCCCAGCGGTACCGGCTGGTCGCCGGGCGGTGCCCGGCGTGCGACGCCGTGGCGTTCCCGCCGGAGGGGGCGTGTCCGGCGTGCGGGGACCGCGACGACTTCGAGCCGACGCCGCTGTCCCGAACCGGCGAGGTCGTCGCGGTCACCGTGATCGGGCAGGGCGGCGCGCCGCCGGAGTTCGTCGAACAACAGCGCCGCGACGGGCCGTTCGCGGTCGCGATCGTCGAGGCGCCCGCGGCCGACGGCGACGGGGCGGGTCGGTTCCCCGCACAGGTGACCGACTGCGATCCGGGGGCGGTGTCGGTGGGCGACGCGGTGACGGGGGCGCTTCGGCGGATCTACGTCGCCGAGGGCGTCACGCGGTACGGGCTGAAGTTCGTGCCCGAATAGGGGTGTCAACGTCGGAGTTTGGGTTTGAACGGCCGAGAATCGAGCAGGAGATGCCCGACCGGGAGGTCACCGTCGGGCGGTTGGCAGGGGGTTCCTGGGGCGTCGCCCTACCGTTCAGGACGGGTCGGTGTCTGACGAAACAGGACGTGAAGAGCCTCGATAGTCCGTGCTACTCCTCGTACTGCCCGCGTTCGCGCTCCCGAAGCTTCACGCGCTGGATCTTCCCGGTTTCGGTGCGGGGGAGCTCGTCGACGTACTCCACCGCACGGGGGTACTTGTACGGCGCCAGCGTGTTCTTGACGTGGGTCTGGATCGTCTCGG
>CAZIQT010000204.1:0-2712 GCA_964541645.1 uncultured Halobellus sp. | reverse complement strand
GGGGGCGTCGCCGCCGTCGAACGCCTCGTTGATCGGGTCCATCGTCATGTCGCTGAGTTCGTCCATCGACATCGGACGGTCGCGGTCGCGGTCGGCCACCTCGATCGACGCACCGCTGGTGATGACGGACTGTACCGCCTCCTCGACGGTGAGTTCGACATCGTAGGTCTGTTCCGCGGCGACGTTGACCAGGAACCCCCCCATCGCGGGGTTCGGCGCCAGCGGGACGAACAGGGTCTGCATCTCGATCTCCCCCGCGGCGGCCTGGATCGTTTCGGGGGTGTCCGCGGTCACGAACGCGATGGAGTACGCCCCGTCGTGGGGGAACTCGACGAGTTTCACCTCCTGGAAGGTTTCGACCTCGCTCTCGACGAACACGTCGCTCATCCGGCGGAAGCTGCGGTAGACGTCGCCGACCACCGGGAGCGACTCCACCGCGGCGTGGAACCGCGGCGCGTAGCTGTCCTCGGTGAGGTCGGCCACGGCGCCGATCGCGATCACGAGCCCGACCAGCGACACCAGGCTGACGACCCGGACGAGGAGCCCCTCGACCACGGGGTCGATCCCCGGGACGATCCGGACCAGCGTCACGACCGGCGACACGACGTTGAGCAGGAAGTTCGCGACGATCCCGAGCACGAGTATCGTGATGACCATCGGTATCGCGAGCGCGATGCCGCTGAACAGCCAGTTCCAGGCGGTCCTCGTGAGCCCGCTGCCGTCGTGCGACGTCCCCATACGGGCCGACCGGACGGCGCGTACAAGAAGCTTCTCGGGTCGGACCCGGTCGAGCCACGGGAACGCGCGGCGCGACGGCCCCCGGGCCCGCGGACCGTCGGCGGTCGCGTCACCCGCCGAGCACGACCGCCGCGATTGCGGGGGTGAGGAACGCTTCGACGAACGCCGCGACGACGAACAGCGGCACCAGCCCGAGCAGCACCCGGTAGATCCGGCGGATCGCGGCGGCCACGTCGCCGTCGCCGCGACGGCCGCGGAGGGCGCCGATCCCGACGCCGCCCAAGTGGAGGCCGGCGGCGCCGCCGACCACGATCGCGGGGATCTCGATCACGCCGTGGGGGGCGACCAGGGCGACGAACGCGAGGGGGTCGACGACACCGGCGACGGCGCCGATCACGAGGCCGTTGAGCCCGAGACTCACCACCGCGGGCACGCCCGCCGCGAGCCCGCTGTACGCCAGATCCGCCGCGACCAGCCAGTTGTTGGCCGCCAGGTTCAGGAACGTCCCGACCGGGAGAGTGCCGAAGACGCCGCCCACGTCGCCGCCGACGGGGAGGTCGATCGCGGTGGCGTTCGCCGCGACCCACCCGGCCGCGCCGGCGGCGGTCACGCACGCGAGCGACGCGAGGTTCGCGGCCGGGTGATCGCGCACGAACCCCCCGACCGAACGGAGGCCGCCGCCGAACGCCGACCGGACGCGGCGACCGGCCGACGACGTTCCGGTGGCCGGCGCCGACGGAAGCCCGAGTTCCGCGTACAGCGCGGTCTTGAACCCGTCGACCACCGGCGGCACCAGGAGCGTCCCGACCAGCGCGGCCACGCGGGGGGTGCCGGCGGTCGCGGCGACCCCCCCGACAACGACCGCGACGACGACCCCCCCGACCGCGACCGCGACGTAGCCCAACACGGCGACGGGGCGGCGCACCGGAAGCCGGACGCTCCGTTTCGCCGCCGCCACCGCGCCGACGCCGTCGACGACGACCGCCTGATCCGCGAACGCGAGCAGCACGAGCACGGCCGCGACCAGCAGGCCGGCGACGAGGCCGCCCAGCAGCGCGACGGTGGCCCCGAGCGCCGCGGCGCCGACGCCGCCCCCGCCGGCCGTGACGGTGCCGACGACGACGGCGACGACGACCCCGGCCGGCACGAGGACCGCGCCGACGGCGGCCACGAGGAGGAGCCGGACGCCGACGAACGACCGCCAGTGGCGCCGGACCCCGGAAACGGCCGCGGCGACGCCGTCGTCGCCGCGGAGGAGGCCGTAGAGCCCGCCGACCGCGGCGGCGTTGCCGACCGCGGACGCGAGCACGGCGAGGACGGCGGCGGCGAGCACACCGACGGCGACCAGGGCGACGGTTCCGGGTGTCAAGAGTTCCAGCACGACGTCGAGCGACGACCGCGGCAGCTCCCCCGATCCGGCCGGCTCGACGTCGACCGAGCCCCCCGGACCGATTCGGTCGACGAGCGGGTCCAGCCGGCCGCTCGCGGCCAGCAGCCAGCCGGCGGCGACGCCGGCGACGACGAGCGGCGCGCGGGCGGCCCCGTAGAGGCCGCTCGCGAGGAGGTACACGGGGAGGACCGACGCCGACCGCTCCCACAGCAGCCGGGCGCCCGTCCGGAGGGCGGTAGCGGGCTCCATACGGGTCGGGTGTGGTCGCCGAAGCATATGGCTTCGGGGCGTTCCCCGGAGGTTTATCACCGATCGGGCGGCCACACGGCGCGTGACGTAGACGCCACCCCGCGCCGGGCGGCGGGTGTTCGGCACGCCGGCGCGGGACCGCGGTGTGAGTGCCGACTGTACGCTCCGATTCGACGGACGCTCGGCCCCACCGAGCGCTCGTGTCGATGCCTACAAGCGACCCGGCGGCCAACGGGGCGGTATGAACGGCGACGATCTCGCGACGACGCTGCGCGACGACCACGAGACCGAGTTCTCCCGGCTCGGCTCCTCGAAGGCGATGTACGCGCTCACCG
>CAZIQT010000203.1:0-2717 GCA_964541645.1 uncultured Halobellus sp. | reverse complement strand
CGGGTGTGTTCGGCGCCCTTCCCGCGGGTCTGGAGCCCGCGGTTGGAGCGGCCGGCGTTGGTGAGCCCGCGGAACGCCCGCCCCTTGTGGTCGTCGTCGCAGATCCACGAGAGGTCGTCGTCGGTCCGGATCGCAGGGTGTTCGGGGTCCACGAGGATCACCTCGTGCCACTTCTGGGAGCCGTCCTCGCCGACCCAGTAGGAGGCGAGCGTCCGGAGGTTGGGGTACTTCCGGGCGGCGCGCTCCTCGGCGATGCGCTGGATGCTCTTCCGGCGACCGATCCGGTTGACGCCCTGGCGCTTGCTGCGGCGGCCGGCTGTGAACCGTTGTTTCCGCGCGTTGCCCTTCCGGACGGACGCGCGGACGACGACGACGCCCTGCTTGGCCTTGTAGCCGAGTTCGCGGGCCTTGTCGAGCCGGGTCGGCCGGTCGACCCGGACGATCGCGCCCTCCTCGCGCCACTCCTGTTTTCGTTGCCACTGCAGCTCGGCGAGCTTGCCGTCGCCGGGCTGCTTCCACGCCTCCTTGATGTGTGAGTAGAAGCTTCGTGCCATCTGTTGCACCACGGGCGCTTGCGATTCGGGCGACGTTCGACGCCGGCCCACATGTCGTCCCGATGTCTCGGGTGCCCGCTGGCGTCCCGTCCGACCAGCGAGTTACCGACAGTACCGTCGTGGCGGGTTTAACCACTTCGAAACCGCGGCGTGCCGTCGGCGTGCAACGCGGCGGCGCCGCTCGGCGGCCGGAACGAACGGCTTTTGACGCCCGGTGTCGGAGACACACGTATGGCTACGGAATCGCAGGAAGGGCTCTCCGATCACCTCCGGGGGGTCACGGTCACCACGCTCGCGTGCCTCGCCGGGGTGGTCGCGGCGCTCCTGTCGGCCAGGTTCGTCGGCACCGGCGTCGCGGACGCCGCGAGCAGGCAGTCGCTCCTCATCGTAGGCGGAATGACCGCCGCGCAGTTCCCCGTCCTGCGCGCGATCGGCATCGACGTCTCGGAGTTCGGCGCCAAGGACTACCTCTACGTGGTGTTCATGACGTTCACGCTGTGGTTCGTCACGTTCGGGATCATCCTGACCGAAGGCATCTCGATCTGACCGATGGCCGACGACAGTATCGCGGTCGTCGACCTCGACCGGTGTCAGCCCGACCGGTGTAACTACGAGTGTGCGAACTACTGCCCGCCGAACCGGACGGGGCAAGAGTGTATCGTCACCCGCGAGGAACATTACGACAAAGGCGAGCCGTTCGAGGGTGATCCCGCCCAGATCCGGATCTCCGAGGAGATCTGTCTGGGCGAGAGCTGCGGGATCTGCGTCGAGAAGTGTCCGTTCGACGCGATCGAGATCATCAACCTCCCCACCGAACTCGACGACGACCCGGTCCACCGCTACGGCGAGAACGCGTTCGCGCTCTACGGGCTCCCCGTGCCCGAACCCGGCACCGTCACCGGGATCCTCGGCCCCAACGGGATCGGGAAGACGACCGCCGTGCGCGCGCTCGCCAACGAGTTGGTGCCGAACCTCGGCGACTACGGGACCGACCCCGACTGGGCGCGCGTGCTCGACCGGTACCGCGGAACCGAGCTCCAGACCTACATCGAGCGGGTCCAAGCGGGGGAGATCACCATCGCACGGAAGCCGCAGTACGTCGACCAGCTTCCGGCGCAGTTCGACGGCACCACGATCGACCTGCTGGAATCCACCGACGAGCGCGGCGCTCTCGACGGCTACATCGACCGCCTCGGCATCCGGCCGGTGGTCGACCAGCCGCTCGACACCCTCTCGGGCGGGGAGCTCCAGCGAGTCGCGCTGGCGGCCACCCTCGCGCGGGACCGCGACTTCTACTTCCTCGACGAGGTGTCGCCGTACCTCGACATCGGCCAGCGGGTCACCGCGGCGCGGCTGATCCGGGAGCTCGCGGACGACGAGGACCGGGCGGTGCTGGTGGTCGAACACGACCTCGCGATCCTGGATCTGCTCGCGGACTCGCTGCACGTCGCCTACGGCACGCCCGGTGCCTTCGGCGTGATCACGGACCCGAAGTCGGTCCGGAACGGCATCAACGAGTATCTCACGGGGTATCTCTCCAACGAGAACATGCGGATCCGCCCCGACGAGATCGAGTTCCACGAACACGCCCCCCGGGAGACCTCGAAGTCGACGCCGCTCGTCGAGTATCCGGCGCTGTCGAAGTCCTACGGCGACGGGGAGTTCGCCCTGGAGGTCGACCCCGGCACCATCTACGAGTCGGAGGTACTGGGCGTGGTCGGCCCCAACGGGATCGGGAAGTCCACGCTCGCGAAGCTGTTCACCGGCGCCTTGGAACCCGACGAGGGCGAACTCGACTTCCGGCTCGACATCTCGTACAAGCCGCAGTACATCGAGATCGACCGGCCGATGCGGGTCGACGCGTTCCTCTCGTCGATCACGAGCGACGTGGGGACCTCCTACTGGAACACCGAGATCGCGAAGCCGCTCCAGCTGGAACGGATCATGGAGCGGAACCTCGACGACCTCTCGGGCGGGGAGCGCCAGCGGGTCGCGGTCGCGGCCGCGCTCTCGGAGGACGCCGACCTCTACGTCATGGACGAACCCTCCGCGCACCTCGACGTCGAACAGCGGGTGCAGGCGACCACCGCGATCCGCCGGTACGCCGAGAACCACGACGAGACCGTGCTCGTCATCGACCACGACATCTACATGATCGACCTG
>CAZIQT010000202.1:0-2726 GCA_964541645.1 uncultured Halobellus sp. | reverse complement strand
TCGAACAGCGCCGCGAAGGCATCCGGGGAGCGAACGCTCACCGAGAGATCCGTGCCGAGCGTCGCACCCGCCCCCGGCGACCGGAGCCGGTCGTCGAACGTCAGCACGTGCATCGCGCCGCCGCGGTAGGCGCTCCCGAGTGCGGGGCTGTCACCCGGCGGATGCGTCACCGACTCGCGCCACGCCGCGACGCGCTCGCGCCACGCCGCCGCCAGGTCCGAGTCGGCGAGGTCGGCGACGGTCGCCTCGGCGTCGTCGAGGAGCGGGTCGCTCGCGAGCAGCGTGGTCCAGGCGTGGCGCCGGAGGTGATCCAGCGCCGCCCGGGCGTCGCCGCCGACGAGCAGGTCCACCGCGAGCACGTCGGCGTCGGCGACCACGCGGGCCGGTCCGGACTCGGCGGGCGGTTCGACCCGCTTCCGGGCGGTGCTGTCGTCGTCTGCGCCGTCGGCCGCGGCGTCGTCCCCGCGCGCCCTGATCGCCGCCAGCGACTCCCGGACCGCGGGTTCGTCTGTGTCCGCGTCGACGGCTGCGGCACGCTCGAACAGCGATCCCCACGATTCCATACCCGAGGTGAGGGCGGCGGCGACAAGAAGGGTGGCGATCGGCCGGTCAGTCGAACCGGAAGGTTTCGAGGTTCCGCGGGGCGTATGTCCGCATTCCGAACTCCTGGTAGAGCCCCGAGGAGAACTGATCGGTGGAGGCCTCGTCGCCGTGGACGCAGATGACCTCCTCCGGCCGCGGGTTCATCGTGCCGACGAAGTCCTCGAGCCCCTGCCGGTCGGCGTGGCCGGAGAACCCGCTGACCGACTGGACGTCGAGTCGGAGGGTCAGCTGCTCGCTGCGACCCCCGCGGTCGGAGAAGGGGATCTCCCGACGGCCGCTCTGGATCCGCCGACCCAGGGTGCCCTGGGCCTGGTAGCCGACGAAGATCAGCCGGTTGTCGGGGTCGCCGCCGAGGAGCTCCAGCCACGACATGATCGGCCCGCCGGTGACCATCCCGGACGTCGAGAGGATGATGCAGGGCTCGCCGCCCGCGATGTCCTCGCGCATCTCCTGGCCGCCGTCGACCTGCTGGAACTGCTCGGCGAGGAACGGGTTCTCGTCCTCGTGGAGGATCCGGTCGCGGAGGCCGTCCCGGAGGAACTCCGGGTAGGCGGTGTGGATCGCGGTGGCCTCCCGGATCATCCCGTCGAGGTAGATGGGCATCGTGGGGAGTTTCCCCGTCCGCATCGCCTCCTCGAGGACGAGCATGAGCTCCTGGGAGCGGCCGACCGCGAACGCGGGGATGACGACGGTGCCGTCGCGGTCGGCGGTCTCGCCGATCAGGTCGATCAGCTTCCGCTCGGAGTCGTCCTGGTCGGTCTGGTAGTCGTCGCGCCGGCCGTACGTCGACTCCATCACCAGGGTCTCCACGCGCGGGAAGTCGTTGGACGCGCCGTTGAACAGCCGGGTGTCGGTGTGGTGGATGTCGCCGGAGAATACGACATTGTGGAAGCCGTCGCCGACGTGGAAATGCGCCACCGCGCTCCCGAGGATGTGGCCCGCGTTGTGGAAGGTGAGCTTGATGTCGGGCGCGATGTCGGTCACGTCGCCGTAGTCGACGGTGATGGTGTGTTTCAGCTCCTCGCGCACCATCTCGGAGGCGTACGGCGGCGTCCGACCCTCCTTGGCGGCGACGTCGAGGTAGTCGAGTTGGAGGAGTCCCATCAGGTCCCGGGTCGGCTCGGTGGTGTAGATCGGCCCGTCGTAGCCGTATTTAAATAGGAGCGGAAGGAGGGCGGAGTGGTCCAGGTGGGCGTGGGTCAGCACGACCGCGTCGAGGTCGGCGATGGGGTTGGCCTCCGGGACTTGGAGGTACGGCACCTCGCCCTCCGCGCCCGGCTTGTCGCCGCAGTCGATCAGGATGCGGGTCTCGGGCGTCGAGAGCACGAACGCGGCGCGGCCGACCTCCCGGCAACACCCGAGGGTCGTGACGCGCACCCACTCGGCGTCGCCGGCGGGCTCCCGGTGGATCTCCCGGCCGACGCGTTCGAGGAAGTCGCGGCGGTCGTCGCGCTCCTGCATCAGGAAGTTCCGGACGTTGTCGACGGTGGCGGACTCCATCGGCGGGGTGCGAAGCACCTCCGGCGTCCACCCGACCTCCTGGGTGATCTCCCGGAGGGTGCTGGCGCGGCGCCCGATCACCAGCCCGGGCTTTTCGGCCTCGATCAGCACCTCCCCCGTCGCGGGGTAGAACTCCAGGTTGGTGATCCCGGCGCCGTCGGGGATCAACTCGAGGATCCGGCCTTTCGCCTCGGCGGGGTCCAGTTGGGTACCCGCTGCGGGGCGGACCGTGATCCGTTTGCGGAGGATACTCGCGAGCCGACGGATCAGGCCGTCGCGCTCGGCGAACTTCTTCGGCGTCTCGGTGTAGACGACGAGCTTCGGCCCCTCGTAGGCGACCCGGGAGACGACGAGGTCGTCGGGGATCTCCGCTTCGAGGCGCGTCCTGACCGATTCGAGCGGGTCCGTGGAATCGTTCGTACTCATACGTGTCTGAAACGTCGTCGGCCGGAGCCACCAGAAGTCGTGGTCGCGTCCGCCGGAGCGCGGCCGCAACCGCCCGGCTCCGACCGGACCGACGAGTTCGCTCACCGGATTTTACCCCACAGGGGATATAAACGTTTTCAGTACGCCGTCGGTAGTGGTTAGCTAAGCGACGACCGGCCGGGAACCCGCTCTCGGGT
>CAZIQT010000201.1:0-2774 GCA_964541645.1 uncultured Halobellus sp. | reverse complement strand
TCTCCAGGGCGTCGAGCGGATCCTGACCGAGTGCCACACTCCCGAGCAACGCACGAACCCTAATAAACGGCGCGTCAGACGCGCGTCCGACGGGGCGGGAACCGTTTCGTATACCGGAATGCGGTTTACACGTCCTGAGGCGAACGTGCCACGGGCGGAGTCGCCAAGACTGATGCGCTTTTATTCGCCGGCGACTACCGACGGGTATGACCGCCCTGTCGTTCGACGAGACCGGCGTCGACGTCGTCTACGAGGGAACCGAGTTCCGGCTGGAGAAGTCGCTGATCGAGGAGGCGACGCGGAAATCCTACCCCGACGTGACCGACCACGAGGTGCTGAAGATCGTCGAGGAGAACCCCTCGTTCAGCGGCGAACCCCGCCGGATCGCCGACATCCTCCGGTAGGCGACTCAGACCGGGATCTTCACGTCGAACTGCTCTTCCAGACACACCTTCACGATCGACTTCGCGATCGCGGCCCCGCCGCCCAGCGGATCGAGTTTGGTCTCGCCCGCGCGCTCCCGGTAGGGGATCGGCTCCTCGCGGATCCGGTACCCCCTGATCAGCGGGCGGAGCAGTAGCTCCGCCGACAGCCCGGTGTTCTCGGTCCACTCGACGTCGTGGAGCAGTTCCCGGCGGTACGCGCGCATCCCCGTGGTAGTGTCGTGGACGCGCTCGCCTGCGAGCACGGATGCCACGGCGGCGAAGGCGGCGTTGCCGAACCGATTGAACCCCGGCATCGCGTCGGCGCCGTGGTAGAGTCGGTCGCCGGAGACGACGTCGTAGCCCTCGTTGATCAGCGCCAGGAACTGCGGGAGCTTCTCCATCGGGTAGGTGTCGTCGCAGTCGGTGGTCACAACGACCGGGCGATCGGGCGTCAGAACCGCCTCCCGGACCGCGTGACCGTACCCCCGCGGGGGCTGTTCGATCACGGTGGCGCCGTGGTCGCGGGCGATCTCGGGCGTCCGATCGTCGGAGCTGTCGACGCAGACGACCTCGGCGCGGCCGTCGGTGACGTCGTCGACGTCGGAGAGCACGGTCCCGACGGCGGCTTCCTCGTTGTACGTCCCCATCACGACCGCCAGGTCGTCGAAGGTGTAGTCGGCCATCACCCGTGGTTTTCTCCGGGGGTATTTGACTTTTTAGGTACGCCGAAAACATCGTCGAACCGCCGCGACAGGGCTCACGCCCGCGGATCCGGGAGTCCGGCCGGCCGGTCGGCGACGGCGCCGATCGACTCCTCGTGAAGCCGGGTCGCGACCACGTCCGCGAGGTTCCGGAGGTTCTCGGTGTCGTCGCGGTTGTACGACACCAGGGTGTCGAGGGCGTCGTCGTCGCCGTCGCGGGCGTAGCGGTGCCACAGCCGGACCGCGTCCCGACCCGAGAGATCCGGCCGATCGCGGTCGATACCGACGGTCTTCTCGATGGTCTTCAGCCCACCCGTCAGATCGATTCGACGGCACGGGTACATCAGGTCGAGGTGCGGCGCATCGACCGCGACGTCGAAGTTGTCCTCCAGGAAGGGCACGTCGAACTGTTTGCCATTGAACGAGACCACGAGGGGGGCGTCGGCGAACAATTCCCGGAGCGCCCGCCCGGTCAGGTCCTCGCCGCGGACCAGCGTGGTCGTGTCGCCGCCGCGGGTGACCGACACGGTTGTGACGTGGTTGCGGCCGGCATCGAGCCCGGTGGTCTCGATATCGAAGAACGCCGCGTCGTCCCGGAAGTTCTCGTAGAACCGCCAGGTCTCCCCCGAGGGGAATCGCTCGCCGAAGTACCACGCGTCGCCGTCGTCCAGCCGCTCGAGCGCCTCCGCGACGAACGACTCCACCCGGTCGCCGGTCTTCGGGCCCACCGGGGCGCGCGAGGGGTCGAACTCCTCCCAGGTGAGGATCCCCGACTCCCACAGCGAGCGCTCGCGGCGTTCGCCGACGCCCTCCGCGGGCACGAAGCTGTTCTCGATTCGCATACCCGACCTCAGCGGGCGGGAGCGCCTAAAAGCTTCGAGGCGGGGCGGCGCCGCCGGTGTTTTGCCCTCCCGGTTCGTCCCCGAAGGTATGTGTGGCCGCTACACCCTGATGACGCCCGCCTCCGAGTTGGAAGCGCGGTTCGACGCCACGTTCGAGGACCCGCCCGAACCGCGGTACAACTGCGCGCCCGGCCAGTCGCTGCCGGTCGTCGCCGACGACGACCCCGACCGGTTCCGGGCGTTCAAATGGGGGCTGATCCCGTCGTGGGCGGACGACGCCTCGGTGGGGAACGACCTGATCAACGCCCGCGCGGAGACGGTCGCCGAGAAGCCGAGTTTCGCGGCGGCCTTCGAGCGCCGCCGGTGTCTGGTACCTGCCGACGGATTCTACGAGTGGGTCAACGGCGGCGGCGGCACGAAGCGGCCCTACCGGGTCGCGTTCGGCGACGACCGCCCCTTCGCGATGGCGGGACTGTGGGATCGGTGGGAGCCGACCCACACCCAGACCGGGCTGGGTGATTTCGGTGCGGGCGGCGGGGCGAACACCGAGGCCGACGTCGTCGAGTCGTTCACGATCGTCACCACCGAGCCCAACGACGTCGTCGGCGACCTCCACCACCGAATGGCGGTCGTGCTCGACCCCGACGAGGAGTCGACGTGGCTCCACGGCAGCACCGAGGAGGCGGCGGGGCTGCTGGACCCGTATCCGGGCGCGGAGTGGCGGGCGTACCCGGTGTCGACCCGGGTCAACAGCCCCGCGAACGACGCCCCGGACCTGATCGAGCCGGTCGAGGGTTGATCGGCTC
>CAZIQT010000200.1:0-2885 GCA_964541645.1 uncultured Halobellus sp. | reverse complement strand
CCCGCCCGGGCGGGCGACCTCATCCGGGCGTACGTGGTGAAAGCCCGGCGCGGGATCCCCTACCCCACGGGGTTCGCGTCGCTGGCGGCCGAGCGGGTGTTCGACCTGCTCACCATCGCGTCGATGGCGGGGGTCGTCCTGGTCGGCTACACCGCGACCGGTCGGACCGCGGAACTCGCCCGGACCGTCGTCGGCGCCGAGGGTGCAGGCCGGGTAGCGGTCGTGGTCGCCACCGGGGTCGGGCTCGTCGCGGTCGCCGCCGTGGCCGCCATCGCGCTGTCGGCGCGGAGCGATCGCGACCTCGTCGCGGCCGCGGTCTACCGCGTGAGCTCCGACTCCTACGCCGACTTCGTCGTCGGCGTGGTCGAGCAGTTCGTCGACGACCTCCAGGCGGTGGCGGGCACCCGCGCGGGGTTCGCCCGCGTGGGGACCACGAGCGTCGTGGTGTGGACCCTCGACGTGGTGACCGCGCTGTTGGTGCTCGCCGCCTTCGACCCGGGCCTGGCCACGGTCGAACTCGTCGCGGTGAGCTTCTTCGCCGTCAGCGTGGGCAACCTCGCGAAGGTGCTGCCGCTGTCGCCCGGCGGAGTCGGGCTCTACGAGGGGGCGTTCACGCTGCTGGTGGTCGGGCTGACGCCGCTGGGTCCCGAACTCGCGCTCGGGGCGGCGGTGGTGGACCACGCGGTCAAGAACCTCGTGACCGTCGTCGGCGGGTACGCGTCGATGGTGGGGCTCAACGTCTCGCTGACGACGGCGGTCGAGGAGAGCCGCGAGGTCCGCGAGCGCGGCGCCGACACCCGGCCCGATTGAGCCCCGATCCCGAGGCGGAGCGCCCCGCTCAGTACAGTTCGGTCACGAACGGCCCCGCGGCCGCCGCCACCGCCGTCGCCATGGCGTCGGTCCGGGTGGTCCGCCCGGCGGTGAGCGCGCCCGCCGCCCCCTGGTTCTCGGCGACGTTCGACGCCCCGAGTTCGTCGTCCATCACGGGTCCGAGCTCCGCTCCCTCCCGGATCCGGGCCGCGATAGCGTCGGGAAGCGGGTAGCTGGGACCGCCGCCGACGCCCCACCGGTCGCCGTCGGTGACCGCCGCCCACAGTATCAGATACCGGTCGGCGGCGGCCCCGGCGTCGGGAGCCGGGTCGGCGTCCGCGCCGGATCCTGCCTCGACGCCCGCGACGCCGCCTTCGAGCCCGACCCCGAAGTCGTACGCCCCCGCCGCCAGCGCCCGCTTCGCGCGGATCCTGGCGCCGCGCCGGGTCTCCGGCCGGCCGATCGGCTGTTCCGACACGCCGGATGCGACCGGCTCCGCGACCACCTCGGTGTCGACGAAGATCCGGGCGGTCGCGTCGCGTTTCACCGGGTTGCCGCTGCCGACTGCGACTCGCATACTCCGAGTCGGGAGCCGGGTGGGGAACCGGTTTCGGTGTCGGCCGACGGGCGACGGCGTCGGCGACCCCTCACCCGCCGTGCAGCAGGGCAGCGAGCGTCTCGATCCCGTCGAGAAGCGCGGGGCTGGGCTGGTTCAGGAGGTCGTCGTCGAGCACGTGGACCGTCGCGTCGAGGTCCCACCCGCGGTCGGCCACCAGGCTCGGATCCACCCGGTCGCCGTGGCCGCAGTGGTGGAGCACGACGTGATCGGGATCCGCGCGCTCGACGCGCTCCTTGGAGACCGCCCGGGAGCGGTCGCCGGGGTCGCAGAACGGGTCCCGGCCGCCGGCGGCCGCGACCGCCTCGGGCACCCAGTTGCCCGCCGCCATCGGCGGGTCGCCCCACTCCTCGCAGTAGACCACCGGACGTGGGTCGTCGCCGGCGCCGTCCGACGGTCCCGGCACCCGCTCGCGGACCGCGGCCAGCCGGTCGCGGGCGTCGGCGGCGAGCTGCGCCCCGGCCGCGGGTCGGCCGGCCGCCCGCCCCAGAGTCTCGAACGCGTCGAGCACCGCAGCCAAGCGGTCGGGTTCGACGTGGCAGACGTCGTAGCCGCGGTCGCGGAGGTCGTCGCGCACCTCGGCCTGGAGCGGGTCGGCGGTGCAGACCAGGTCCGGATCGAGGTCGGCCAGCCGTTCGTAGTCGGGGTTCAGCCACCCGCCGACCCGCGGGCGGTCGAGCGCGCAGTGGGCGGTGACGCCGACGACCGCGTCGCCGGCGCCCATCGCCGACAGGGTGGCGGAGGCGCTCGGCGCGAGCGCGACGATCCGGGTGGGGGCGACCCCGGCGTCGTGGGGGTCGGCTGGCTGCATACCCGGAGACAGTCCGGGCGTCGACAAGTGCGTTGTGGACGCCGTGGGCGCCACTGCCGCTCCCCGAGGGCCGGAGTATATAAACGATCGGCGCGGGTCCGACCGGACGCCGCGGTGCGGGGCTGTGTGTTCCGTTCGGTAGACCGATTCCGAACCGCTTTTATATCCTCCGTCGGTGGGGACTGTACGGACCGCACCCGCCCGTAGCCGCGTCCCTGGGCCGGTGCATTCGTCGTATACTGATGAGCGAGAAGAGCACGTACACTCGCGTGAACGCGAGAACGGGAGACGAATCGCAGAGAGACGACGGTCGAAGCGGCGACTCGGCCGGCCAGCGGTGGGTTCGACCGGGGAAGGAGACCGAGGAGACCGAGGAGACGGCCGACGAGGAGCTCGTCTGTCCGGAGTGTTCCGGCAACGTCGTGACCGACGACGAGCACGGCGAGACCATCTGTTCGGACTGCGGGCTGGTCATCACCGAGGACTCCGTCGACCGCGGCCCGGAGTGGCGCGCGTTCGACGCCAAGGAGAAGGACCAGAAGTCCCGCGTGGGCGCCCCCACGACGAACACGATGCACGACAAGGGGCTGTCCACCAACATCGACTGGCGCGACCGCGACGCCTACGGCAACTCCCTGTCGTCGAACC
>CAZIQT010000199.1:0-2944 GCA_964541645.1 uncultured Halobellus sp. | reverse complement strand
TACGGGCGCGCCGCCGTCGTTCGACTATGGCTGTGGAGAACGTCGTCTGGCCCCGGTACATCGACGCCTCCGTCACCCGAGGCGACGGCCGTCGGGTCCCGCTGTCGGAGGCAGTCGCGGAGCCGACGGTCGACGAGATCGCCGAGGCCGTCCAGCAGATCGGCTACGACGCCGTCATCGAGCGGGGGGTGACCCACCCGCGGGAGTGGGAGCCCCGGGGTCGCGTGCTGGTTCAAGGCGCGGAGGATTCGACGAAGAACGACCTCGTGCAGGCGGTCGCCGCCTACGTCGGGATCCTCCGGGGCTGAGTGGAATGCAACGGCTCGGTACGGTCTCGCGGCTGGCCCAGAACCTCCTCGTCGTCCGGTGTGACGGCGTCGACCACCCCGACATCGGCGCGGCCGCGGTCGACGAGTCGCTGTCGCGGGTCGGCCGCGTCGTCGACGTGTTCGGTCCGGTCGACCGACCCTACGTCGCGGTCACTCCTGCCGACGGCGTCCGCGCGGCGTCGTTGGTGGGCGAGCGGCTTTACGCGAAGTGAGGCGGCGCCCCGAAACACAATCCCCATAGTGGACGGGTCGTAACGCCCGGACATGCGAAGACGCGTCGCCGCCGGCGTCGGGTTCGCAGCCCTGCTGTTCCTCTTGGTCCAACTCGGCGCCCTGGCGCTCGTGCCGACCTTCTACGCCGAGGGGTACCAGACCGTCGAGGACCCCTCCGACCCCACCAACAGCCTGGTGTACGTCGGCGCGATCCTGGTCGCGACCGCGGCGATGCTCGCGGCGTTCAAGTTCGACCTCCAGTGGGTGGTTCGGGGGTTCGTGGTGCTCGCGACCGCGTCGCTGTCGTGGTACGTCTTCTCGGTGCTCCTGTCGCCGCTGCCCGCGATCGGGGCGTCGATCGCGGTCGCCGCCGCGCTCGTCGTCCACCCGGAGTGGTACGTCATCGACACCGCGGGCGTGGTGATGGGGGCGGGCGCGGCGGGGCTGTTCGGGATCAGCTTCGGGTTACTGCCCGCGCTGGTGTTGCTCGCGGTGCTCGCGGTCTACGACGCGATCTCCGTCTACGGAACCGAGCACATGCTCGACCTCGCGGCGGGCGTGATGGACCTGAACCTCCCGGTGGTGCTCGTGGTCCCGACGACGCTGTCGTACTCGCTTCGGGACGCCGCCGCCGACGTCGGATCGGGGGACGGCGACGAGCCGAGCGGCGACGGGTCCGGGACCGTCGACGCCGTGGCCGCTGACGGCTCCGCCGATGCCGTGACCCCCGCCGCGGAAACCGCACCGGCCGACGACGCCGCCGACCCGCCCGACGGCACAGCCGACACGGGCGACGGCGTCCGCGACGCCTTCTTCATCGGGCTCGGCGACGCCGTGATTCCCACCGTGTTGGTCGCGAGCGCGGCGTTCTTCCTCCCGTCGTCGCTCACGCCGTCGCTCGGCGTCCCCGGGCTCCCGGCGCTGACGCTGCCGGCGCTGACCGCGATGGTCGGGACGTTCGCGGGGCTGTTCACCCTGCTGTGGATGGTGCTGAAGGGCCGGCCCCACGCGGGACTCCCGCTGCTGAACGGCGGCGCGATCGGCGGGTACCTCCTCGGCGCGCTCGCGAGCGGCGTGCCGCTCCTGACCGCGTTGGGGTTGTGACGCGTCGGCGCCGCTACCCGTCGTCCTCGTCGCCCTCGCGGACGTGGACCGCGGCCCCGGAGTCGAAATCCGCCATCGCGTCCGCGGAGAGCTCGGCGCGACCGACCGCGAGTAGCGTGTCGTCGTCGCGCACGACCGCGACCTCGTCGCCCGGACGGACCGCGGGATCGACCCGGCGGACGAACTTCGCGAAGGCGTTCTTCCCCTCGCGGACGAACGGGTCGCTCTCGGCGCCGACCACGACGCGGGCCACCGGGGGGTCGAACGCCGCGAGCAGCCGGCGCCCGCCTTCGAGCCCCAGCGTGAACCGGCCGTCGGTGCCGTAGGAGACCACCCGGCCCTCGGGGGCGACCACCTGCCGCGGCCGGCCGCCGGTCGAGCGGTGGAGGGTCAACTCCGCCTCGGCGTCGGCGGGAAACAGCGCCGCCCCCGCGCCGGCGCCGAACTGGTAGTCGGCGACCGTCCGGAGTTCGTCGACGGTCGTCTCGGTCATATCGTTCCTTCAAGACCGGTCGGTAAGAGCGCCGCGGTTCGGCGCCGCGCCGACGGGGCGCCCGCACCCCGGGGTCCGGCGCCCACCTACAGCAGGAACGTCTCCGTCCGCTCGGAGAGGTCGATGAACCGGTCGGTGGCGTCGATCAGCTCCTCGGCGGTCGACTCCCGGAACGACATCACCTCCACGCGAACGCCCTCGTGGCGGAGGTGCGAACACAGCCGGGAGAAGTCGCCGTCGCCGGTACACAGCACCACCGTGTCGACGTGGTTCGCGAGCGTTACCGCGTCGAGGCTCATCCCGACGTCCCAGTCGGCCTTCTTCGACCCGTCGCCGAACGTCTTGATCTCCTTGATCTTGGGCTCGAAGCCGATGTCGACCAGCGCCTCGAAGAAGCTCTCCTCCTCGGGGGAGTCCGCGCGGACGACGTACGCGATCGCGCGGGTGAGCTCCCGCCCGGACACCCCCTTCTCCAGCAGCGCCGAGTAGTCGATGTTCCGGGAGTAGAGGCTCTGTGCGGTGTGATACAGGTTCTGCGCGTCGGCGAGCATCGCGACGCGCTGGCTCGGGTGGATCTCCGTCATACTCTCCTTGGGGGCGGCATCCTAAATGAATGTCCGGTCCCAAACCGGAGTGACGGTGCGAAACGTATATGATTCGGGCGTCTCGTGTTCGACGTGTGACTCGCGTCACGCCGCCCGCGACGGACCCGCTCTCCCCGACAGCGGCGCGTGGCGCCCCCGTTCTCCTGACGAAACGCCCGGCGTGACGCTTCGGGCGGGAGTGGCATCCCCGTCCGTGGCGG
>CAZIQT010000198.1:0-3043 GCA_964541645.1 uncultured Halobellus sp. | reverse complement strand
CTCGTCGAAGCCGTTCTCGACCAGCCGGTCGCGCATCCCGCCGGTCTCGACGCAGAGCACGAAGTCGATGTCGTGGTCGAGGAAGTC
This sequence comes from uncultured Halobellus sp., assembly GCA_964541645.1. Taxonomy (GTDB): domain Archaea; phylum Halobacteriota; class Halobacteria; order Halobacteriales; family Haloferacaceae; genus Haloquadratum. The sequence continues at coordinate 2,956 of CAZIQT010000198.1, read as the reverse complement.
GATAGTGTCGGGGTTGTTGGGGATCTGGTACCCCCCCTCGCCGACGTCCTTCTGGCAGTGGATCTCCCGCTCGCCGCGGCGGGTCTGCTCCCGGAGCTCCAGCGGCCCCATCAGGGTCGCGCCCGACTCCTCGGGGCGCATGTGGAAGTCCTCGCGGGTCGCCTTCGAGACGATCTCTAAGTCCTCGATCAGCTGGTTCGACTCGTCCTGACTGGAGAACTGCGCCTCCTCGTTGTCCCACGACTCCGAGAGGTAGTACAACTCACGAAGCGTGGAGGACCGGCCCTCTTCGAGTTGATTCACCAAGAACTCGATGGCGTAGGCGGCCTTCAGCAGCTTCCGGGCGCCGCGGACGGAGTTGGCCGATCGCGTCGAGGTCCGGTCGCCGTAGACCCACACCTTCGAGTCCTCGTCGAAGACGATGTTGGATTTGGTCCGGGTGGGGATCTCCATCCGCGGCACCTCCCCGCCCGCGAACTGGTCGTAGAACTCCGCGGCGAGGTCGATGAGGCGTTCCTGTGCGAGTTCGTCGTCCTGTTTCGTGCTCATGGTTGTGTCGAGTGGCCGCTCACGCGTCGATGGTCAGTTTCTCGGCTTCGATCCCGTCGACGTCGACATCGAAGTCGGCGTCGACGGCGGTGGTGTAGGTCAACGTCGCCGACTCCCCGGCCGGAACCGACGGCGTCCAGGTGACGAACCACTCGCCGTCGAGGTCGACGACGCTCGCGTCGTCGGGCAGCTCCGAGGGCTCCGCCGACACGATCTCGGTGATCTCCGGCTCCTCCGCCCGGTCGGAGAAGTTCTCGACGGTCAGGGTGACCGTGTCGCCGTCGACCGCCCGGTCGACGCTCACGTTGTTCATGATCCGCGCCAAGGCGCCGTCGATGTTCGGCCGTTCCCTGCCGGTGACCTCCGAGAGCTTGTCCGCCATCTCCGGGAGGATCCGACCGAGGACGTCCTGTTTCTCCCGGCGCTTCCGCATGGACCGCCGCTTCTTCAGGTAGGACTTCAGCTCCCGGGCGGCCTCCCGAACGGCGAGTTCGATCTCGTCCTCGATCGCGGGGATGTTTGCGATGGCGTCCTTCGACTCGCTGGTGAACGGGACGTTGGTGGAGGCGACGTGGATCATCACCACCGCAGGCCCGCTCGGCATCCCCGACCCGCCGGGCTGATCGAGGCCGTAGTTCCGCCACCCGATCCGCTTGACCACGTCGGTGGTCGCACACGCGCCGCGCTGGTAGACCAGCGGCACGCGGTTCGCAAAGCGGAGCAGGCCGACGGTGCCGTCCTCGATCTCGCCGCCGTAGGCGATCCCCGCCTCCACGATGAACGGATCCCCGCCGTGGACCTCCGCATCGCGCGTCGCTGCCGCGTAGAAGTCGGCGTCGTACTCCTTCCGCAGCCCCGCTTCGACGAGTTCCGCGGTGATCGGCGACAGGCAGTTCGTGGGCGGCGCCAGGATGTCGGTCTCCCGCATCGCCTCCAGGAGGTCGGAGGCGGCGTCGCGGTCGTCGGCGACGCGACGCACCTTTGGGACGTCGTCCGGCACCGTCCGCATCACGCCCCAGACCGCCGCCACGACGTTCTCCCTGGCCGTCTCGCCGAACGACACGTCCTCGGAGACGAGTTGGTCCGCCGACCGGTCGACGTAGTCGATCACCGCGGACCGGGTCGCGCGGTGGCCGTCGCCGGCCGCCCGGAACTTGTCGGCCAGCCGGTCGGCCAGCCCCGCCACGGTCGCGTCGTCTTTCCGAGTGCTGGTGGCGTCGTCGACCAGCCCGTAGAGGTCGGCGTCGATGTCGGTCGTCAGGACCGCCCACGCCGCCTCGACGGCGTTCCCGCGAACCGTGTCGCCGAAGGTCGTCCCGAACTCCGATTCGATGTCGCCGGCGACGGTGTCGACCACGCCCCGGAGTTCCGTGCGGGCCGTCCGCTCCCGGTCGGAGAGCGTGGCGGCGACCCGCTCGGCGAACGCCGCGGTCGCCGCCGCGCCCTTGTTCGCGACGGCGTCCTCGATTGCGGATTCGAGGTCTGCGTCGGCCCCCTCTGGAACCGACCACCCCATCTCCCGGCCGAAGACGCGATCCCGGAAGTTGTCCAGCACTTTCGTCGCCGTCTTCGACCCGACCCGGGTGAACTCCTCCTGGAGGAACCCCGACACCGAGTACGACTCCGTCGCTTCGAGCATCGTGATCAGCGTCCCGAGTTCGACCCCGTGGGGGTGGGGTCGGATCTCCTCGGTCTCGGCGGGGAGCTCGGCGCCCTCGACCCGCTCGTACCGCCTGGGTTCGTCGAGCCCGGGTTCGTCGAGGACCAGCCGGGCGTGGGGGTTCACCACCGCGGTGTGTTGGACGTAGTCGTGGAGCTGTTGGCGCGCCCGCATGTTCGCCTCCATCTCCAACTCGATCCGGGTGCCGTGGGTCGGCGAGAGGTCCGACTCGCCGGGGGCGCGTTCCTCGTCGACGGAGATCTCCGGCTCGTTGGTGTCGGTGTCGATGATCAGCTCGAAATACTGCGCGCGGTCGGACCGCTGGGTCCGGGAGGTGATCTTCGCGGGTTTGCCAGATGTCTTCTGCGCGTAGAGTACAGCCGCCGAAATGCCGATTCCTTGCTGGCCACGTGACTGCTCACGCGCGTGAAACCGCGATCCGTAGAGGAGCTTCCCGAAGACCTTCGGGATCTGTTCGCGGGTGATTCCGGGGCCGTTGTCCTCGACGACGAGGTTGTAGTAGTCGCCGGATTCGGTGATCTCGACGGAGATGTCCGGCTTGATTCCCGCCTCCTCCGTGGCATCGAGGGCGTTGTCGACCGCCTCCTTGACCGCGGTGACCAGCCCCCGAGCACCGGAGTCGAAGCCGAGCATCTGCTTGTTCTTGTCGAAGAACTCGGCGATCGAGATGGCGCGCTGCCCCGCCGCCAGGTCGGCGGCGACCTCCCCGCGGGTGTCGGCGTCGTC
>CAZIQT010000197.1:0-3086 GCA_964541645.1 uncultured Halobellus sp. | reverse complement strand
GCGGGGCCGATCCTGGCCGGGCCGGACGGGGCCGTCACCGCGGCGTCGGTCGGGGCCGTCGCGCGCGAGGTCGGCGTGTCGGTGGCGAAGCTCTCGCTGCCGGTGGTGTTGGGGGCGCTGTTCCCGGACGTCGACACCGCGTTCGGCCGGCACCGGAAGACGCTGCACAGCCTCCCGGTGCTCGGGATCTTCCTGGCGTTTCCGTTCCTGTTCGGGAACCTCCGGTACGTCTGGATCGGCGTCGCGACCCACTACTTCCTGGACATGGTCGGCTCCAAGCGGGGGATCGCGCTGTTTCACCCGTTCTCCGACGCCGAGTACAGCCTCCCCACCGGCGTGGCGACGTCGAGCGCGTGGGCCACCCGGGTGACGGTCCTGATCACGGGGGTCGAACTCCTCGTGCTCGGGGGGATCCACTACTACGCGTTCGCGCTCGACACCTCGGTCGCGGACGTGACCACGATGCTCGGCGCCTGAAGTTCAGTACTCCCGGACGTCATCGAACCGCCCGCCGTAGGCGACGTGGCCCGGGTGCGTGGGTTCGGTGCCGGAGAGGAACAACCGGTCGACCTTCCCCCAGGAGTTCTCGTACCCCAGGTGGGCGAACTCCGCGATCCCGCGGAGGGTGTGGGCGACGCCGTCGCGCCGGAGCACCCGCCGCGGCGCCCCCGTCCGGAGCGCCGCGACCAGGTCCGACTCCGACCGGAGCGCCCGGTCGAAGGCGGTCCACACCTCGCCGACGCTCCCGGAGAGGTGGGCGTACGACGACCCGAACGCCGGGACGTCCGCCTCGGCGGCCAACGCCCGCGCGCGACGGTTCTGCCCCGGGGACGTCTTGAAGTTGTGCGTCTCCACCGCGTCGATCGCGTCGGCGTGGCGCGCGACGGCCGCGGCGTCGAGGCTCACGTTGAGGAACCCCGGGTGGGGAACGAGCACCGCGGCGTGCTGGCGGTCGAACTCGGCGAGCGCGCCCGAAAGCGAGACGAAGTCGGGCACGGGGTCGGACAGCCCCACAGCCAGGACGTGCTGTCGGTTCCGCCACGTGCCGGTGAACACCTCGCGGGCGGGCACTACGAGCAGGTCGTCGTCGGAGAAGCGGTCGGCGCGGGCGCGGATCTCCGGCAGTCGGGTGAAATGCGGGGCGTACACCAGGGCGTCGAGCCCGCGGGCCTTCGCCCGCGCGACGACGCGCTCGTTCAGCAGTTTCACGTGTGGATCGACGTGCGTGCCGCCGTCGGGAGCACCGCGTGCCCCCGGCCCCGACTGCGGTTCCGCCCCGACCCCATCGCTCCCGGTCACGCTCCCCGCTCCGATCGGGGTTCTGTTAGGGATTGCTATTCGGCGCGCCCCCGGAACGGTTTTGTCACCCCTGGCCGTGGCGTCCGGTATGTCCCTCTGGACGTGTGGCATCGGCGGGTGCGAGGAGCGCTTCGAGGACGTCGAGGCGGCGATCATCCACCAGACGGTGGATCACAAGCGACACCAGTGTACGGTCTGTGGCAGCGTCGTCCCCGACGGCTACTTCGCGATCCGCCACGCGTTCGAGGAACACTCCCGGGCGGAGTACGTCCGGGCGTACGACGCCGACTCCTCGGCGGTCCGGACCCGCGAGGACGTGAAACGGGCGATCGAGGAGGAGGCGGACCTGCGGGCGGTCGTCGAGGAACTCAGGCGGCGCGACGCGATCTGACGGTCACCGCTCGTCGCTGTCGAGCACCCGGATCTGGTCGCCGCGGACGGTGACCGGGATCGGAACCGTGGCCTCGTAGAGTTCGACCGTGACCTGGTCCTTCGTCTCGTCGATCCGCTGGACGCGCGCCTTCTCGCCCTTGAACGGCCCGGCGATCAGCTCCACGATGTCGCCCTCCGCGATCCCCTCGACGTCCGGAGTCGGCGAGAGGAAGTGTTCGACCTCCGCCATCGAGGAGCTGCCGACCTGGCCGCCGCTCTCGACGAGCCCGCGGGCGTGGGGGATCTCCTCCAACGCGCGGGTGATCGCGCCGTCGCTGTCGGCCTCCACCATCACGTAGCTGGTGAGCGAGTCCGGCGCCAACACCGCGTGGATGTCGTCGGCCTCGCGGTTCGCGATCATGTCCGCGACCGTCCGCTCCTGGCTGGCGGTGGTCTTGACGGCGAAGATCGGCACGTCAGACGCCCCCCGGGAGGAAGCTCATCACCGCGAAGATCAGAAACCCGAGAAAGCCGACGAGCACGATGCCGGCGCCGGCGATGAGCCCGATCTGTGAGAACTCCTCCCACGAGGGGGTGCTGGCCAGCTTCAACACCCGCACGTAGCTGGTCAGGTCGTACTTGACATCCATCGTTACCTGCCGTAGACGGCCGGGCTTTTTCTATCTATTGATGCTCGCGGCCCGAGGTCGCGACGACCCGTCACTCCACGTAGTCGATCTCGGTACCGCCGGTCTCGGCGGCGGGCTCCGGCTCGGGCTCCGGTTCGGGCTGGCCGCCGTCGTCGTTCCGGCCGTAGATCTGCGGGGACTCCACCCCCGTGACGACCACCATCGTCCGCATCTCGCCGTCGAGCTCCTCGTCGACGGAGGTGCCCCAGATGATCCTGGCGTCGGGATCGATCCGGTCGTAGATCTCCTCGACGACGCCCTCGGCCTCCTCGATACTCATATCCGACCCGCCGGTGACGTTCACCAGCGCGGAGTTCGCCCCCGAGATGTCGACGTCGAGCAGCGGCGACCGGAGGGCGTCCTTCACCGAGTCCTCGGCCTTGTGCTCGGAGTCGGCGTCGCCGAGCCCGATCATCGCGACCCCGCCGCGCTCCATCACGGTCTTCACGTCGGCGAAGTCGAGGTTGACGAGCCCGGGCTTTGTGATGAGTTCGGTGATCCCCTTCACCGACCGCATGAGCACCTCGTCGGAGATCTTGAACGCCTGGCGAATGGGGAGCTTCCCCACCGCGTCGAGCAGCCGGTCGTTCGGGACCACGATCACGGTGTCGGCCACGTCGCGGAGGCGCTCCAAGCCCGCCTCGGCGTTCGTCCGCCGGACCTCCCCCTCGGCGGTGAACGGCGTGGTGACGATGGCGATGGTGAGCGCGCCGCACTCCCGGGCGG
>CAZIQT010000196.1:1823-3095 GCA_964541645.1 uncultured Halobellus sp. | reverse complement strand
CGTCTCGACCGCGCGGTCGGCCGCGGTCATCCCGTAGAGGATCCCGCCGCCGGTGAACGGCTTGGTCTGGGCGGCGGCGTCGCCGATCAGGAACGTCCGGCGGCCGTGGACCCGTTCCGGCGGCCCGATCGGGATCGCCCCCGAGCAGAAGTCCTCGGTCTCGACGTCGTAGACGCCGGTCAGCCGGTCGAACAGCTCCGAGACCGACGCGCCGGGCGGTGCCGCCAGCCCGTACTCGACGCCGGCGTCGCCGCGGGGGATCCGCCACGCGAAGAAGCGCGGCGCCGTCAGGTGGACGTCCACGAAGTCGTCGTGGTCGGGATCGGGGTCGAACGCGAGCACGCCGTGGAGGAGTTCGTCGGGCTCCGGCAGGTCGAGCTGCCGACGGACCCGGGAGGTCGGGCCGTCACACCCCGCGACCATACGGGCGCGGACGGTCTCGGCCCCGCCGGCGTGTGAGACCGTCAGGTCGACGGCGTCGTGGCGCTCGTCGACGTCGACGACGGTGTGTTCCTCGCGGACGTCCGCGCCCGCCGCTACGGCGCAGTCCGCGAGCGTCCGGTCGAGTTCGACCCGGTCGATCACGTTCGAGATCTCATCGGAGTTGTAGAACGGGTGGGCGGCGGTGTCGGGGCCGCCGACGTGGAACCGCGCGCCGTACACCCGGTTCTGGAGGAGGTCGGCCTTCGCGTCGTCGGGGACGTACCCCCACACGTCGGTGCTGACGTGGCCCGAGCACGCGAGCGGCTCCCCGACGGTGCCCTGCTCGAACGCGACGACGTCGTACCCCACCTCGGCGGCGCGGCGGGCGAACCGCGCGCCGGCGGGACCGACGCCGACGACCGCGAAGTCGTACATGTGCGGTCCGTACCCGCCGCGCGGGCAAATACCTTCCCTGTCGGAGCGGCATCGACGCCAGTGCTGTCGGCCGTGGCGAACAGTCGGCACGTCCATCCGTCCGCAACCCGCGCCGACGTGCCGAGCGACCGCTGCCCGACGCGGGACCGTGGCTACCGCACACGCCGGGTGGCCGCCGGATCGGTTATAAGCCCTCGGGCGACCCGACGGCCGCGAGCCCGCGGGTCGGCCGGTCGCGGAACGCCGCCGGCCACGCGACGTCGACACGCCGGAACCGGTCGCCGCCGTCCCGGCTCCGGAACAGCCCCCGGTCGGTGAGCGCGAGGAACGCGCCCGCGTCGCGGCCGCCGGTGAGCGTCGCCCGGAGCACCCCCTCGCCCGTCGGGACGCCGGCATCGTCGAGCCGCTCCCAGT
>CAZIQT010000196.1:0-1723 GCA_964541645.1 uncultured Halobellus sp. | reverse complement strand
CCGGTCCCGTCGACGCGGCGGTAGAGGTGCGACGACGCCGACGACGGGGTGTGGGCCCGCCGGGCGCCGGCCGCCGCCGACACCAGGACCCGGCCGGGGTCGCCGGGGTCGACTGCGACGCTCCAGCAGTACCGGTGGTGGAGCCCCGCCTGGGGATGCGCCCACGTCTCCCCGCCGTCCCGGCTCTCGGCGTAGCCGTCGCCCGCGGCCGCCCGGACGACCTCGGGGGCGTCGGGGTGGATCGCCATCGAGTGGGTGTCCCGGCGGGCGGAGACCGCGCGTTCGGTCCAGGAGTCGCCGCCGTCGCGGGTCTGCACCAGCGCGCCGGCCTCGACCGCGACGTAGAGGTGCTCGGGGTCTGCGGGGTCGACCTCGATCCACCGGACGTGGTGGGTGTGGGGACGCGGCGGGAACGACCACTCGCCCGCCGAGGGGAGGTCGGTCAGCTCCGGGAGCGCGGTCCAGGTCGCACCGCCGTCCGTCGACCGGTAGACCGCGCTGGGCTCGGTGCCGGCGTAGACGACGTCGGGGTCGGTCGGCGAGATCGTCACGCTCGTGACCGACGCCGGGAGCGTTGCCTCCCCCACCCGGGCCCAGGAGTCGCCGGCGTCGGTCGAGCGCAGGAGTCCGCCCTCGAGGGTCCCGCAGAGAACGCGGTCGGGGGCGCCGGGGGCAGCGTCGAGACATTCCACGTCGTCGCGGTCGAGCGCGCGGTCGGCGGTCGGCGCCGGGCGGTCGCCCCCCGAGTCGGCGCCGTCGGCCGGGCGGCAGAGCCCGCGGACGACCAAGACGCCCGCCGCCGACGCGGCGTAACACGTGGTCATGCCCGATGCAAGCGGGCGCAGCAACTTGGAACCGCCGTCGGTCGCGGCGGGACGCCGACCGGCTCAGTCGTCGTCGGCGGCTTTCGCCGGCGTCCGGCGGTCCGAACGCGGCCCCTCCAGGTCGACGTCGGGCAGCAGATCCCGGAGGTACCGGCCGGTGTGGGACGCCTCGACCCGTGCGACCGCCTCGGGCGTGCCGGTCGCGACGACCTGCCCGCCGCCCTCCCCGCCCTCGGGGCCGAGGTCGACGACGTTGTCGGCGTTCTTCACCAAGTCGAGTTCGTGTTCGACCACGACGACCGTGTTGCCGGCGTCGACCAGCCGCTGGAGCACCTCGATCAGCTTCCGCTCGTCGGCTTTGTGTAATCCCGTGGTCGGCTCGTCGAGCAGGTAGAGCGTCTCGCCGGTCTGTTTCTTCCCGAGCTCCTCGGCGAGCTTCACGCGCTGGGCCTCCCCGCCCGACAGCGTCGTCGAGGGCTGCCCCAGGGTCATGTATCCGAGACCGACGTCTTCGAGGAGTTGGAGCCGCCGCCGGAGCTGGGAGTTGGCCTCGAAGAAGTCGAGCGCCTCGGAGACCTCCATGTCCAGCACGTCGGCGATGGTCCTGCCCTTGTAGGTCACGTCGAGCGTGCGGTCGTTGTACCGCGCCCCGTCGCACTCCTCACACGGGACGTAGACGTCCGACAGGAAGTTCATCTCGATCTTCACGGTGCCCTGCCCGCCGCAGGCCTCACACCGGCCGCCCTTCACGTTGAACGAAAAGCGGCCCTTCTCGTAGCCGCGCTGCTTCGACAGCTTCGTCTCCGCGAACAGCTTCCGGACGTGGTCGAAGACGCCGGTGTACGTCGCGGGGTTCGACCGCGGGGTCCGGCCGATCGGCGACTGGTCGATCAGCCGCA
>CAZIQT010000195.1:0-3245 GCA_964541645.1 uncultured Halobellus sp. | reverse complement strand
CCCGTGGGCCAGGAAATGCTCGTCGGAGTAGGCGCTGGGATCGGTCATCTCCGAGATCAGAAGCGTCGTGGCGTTACACCCCTTCAGCGCGGTGAGAAACCGGGTCATCTCCGCGTCGCCCTCGGCGAAGAACAGCTCCAGGAGCATCGTGGAGTCGATCACCAGCCGCTCGACGTCCCGGGCGTTGACGAACCCGACCAGCTTGTCGGTTAGCGCCTGGACGCTGGAGGGGCCACCCCCGCCGGAGGACTGGCTCAGCATGCGCTCGGCGCGTTTGCTCGTCAGGTTCACGAACCGGAACTGCTCGGAGGTCGACAGCGCCTCGAACCCGAAGTCGTAACTGGACATGTCCTCGGCGAGTTCGTCCCGGGACTCGTGCATCGTGACGTACAGGCAGTCCTCTCCGTTTCTGAGCCCCTCGGCGACGAACTGGGCGGTGAACGTGGTCTTGCCGCTCCCGGGGGGTCCCGAGAGGACGTACAGCCGTCCCGGCAGAAACCCGCCCTGGACGAGGTGGTCGAAGCCGCTGACCCCGCTCGGTATCCGCATACGTCCCCCGTCACGAGCCCCACTGATAACCGTTCCGGGGCGGTTCTCACGGAGCGTACTGCCGGGCGCCCGCGACGCCAGAAAGGTAAAGCGCGTCGCGTTCCCGGCTCCGGTATGGGAGACCCAGACCGGGACGACCCCGGCGGAGCGCGAGCGCACGATCACGCCGCCGACGCCCCGACCCGCGTCGGCATCGTCGGGGCGGGCGCGGCGGGTGCGGCCGCCGCCGACGCCCTCCGCGACGCCGACGCGACGGTGACGATAGTGGAGAAGAGCGGCGGCGTCTGCGGGCGGGCGGCGACCCGCCGGAAGCACGGCTGTCGGTACGACCACGGCGCGAACTACCTCAAGGACGCCGACGAGTGGACCGAGTCGCTGGTGCCCGACCTGGGGACCGACGGCCTGGTTGACGTCGCGGAGCCGGTGTGGACGTTCGACGCCGACGGCGAGGTCGCGGCGGGCCACGGCAACGACGGGCGGAAGTGGACCTGGACCGAGGGGATCACCCAACTCGCGAAGCGGCTGCTCGCGCGGACCGACGCCACGGTTCACCGCCGTACCCGAGTGGAGTCGATCGAACGGGCGGGCGACGCGTGGCACCTCACGGACGCCGACGGCGACGACCACGGCCCGTTCGACGTCCTGCTACTCACGCCCCCGGCGCCGCAGACCGCCGCCCTGCTCCGGGCGACCGCGTGGGACGACGACCGGCTGGCCCCGCTCACGACGGCGGTCGACGCGGTCCCCTACCGCACGATCCGGACGCTCGTGTTGCACTACCCGTTCCGGGAGTCGTACCCGTGGTACGGCCTGGTGAACGTCGACAAGCAACACGAGGTGGGGTGGCTCTCCCGCGAGGAGTGCAAGGCGGGCCACGTCCCCGACGGCGAGAGCCTGCTGATCGTCCAGATGAGTCCGGCGTGGTCCGAGGCTCACTACGACGACCCCGTCGACGACGCTGCCGCCGCCGCCGCCGACCACGCGGCGTCGCTGCTCGGCGACGACCGGTACCGCGACCCCGACTGGGTCGACGACCAGGGGTGGCGGTACGCGCTGCCCGACGACGCCGCCGAGGCCGAGCCGCTCCGGGCCGTCGAGTCCGCCGGGCTCTACGTCGCCGGCGACTGGGTGGCCGGCGAGGGACGGGTGGCGGCGGCGCTCCGGAGCGGCCGCGACGCCGGCGAGCGGATCCGGGCCGACCGGGCGTAGCGGACGACCGCGCTCGACGCCGGCGGTCGCTCCGTCCCCGGGCAGACAGGCTTTACTTCGGTGGCCGCGAACGGACGGTGTGCCGCTCACCGTCAGGATCGACCCGCACGTCCACTCCGAGGCGTCGTACGACGGGACCGATCCCTCCGAACTGCTCTTGGAGCAGGCCGCCGACATCGGGCTCGACGCGGTGGTGATCACCGACCACGACGTGATCCACGAGTCCGTCCGCGCCGCCGAGTTGGCGCCGCGGTACGGGCTGGTGGGGATCCCCGGCGTGGAGGTGTCGACCGCCGACGGCCACCTGCTCGCGATCGGCGTCGAGGGGATGCCGCCGCGGCGCGCGCCGATGGCCGAGACCGCCGCGTGGGTCCGGGAGCGCGGCGGGATCGCGATCGTGCCCCACCCGTTCCAGCGCAGCCGCCACGGCGTCCGGAAGCGCCGGCTCCGCGGCGTCGACCCCGACGCGATCGAGGTGTACAACTCCTGGGCGTTCACCGGGTGGAAGAACCGCCGGGCCCGGCGGTACGCGGCGGCGTACGGCTACCCCGGCGTCGCCGGCAGCGACGCCCACAAGGTGGGGTACGTGGGCCGGGCGTACACCGAGATCGACGTCGAGAGCGTGACCCGCGCGGACCTGACCGCGGAGGTCATCGTCGAGGCGATCCGGTCGGGCGCGACCCGCGTCGAGGGGCGCCGGACCCCCATTCCGATCTCGGCGAGGCATTACGCGAGTGCGGGTGCTCGCAAGAGCCGATACTACGCCGAACGCGGCGCGGTCAAGAGCGGCGCGCTGGCGAGGACCGGCGTGGTCGCCGCCGCGCGCACGCTCTATCAGGTCTCTCCCCTGTCGGAGTAGCCGGCCGGCGGCCGGACGGCCCGCTCACTCCGAGCCGGCGCTCACGAGCTCGTCGTACCGCGCACCGGTCTGTTTCAGCGTCGCGGTGGAGTAGAGCCGTTCGTGCTCGAACGGCAGGTGTTCGGACGCGAGTTCGTCGATCTTCCCGTCGACGGCGTCGGCCTCCCGGCCGTGGATCATGGTGAACAGGTTGTACTCCCACCCCTGGTCGGGGCGCCGCGGACGGTGGTAACACAGGGTGACGTACGGGAGTTCCCCCACCGCCTCCCCGAGGGCGTCGAGTTCGTCGTCGGGCACGTCCCAGACCACCATGCAGTTGGCGTCGAACCCCGTGACGATGTGGTTGACGACGCAACCGATTCGCTTGATGCAGCCGTCGCCGAGCAGCCGCTCGACGGCCGCGACCACCGCGTCGACGTCGGCGTCGATCGCGTCGGCGACGTCGCGGTACGGCGTCGCGGTGAGCGGGAACCCGTCCTGGATCTCCACGAGCAGCGCGGCGTCGAGTTCCGAGAGGTTTCCGACCGCCTCCTCGGAGATCCGGGTCGCGGAGGCGTCGGTTGCGGCCACGCTCTCCCGGGCGAAGGCGTCGTCGTTGACGACGGGGAACTCCAGGTCGATGTAGTAG
>CAZIQT010000194.1:0-3252 GCA_964541645.1 uncultured Halobellus sp. | reverse complement strand
TCCGTGCGGGTCAACACCCCGCTCGCGATCTTCGGGGGCGTCGCCCCCTCGTCGAGCCGCGTCATCACGCGATCCATCGTCAGCGTGGCCGCGACGCCGGCGCCGATCCCGATCACGAACAGCAGCGGGATCGACGCCGGCGCCGACACCTGCAAGATGGTCATACCGATCACAGGCCACACCGCCGGATCAACGCTGCGGACCCGCCCCGATAGCCAGACCTAATCCGGAGCCGTCCAAATCCAGGTGCGTGCGACGACTCGGGATCCTGATGGCGTTGTGTGTGGCGGCTGCGACGCTGGTCGTCGGCTTCGGCGCGCAGTTCAACGGGACCGACGCCTACCCCGACGCGGGGGCGATCGACGCCGACTACGACGCCCACGTCGGGGAGACGGTCCACCTCTGGGGGGAGGTGACCGCGACCGACGACGGCCGGGTGGTCGTCACCGCCGATTCCCTCTCGCTGCGGGTGACCGACCCGACCGCGGCCGACGTCGCGGTCGGCGATCAGGTCCAGGTGTACGGGGAGTTGGCGCCCGACCGTCGGCTCGTGACCGCCGCCTACGACGTGCAGTCGCCCGATTCCCTGAACGCGATGTACGCGGTCTCGATCGCGGGGATCGCTCTTGCCGCCGGGGCGTTCCTGCGGCGGTGGCGCGTCGACCTCGACCGACGGGCGTTCGTGCCTCGGGAGGGGGAGTGATGCCCGACCTGCTCACTCACGTGCTGTTCGCGTACGTGGTCGGCGCCGCCGCGGTGTGGTGGACCGGACGCCCCGACCGGTATCTCCCGCCGGTGCTCGTCGGGGCGGCCGCGCCCGACGCGATGAAGGCGACGGTCCTCCTGGACGTGGTCGCCGGCACGGCGGTCGGGGTTCCGTACTCGTTTTGGGGACTGCACACCCTCGGCGGCGTCGTCGTGCTGAGCGGGATCGGGGCGGTGACCCTGCGCGCGTCGGACCGCCGGGCCGGCCTCGCGTTCTTACTCTGCGGCGGCGTGACCCACCTCCTCCTCGACACGTTCGTGCTCCGGGTCGACGGCGTCGCGCCGCCGTATCTGTTCCCGGTCTCGGGGTGGCTCCCGCCGGCGGCGAACCTCTATTCCAGTACGGATCTGTGGACGATCCCGGCGGCGCTCGCGCTCGCGGTGCCGGTGTGGGTGGCGCGTCGCCGCCGGGCCGCCGGATGAACGCCGCGACCTACGCGGTTCCGTTGGTGCCGGTGGAGCGGCCCGCGACCCGGCCGGAGAAGTTGGTGGTCTCCGGAACCGACACCACGGCGTCGGTCGTCCAACAGCCGTCGTAACCGCCGCTCTCGGCCTTCCGCAGCCGGAAGTAGTATTTGCCGGTCACGTTCCCGTCCTCGCGGGTGAGCACCTGCACCTGTGCGTAGTCGTCGCTGGACTGGATCGGGGTAAACTGGGCGCTGTCGTGCGACAGCATCGGGCTGTAGGTCGGGCTCTTGATGATCCGCGCGAACTCGTCGAACGACCGGATGGTCTGTCGGTTCTGTGGGGACGCGAACCGCCGGACCGTCCGGATGCCGTCGTTCGTGGTGTCGTTGTTGTACTTCAGGGCGTTCATCTGGAGCTGGACGACCGCGAGGAACGACCGCTCGCAGGTCGGAACGGGGCGCACGTTCCGGTTCGCTTCGGTGTCGTTGGGGCCGTCGAGCGGTCGCAGCGACGCCTCCCCGCCGGGCGACGCGGTCGATCCGCCGGTGATGGCGCCGCTGTCGTCGATCGGCTCCCGGGACCGGCGGCGGATCTCCGCCTCCGAGAGCCCGCCGTCGGTCGACGCGGCCGGCGCGGCCGCCGCGAACGCTCCGGCGTCGCCGTCGGGGGCGACCTCAGCGGCGTACACGACGCCGCCGGCGACCGCGAGGATCATCGCCACCAACACCGCGACGACCGCGAGGCCAGCGGCGCCGTGCGTCGCCGGCACTTCCGATCCCCCCGTGTCGTCGGTCGGATCAGCGGGGTTCTCGGGCGCGCTCCCCGGCCGGGGGTCGTCGGCGTCGTCCCCGCCGGCGGTCGCCGCACCCTTCGTGTCCCGCGTCCCCGGGGCGGCCGCCCCGCCAGGCGCCTCCGATCCCGATCCGGAGTCGGAGGCGTTGCCGTCGGCCGGGGGGGCACTCCCGTGGGAGTCGGGTGGCGACGTCGGCCCCGGGGCGTACGACGCGGCCCGCGCCGGAACCCCGAGCCACTCCTCGGCGATCGACTCCGCGGCCTCGGGCGACACCGCGTACAGGAGTTGGCGTCTGAGGTCCGCCGGCGTCCGGACGGCGGCGCCGTCGACCCACGCGGGGCGGCTGGCGGACCCAACCACGACCACGTCGGGAGCCGGGTCCTCCGGGAGGTCGGGGGCCGTTCTATCGGGTGGGGCGACGAACAGGCGGGTCCGGCCGTCGCCGTCGTCGACGGCGACCGTCGGCGGGTCGACCTCGACCGACGCGGTCGCGTCGGCGGCGGCTTCGAGCCGTCCAACGAACCCCGCGAGCGCGTCGCGGTCTAAACTGTCGACGGCGGCGGCGAACGCCTCCGGCGTGATCGGCGTGCGGTCGGATGCCACGGTTCGTGACGCATCTCGGGCGTGTACGCACTTCGCGTTTGCGGCTGCGTTCGGCGGCGGTCACTCCCCGTCGCGGTCGAGCAGCGACGGGAGCCGGAGCCGGCGCAGATCGTCGGCGTCGAACCCGTCGAGCACCGAGGGGCGGTCGACCGCGCCGGGCGGCCGGGAGTCGACCTGGTCGGTCGGCAGCGACTCCGGCGACGGCGCCTCGGACCGCTCGACCAGCTCCTCCCACGCCGCCTCGTCGGAGTCGTGGTGCGCCCGGACGTCGGCGACCTCGCGTTTTCCCTCCTCGTACGCCAGATCCAGGACGCTGCGCTCGTACGCGCTCGACGCCAACTCCCGGATTCGGGCGCGCTCCGCGCGGTTCTCGTGACCGAGCCCGGCGGCGATCCCGAGGGCGTACGACCGCCTGATCGACTCCTCGGCCGACAGCGACTCCCAGTCGGAACCGAAGGCGCGTTCGTACATCTCAGAAGTTCACCCGCTTCGTCGGGTCGATCACCAGCCCCTCGTCGGTGAACCGGAGCGACCGGATGTCGCAGTCGATGTCGGTGCCGCGCATCTTGACCACCTGGATCCCGCGGGTCATCCCCGTCGCCTCCAGGTAGTTGTGGAAGAACACGACCCCGTGGGCCAGGAAATGCTCGTCGGAGTAGGCGCTGGGATCGGTCATCTCCGAG
>CAZIQT010000193.1:0-3290 GCA_964541645.1 uncultured Halobellus sp. | reverse complement strand
GCGATGACCGCCACCCGGATCCTGGTGATCGTCTTCGGAGCGATCCTCCTGCTGTACACGCTCAAACAGTCCGGCGCGTTCGACGTGATCAACGCCGGCTTCTCGCAGATCAGCGACGACCGCCGGGTACAGGTGATCCTGCTGGTGTTCCTGATGGGGTCGTTCATCGAGGGGGCCGCCGGGTTCGGCACGCCCGCCGCCATCGTTGGTCCGCTGTTGGTCGGGCTCGGGTTCCCGCCGCTTGCGGCCGTCGTGGTGGCGCTGACGGGCAACATCCTGGCGATCACGTTCGGTGCCGTCGGCACGCCCCTGATCATCGGTCTGCGCGACGTCGTGTTCGCCGAGGGGACCAGTGCCGCCCAGGAGGTCGTCGGACAGGGCGGGTTCGCGAGCGTCGGCGCCTACGTCGCCCAGATCGGCGTCTGGGCGGCGCTCATCCACGCCGTGGTCGGGATCGCCATCCCGTTCATCGGGGTCGCGATGATGACCCGGTTCTTCGGGGAGGAGCGGTCGATCCGGCCGGCGATCGAGATCCTCCCGCTCGCGCTGTTCGCGTGGGCGGCATTCGCGATCCCGTACGTCGCGACGGCCGTGCTCCTCGGCCCGACGTTCCCCGCCCTGCTCGGGGCGATGGTCGGCCTGCTGGTCGTGACGGCGACGCTGCGCGCGGGGTATTTCCTCCCCGACGACGAGTGGGACTTCGGGCCGCAGGCCCAGTGGCCCGACCACTGGGTCGGCTCCATCGAGCCCGGTCAGGGCGTCGGCGGGCGGCGCGGTAACGAGACGGTCGCCGCCGACGGCGGGACGGTCACCGCCGACCCGGGCCGCGGTGAGGGCATGTCGCTGGCGACGGCGTGGCTGCCGTACGTGCTTGTCGCGGCGCTGCTCGTGGTGACGCGGGTCGTCGGTCCGCTCCAGTCGTTCCTGTCGAGCACGGGCGTTCTGGTCTGGGAGAACATCCTGGGCACCCCCTTCTCCGAGGGGGTCGAACTGCTCTACCTCCCGGGCAGCCTGTTCGTGCTCGTCGCGGTCGTCACGTACGCGCTGCACGGGATGAGCACCGACGACATCAAAGCCTCCTGGTCGGAGGCGGTCCGCAACATCGCGCCCGCGGTGGTCGCGCTGTGGTTCGCGGTGGCGACGGTGATGATCATGCAGCGCACCGGCAGCACCGTGGTGCTGGAGACGGCGCCGGTGTCGAGCGGGATGCTCGGGCTGCTGTCGGAGCTGACCGCCAGCGCGACCGGCGCCGCGTTCCCGTTCTTCTCCGGGTTCATCGGCGCGTTCGGCGCGTTCATCGCCGGGTCGAACACGGTGAGCGACATCCTGTTCGGGCTGTTCCAGTACCAGGCCGCCCAGCAGATCGGCGCGCCGACGCAGGTCATCGTCGCCGGCCAGGCGGTCGGCGGCGCCATCGGCAACCTGATCGCCATCCACAACGTCGTCGCGGCGCTCACGGTGGTCGGGCTCATCGGCGAGGAGGGCCGCGTCATTCGACTCGAACTGATTCCGGTCGCGTACTACGGCGTTGCGACCGGTATACTGACCCTGCTGCTCGCGTACGTGGTGGCACCGGGCAGCTTCTGACACGGCGTCGGGTCACGGGGGCCGGTTCCGGGTTCGGTTTCCGGATCGACCCCTCACTGACCACGGCGCGCTCACTCCGATGACAACATCAGACACGACGAACGACGATCGAGCACCGCCCCCGACGGACCCAGCCGCCGACCGACGGGCCCCCTACGACTACCGCAGTGACGACGTCGAGGCGCCGGAGCTGGTCGACGCACTCGACGCCCGGGTCGACGGCGACGTGCGGTTCGATTCGTACACGAGGGAACTGTTCGCGACGGACGCAAGCGCCTACCGGGAGCGCCCGGTCGGGGTGGTGGCGCCGCGGTCGGCCGACGACGTCGAGGCGGTGATGACGTACTGTGCGGCGGAGAACATCCCGGTGCTCCCGCGTGGCGGCGGCACCAGCCTGGCGGGGCAGGCGGTCAACGAGGCGGTCGTCCTCGACTTCAAACGATACATGAACGAGGTCGTGGACGTCGACCCCGACGCCGGGACGGCCCGGGCGCGTCCGGGGGTCACCATCGCCCGGTTGAACGACGCGGTCGAACCCCACGGGCTCAAGTTCGCCCCCGACCCCGCGTGGGGGGACAAGAGCGTCCTCGGCGGCGCCATCGGCAACAACACCACCGGCGCCCACTCGCTGAAGTACGGCAAGACCGACGCGTACGTCGAGTCCTGCGAGGTGGTGCTCGCGGACGGTACCCGCACGACGTTCGGGTGGGTCGACGTCGACGACCTCCACGACCGGGCGGTGGCGGCGCGCGAGGCCGGCTCCCCGATCGAGGCGCAGGTGTACGCCGAGGTCGGCCGGCTCATCCACGAGGAGGCCGCGGAGATCGAGGCGCGGTATCCGCCGCTGAAGCGGAACGTCTCCGGGTACAACCTGGACATGCTGGTTGACGACGCCAAGGAGCGGGGGGCGGTGAATCTGGCCCGACTCCTGGCCGGCAGCGAGGGGACGCTCGCCATCGTCACCGAGGCGACCGTCTCGCTGGAGCCGATTCCGCCCGAGACGGCGGTCGTCATGCTCACCTACGACGGCGTGGTGTCGGCGATGCGCGACGTCGCTCCGATCTTGGAGCACGACCCCGCGGCCGTGGAGGTGATGGACGACGTGCTGCTCGATATGGCGCGGGACACGCCGGAGTTCGCCGACCTCGTGGCGACGCTGCCGGAGGGCACGGCCGCGACGCTCCTGGTGGAGTTCTACGCCGACACCCCCGACGCCGGCCGCCGGAAGGTGCAGGACCTCCTCGCCGACCGGCTGCCCGACGCCGACGCCGCGGCGTCGGCCGAGGGCCGGACCCCGATCCACGCGGTCGACGCCTTAGAGGCGTACGACGACGATCGGCAGGCGCGGTTCTGGAAGATGCGTAAAGCCGGGCTCCCGATCCTGCTGTCGAACACGGGCGACGACAAACACTGGCCGTTCGTCGAGGACACCGCCGTGCCTCCGGAGGCGCTGCCGTCGTACGTCGCGGACCTCCAGGAGCTGTTCGAGGCCCACGACACGTTCGCGGCCTACTACGCCCACGCGGGCCCCGGCGTCCTCCACATCCGGCCGCTCCTGAACCTCAAGTCCGACGACGGGCTCGACACGATGTACGAGCTCTCGGACGCCATCACCGACCTGGTGGTCGAGTACGGCGGGTCGGTCTCCGGCGAACACGGCGACGGCCGGGCGCGAACCCAGTGGAACCGGAAGCTGTACGGCG
>CAZIQT010000192.1:0-3292 GCA_964541645.1 uncultured Halobellus sp. | reverse complement strand
CGTTCGTCGACGACGCGCCCTACCACGGGCAGGGCGACGACGTGGCCGGAACGACGGTGCTGGCCCCCGACACCGCCGCGCGGCTCCTGACCGCGCTCGACGTCGTCCCCCAGGCGGCGTCGACGCCGGACGCCGACGCGACCGCCGACGACCCCACCGGCGACGTGCTCGTCGTCGGCGCGGGGGTCGGGTACACCGCGGCGCTGCTGGCGGAGCTGGTCGGCGAGGCCCGCGTCCACGCCGTCGACATCGACCGCCAGTTGGTGTACGTCGCGCGGTCGAACCTCGAGAGCGCGGGCTACCCGGGTGTGCTCGTCGACGCCCGCGACGGCGCCGACGGGTTGCCGGAGTACGCGCCGTTCGACCGGATCCTGGTCGAGGCCGCCGCGGTCGCCCCGCCGGAGCGGCTGGTCGATCAGCTCGCCCCCGGCGGCCGGCTGGTCCTCCCGCTCGGCGGCCCCGACCAGACCCTCGCCGCGGTCGACGCCGGGGGCGAGGTGGTGGACCGCGCCGGCCCGGTGGCGTTCGACCCGCTGTTGGTCGACGGCGAGCAGGCGTCCGGCCCGGTCCGGAACCGGACCGTCCGCGAGGACCGCGAGCGGAGCGAATCCCAGGGCTACTTCGCCGAGACCGGGTGGGAACAGGAGTGGATCGACTGGGACGACCGCCGGAACCGCACCCGGCGGCAGTGAGGTCGGGGCCCGACCCCCATCCCAGGCTCAGGACTTCAGCCCGCTGCCGGTGAGCGGCACCACCACGTCGTCGGCGGGCGCGATCGCGCCGCGGTCCCGGTAGGTCGCGAGCGCCGCCGGCGCGATCGCACACGTCGGCTCGGTGTAGAACCCGTGGCGGTGGAGGGCGTCGAGTGCGTCCTCGACCGCCGACTCCGGAAGGGCGATCGCGTCGCCGTCGGTGGCGTCGATCGCGTCGAGGATCTGTTGTTTTCTGACGGGCTCGCGGATCCGTATCCCGTCGGCGACCTCGTTGTCCCCGGCGGCGGCGTCGGCGCCGTGCCGCTCGGCGACGATCGGGGCGTACCCCGACGCCTGTGCGCCCAGCAGCCGCGGCGTCGACTCGATCCACCCGAGGCGATCGATCGCGCGGAACCCGCGGTACGCGCCCAAAAAGAGCGTGCCGTGGCCCACCGGCAACACCACCGCGTCGGGCGCGGTCCACCCCCGCTGAGCGCAGACCTCGTGGGCGAACGTCGCGGTGCCCGCGAAGAAGGCGGGGTTCCACGCGTGGGAGGCGTACCACGCGTCGCCCGACTCGACGGCGTCGACGCAGGCGTCGGTGACGGCTTCGCGGCTCCCCTCCACCGGCACCGGGGTCGCCCCCGCGCGCTCGATCGCCCGCAGCTTCCCGGGTTTGACCGACGCCGGCACGTAGATCTCGGCGTCGATCCCCGCCCGGGCGGCGTAGGTCGCGATCGCGGCGCCGGCGTTGCCCGAGGAGTCCTCGACCACGCGGTCGACGCCCAACTCGGCGGCGACCGACAGGGTCGTGGTCGCGCCGCGGTCCTTGAACGATCCCGTCGGCGAGACGTACTCCAGTTTGAACTCGGCGTCCCACGCCGGCGCGTCGACCAGCGGCGTCAACCCCTCGCCCAGCGAGACGCGTCCCGGGGTCGGGAGAAACGCGTCGAACGACCACAACCCGGCGGTGGAATCGGCCCACGACGCCGGCGGGGCGTCGAGCGCCGCGTCGGCCCGCTCCTGTGGCTCGACGGCGAACTCCAGGGGCGCGCCGCAGTCACACCGCCACTGCCACGCGTCGAAGCCGTACTCGCGGGGACAGACCGAACACGACAGGTCGAGCGGGTGCGCTCCGGGCATCGTCTCAGTAGGTGTCGACGTTGGTGCCGACCGAGCAGACGTACTCCCCGGTCGCGACCTGCGGGAGGCGACGGGTGCGCCAGAAGATGCCGTCGTTGTTCGCGGTCACGCGCGCTTTGGTCTCGCCGAAGACGTCGGTGACCTCGAACAGCAGGTCGCCCGCGGAGATCCGGTCGCCGAGGCCGGCCCGGAACCGGACCAGCCCCCCGGACGGGGAGCCGAACTGGTCGAACCCCTTCGCGCGGGTCTGTCTGTCCGACGACGCCCCGCCCGACAGGAAGCCGTACTCCCTGAGCACGTTGAACACGCCCTCGACGCCGAGTTCGATGCTGTCCTGATCCCACCCGACGCACCCGCCGAGCTCGGGGTCGATCGTCGGGACCCCCTCGTCGGGGGCGGCGCGGGCGAGCTGACCGCCGGGGCCCTTCTGGTCGAGGACGTAGCCGCAGCCGAACGCCTTCGCGAGCGCCAGGCAGTCGTCGTGGAGCCGGTGACGGCGGCCACACCGAACCCGGACCTCGTCGATCATGCGCGAGGTCGACCCCTGGTGGAGGTCCAAGGCGATGTCCGCCCGGGTGGCGGCGTCGAACGTCGCCGCCGCGATCCGCTCGGAGGAGGTGCCGTTCTCGTCGCCGGGGTACGCGCGGTTCATCTTGGTGTCGTCGATCGGGTTCCGGTGCTCGGCGGTCTGGAACGCGTGGTAGTTCACGACCCCGACCACCAGGATCGTCCCGGAGAGGACCGCGGGGTCGAGCCGGGGGACCACCCGGTTGATGACGCCGACCCCGTTGAGTTCGTCGCCGTCCGAAGCCGCCTGTAGATAGAGCGTCGGCCCGTCGGAAGCGCCGTTGATCACCGCACAGGGGAGCCCCACGGCCGTCCCGTCGCGGGTCTCACCCACCGCGAGACGGCCCGTGTCGATCTCTCCGGGGGCTGCACTCGCCGTACCCAACGTCGTCATTACACGAATCTCGAAGCCATCGGCCTTTAGGGGTTCGGTCTCGCGCCCGCCATCCCCATCCGCTCGCGAACCGGTGGGGATTTGTCGCCGCCGCGCCAACCCCGCCCGTGAGCGACGAGGTACCCGAACGCCCGCCGGGATCGGGACTGGTGCAGGCGCTGCGCGTGCCGCGGAACGGCGCCGTCGGCGCCGCGGTCGGCGTCGCCCTCGCGGTCCTCGCGTATCTGGCCCGCGTTCTCGAGCTGCTCGGCCCCTTCGCGGGGACGCGCGAGTACCCCGGGGTGGGTCCGGAGGGGTGGTTCCTGATCCTGGCGTTCGTGCTCGCGACGTCGACGGCGCTTCTGGTGACGTCGGTTCTGACCGTCATCGAAGCGGTGCGGCTGGCGCGGCGGCTCTGAGACCGGGCGTCGGCCGCCCACACCTCCGCACCGCCCCGTCGTCACCCCCCGAACCCGCTGTCGTCGCCGACGAGTTCGCCCAGCCGCTCGGCGCCGGC
>CAZIQT010000191.1:0-3305 GCA_964541645.1 uncultured Halobellus sp. | reverse complement strand
GCGGTCGTCTACATCCGGGTGATGGACGCGAAGCGGGCGTTCCTCGAAGTCGACGACTACGAGGGTGCGGTGTCGGACCTCGCACAGACCACCCTCCGGGCCGTCCTCGGCGACATGGACCTCGACGACACCCTCTCGGAGCGGGAGACGATCAACCGCCGGATCAACGAGGAACTCGACGCGCCCACCGACGAGTGGGGGATCCGCGTCGAGAGCGTGGAGGTGCGGTCGGTCAAACCCAGCCGGGGCGTCGAGGACGCCATGGAACAGCAGTCCTCCGCGGAGCGCCGTCGCCGGGCGATGATCCTCGAAGCCCAGGGGCAGCGCCGCTCCGCGATCGAGACCGCCCAGGGCGAACAGCAGTCGAACGTGATCAGCGCCCAAGGCGAGAAGCAGGCGTCGGTGCTCCGCGCGCAGGGTGACGCGGTCGCGACCGTGCTCCGGGCCCGCGCGTCGGAGTCGATGGGCGAGCGCGCGATCGTCGACCGGGGGCTGGAGAGCTTAGAACGGATCGGCACGTCGCCGTCGTCGACGTTCGTGCTTCCTCAAGAGCTCACTAGCCTGCTGGGGCGGTACGGCCGGGGGCTCACCGGCTCGGACGTCCAGGAGTCCGCAGGGCTCGACAGTCTGGAGTTCGACGCCGAGACCCGGAAACTCCTCGGGCTCGACGACATCGACGAGATCATCGCGGCGGTCGAGGACGTCGAGAGCGGCGACGCCGTCGGCGACCTCGACGGACGGGACGGCGAGGCCGCGGCCGACGTGGATCTGAACCTCGAGGAGTCCTACGAGTCGACGCGGTGACCGGTTCCTGCGGGACACGAACGATCGGTACAGTTAATTCGGACCGCGAGAAACGCATGCGCATGAGTCACAAACGCGACCCCGGCGTCCCGGGCAGCGACCGCGCGCCGACGACGTCGGCGCCGGGCGTCCTCCGGGCGGTTCGGCGACACCTCGCCGAGTGGCCGCGTCGCTACGTGGAGATGCGCGTCGGCGCGGTCGAGGACCGAACCGAGTAGCCGCCGGGCCGCCGGCGACCGGGGCTCAGACCCCGCCCGCGGCCATCAGGAACAGCGCGACCGAGATCACCGCGAACAGCCCGCCGACGAACGTTTTGATCGTCGACGTGCTGAGCGCGTTCGAGACGTACGGCGCGATCTGGCCGCCCGTCACCGTCGCCGGGACCGTGAACACGACCATGTTCCACGGCGTCGACGCGAGGCTGAGGCTGTGACCGCCCACGAACCCGCCGCCGAAGACGTGGACCAGCGACGCCAACACCGCAGTCAGCGCGACCACGATGTGGTTCGTCCCGATCGCGACCCGGACCGGGACCTTCGTGCCGAGCATGGAGATGATGCCGAGTTCACCCACCCCGAAGCCCGCGAGCCCCTGGAACGTGCCGCCGACGCTGTAGTTCGCGAACCGGCGGAGGTAGCCGCCGCGGGTGTACCGGTAGTCGCCGCCGTCGCGGTCGACCCGCGTCACGGTGCCCGTCTCGTCGGTGTCGACGCCGGCGGGGCCGAGCTTTCCGGGGTCGTTCGGACGGTCGGAGCGGCCGCCGTCGGCGGCGGCGTCGGGGTCGGACTCCGAGTCGTCGGCACCGCTCGCGCCCTCGTGGTCGAGGTCGATCCGGAACAGGAGATACGACGCCGCGAGCAGCGCCAGCCCCAGGAGGCCGTGGAACAACGGCTCCGGGATCACGAAGGACAGAAGCGCCCCCGCGACGACGAACGGGACCGCGCCGCCGACGAGCGCGACCGCCAGCCGCCGGTCGACCAGGCCGTACTGGATGAACGCCAGCGACGAACTCGACAGCCCGAACGCCTCGCTGATCAGCCCGACCTTCACGATCGTGGGCGGGTCGAGCGGGCTCGCGAACACCGGGTAGACGAAGATCAGAAACGGGACGAACAGCGCCGAGCCGCTGATGCCGACGGTGTTGACGATCGTGGCCCCGAGGAGGAACGCCGGGAACAGCCACCAGTACTCCAGCCAGTAGCTCGTTCCGGTCCCCGACGTCGGCGCGCCGGCGACGACCGCGGCCACGAACGCCACGGGCGCGAGGAACACGAACACGTGCTGATACCGGAGGAACGACCGCTGGAGCCGGTCGGAGGCGGACGCAGTCATTACGCTCGGCGGTGCCCCCCCGACGGGCGTGCGGCGCAGGCGATCGGCGCGGCCGGACGAGAGTCTCCCCGGCGGTGGCACCGCCGCATCAGGTCTCCCGTCCCCGCGTCCCCCGGTGACGTTCGGCATCGAAACGGCGGTACGTCGGCACGCAACTCATCGTAGACGCCGCGTAGTGACGACCGGGGAATAAACCTTGAGATTCGAGATCGACGGGCGCAGCGGCGGTCGACGGGATCACTTCGGGTTCGAGTCCGGCGGCACCCCATCGAGGGGGTCGACGCCAGGGTCGACGCCGTCGACGTCCTCCTCGCGGTCGCCGTCGTCGGCGATCCCGAACTCCCGTCGCAGGTGGCCGATCCGGTCGCGGATATCGGCCGCGAGCTCGAACTCCAAGTCGTCGGCCGCCTCCGCCATCCGAGCCTCCAAGTAGTCGATCCGCTCGCGGGCCTCCGCGGCGTCCTCGGGCTCCTCGTCGGTGGTCGTCGAGCGGTCGGCGTCGCTACCGGGGAGGGTGATCTCGTCGACCGACTTCTCGATGGTCTTGGGCTCGAAGCCGTGTTCCTCGTTGTACTCCCGCTGGATCCGGCGACGCCGGCGCGTCTCCGAGATCGCCGACTCCATCGCGTCGGTGGTCTCGTCGGCGTAGAGCACCACCTCGCCTTCGACGTTTCTGGCGGCGCGCCCCATCGTCTGGACCAGCGTGGTCGTAGAGCGGAGGAACCCCTCCTGGTCGGCGTCGAGGATGGCGACGAGTGAGACCTCGGGGATGTCGAGCCCCTCCCGGAGGAGGTTGATCCCGACCAGGACGTCGATGTTGCCGAGCCGGAGGTCCCGGATCAGCTCGTGGCGTTCCAGCGTATCGGTCTCGTCGTGCATGTACGCCACGTCGACGCCCGACTCCTCGAGGAACTCGGTGAGGTCCTCCGCCATGCGTTTGGTGAGCGTGGTGACGAGCACGCGTTCCTCGTCGTCGATCCGGTCGTCGATCCGGTCGAGCAGGTCGTCGACCTGCCCGGTGGCGTCCGCGACCTGGATCTCCGGGTCGACGAGGTGGGTCGGACGGACGATCTGTTCGACCACCTGTTCGGAGTGCTCGCGCTCGTAGTCGCCTGGGGTCGCCGACACGTAGAGGGTGCGGTCGGTCTTCTCTTCGAACTCCTCGAAGG
>CAZIQT010000190.1:0-3331 GCA_964541645.1 uncultured Halobellus sp. | reverse complement strand
GCCGCGGAGTCACACCCCGGGGCCGTCGCCGAGGTCGTGGTCCATCTCCGAGACCTCGCTTTCGAGCCACTCGCGGAACCACCGGACGCGCTTGAGCCGCTTGTGGACGATGGTCTCGGCGGTGTCGGACTCGACCCGATCGGCGGCGTCGCGGCCGCGGTCGAGCACCCGCTCGACCATCTCGGCGGCGTCCATGTGCGTTCGGGACTCGTACCCCATCCGGAGCAGCATCAGCGCCGTGCCGTTGGCGCCCACCTTGTCGAGGATGTCGGCCTCGATGAGGCTCCGAGTTTCGAGCGACACGTCGTCGAGCGACCCCTGATACGAGTGGTCGGCGACGATCTGACACACCTGTTCGACGAACGACGCCGGGAACTCCCCGTGGGAGGTCAGATACTCGCGGGCGACCCGGGCGCCCTCTTCGGCGTGGACCTCCTGATCGGCTTCGAGCTTCGAGATGTCGTGGAAGAGCGCGGCGACGCGCACGGCGTCGACGTCCGCGCCCTCCCGTTCGGCGATCTCGGTCGCGAGGTCGACCACGTTCAGGATGTGGTTGAAGCGGTACTCCGCGCTGTGCCAGGGGTACCACCGCATCCGGCCGCCGTCGTCCTCGCTCTCGACGCTGGCGGCGAGGTAGTCGCGGACGAACCCCTTCATCTCCTCGAACTCCGCGTCCGAGACGGTCGATTCCTTGATCTCAACGCCCACGGAACCACCTCCGTTCCGTACCGGGTGGACCGGCGAGGTCCGAGTACGCGTTCGAATTCATTACCGAAGGGAACGGTTCTTCGCTTCTTAGGCGTTACGACGGACCGAACGCCCGCGGGGCCGTCGCGTCGCCCGGTTCCGGCGCTACCCCTGCCGGGCGGCGTAGATCGCGACGACGAGCAGCGCGCCCGCCACGACGGCGACGTCGAAGTCGAACAGCCGGTCACGGATCGACTCGGCGTCGGCGTCGTCGACCGCGGAGCCGAGCACGCCGCCGAGGAACTGGCGGGTCGAGTCGATCACGGACCCGCCGGAGTCGGGCGATACCGTCGGCGTCGCGGTGGCGGTCGGCTCCGGGGACGGCGGGTCGGGGTCGTCGTCACCGTCGTCACCGCCCCCGCCACCCCCACCGCCCGATCCGGACGCGGTCGTGACGGTCGGGTCGGGCGTCGGCGTCGCCGTCGACGCGTTCCGCGCCGGATCCGCACGAACCTCGCCGTCGACCGCGAGTTCGTGCGCCGGGGCGACGGTGTCGGCGGCCGACCGGACGGTGAACGTGTCGCCGACGCGCAGGGCGTCGAAGTCGACGGTGGCGTTCCAGCCGCCGTCGGGGCCGACTGTCGCGCGCGCCGTCCGCAGGAACTCCCGATCGGTCCCGTTCGACCGGATCCGGAGGTCGAACGCCGACCCCGGCGCCAGGGTCGTCCGGCCCGTCACCGACTGGTTCGTGGCGTTCGTGACCACGATCGGGGCGGCGGCGTCGATCCGGGCCGCGACGACGGAGTGGTTCGCCGTGACCCGCCGGTCCGCCCGCTCAAGGTCGGCGAACGGGCCGTCGGGGTGGACGGTGAACTCGGCCGAAAGCGGGTCGCCGGCCGCGGGCGCGTCCGGGTCGGCCGGGCCGGTCTCGGCGGTGCCGTTCCACGGGACGGCGGCGGGACCGTCGCTTCGGTAGATCACGAAGTACGTGTCGTTGGCCGCGTCGGCGACGACCCGCGCGGTCGTGTTGTTCAGACGAAGGCGATACGGGTCCGCGTTGCCGCCGACATCACGCGCATGCTGTGTGACGTTCAGCGCGTAGCGCGCGCCCGACTCCCGGCCGGCCAGTCCGAAGAACGACTCGGTGTCGTTCCCCGGCGCGTCGGCGAGCGCGCCCGCGAGTCCCGGCGCGACGATCCGGTGGACCACCAGATCCCCGGTCGCGACCCCGGCGGCGTCGGTGAGCCGTCCCGCCTCGGCCGCGGCGGACGCCTCGGCGGGCGTCGAGAGCGTCGCGTTCGCGGGCGCGGTCAACGTGTCGAGTCGCTGCGGCGAGGGCTGCCGGAGCACGAGCGTTCCGACCCCGGTCGCCGCCGCGCTCGCGTTCGATCCCGGCCGGACCGCCAGGTCGTACTCGCCGGGATCGAGTCCGGCCGACGCCGTGGCGAGATCGCCGGCGTCGGCAGCGACGACGGCGTCGGGCCTCCCGGAGGCGTTGGCCTCGACCGGCGCCGTCCCGAACACGTCGCCGCCGTCGTCCGGAAGCGTCGTCGCGCCGGCCGCCGCGGCGGTGTTGAACCGCACCCGCACCCGGCCGTCGTCGTCGCGGTCGGCGACTGTCACGTTCGCGCGACCCCCCACGTCCGGCCCGCCGACCGTCACCGTCGCCGCGTCGGCGTACCGGAGTTCGACGTCGAGCGTCGCAACGTCGCCGGCGTGCTCGGTCGTCACGGTCGAGTCGAACCCCGAAGTCCGCTCGTCGGCGGCGACGACGCGGATCCGGCCGGAGTCGACCGCCGCGCCCGTGGCCGCGTCGGAGACGTTGACGGTGTAGTTTCCGGGGCCGGCCTCGGCGAGGCTGTCGCGTCCGAACGCGACGGTCACGTCGCCGTTGCCGCCGAGGGTTCGGGTCCGCCGGTCGACGACCGCACCGTCGGCCGTTTCGAGCGCCGCAGCGACCGTTCGCCCGCTGTCGGCCGCGGAGAGCTGCGCGTCGATCCCCCCTGCGGTCGTGACGGTCTGGGTCTCGACGCGGACCGACAGCCCCAGGTCGCGGAGCGCGAGATCGGTGGTCGCCTCGGCGCCGCCGGTCGACTCGATCGCGTACTCCCCGCTCCAGTTTCGCGCCGCGGAATCGAACGCGAACACCTGGCTGCCGTTGCCGGTCCGGCCGGCGAACGCGAACGCGCCGGCGTCGGTGGTGACCTCGAACGACCGGTCGGCGTCGCCCGCGACGAACGCCACGGTCTCGTTCGCGTAGGCGTCGACGTCGCCGCCCTCGGAGACGCTCGCGTCCGTCACCGTCGCGTCGACGACGCCAGGAGTGACCGTCTCGACGTCGGCGGAGTCGTTCACGGCGTCGACCGCAACGTCGAGGTCCGCGCCGGGGCCGACCGGCGTGGCCGACGTGACCACGACCTGCCCGTCCGCCGAGCCGTCGGCGTCGAGGACGTAGCGGTCGGTGACGTTCTCCCCGTCGACGCTGACGGTGATGTTGCCGCCGAGCGTCAGGGCTCCGGCCGCCCCGCCCGCCTTCGAGACGTCCTCGCTGAACGGGATCTCGATCACGCTCTCGGTGTGCGTGAGCGACGTCCCGGGGAGGGAGTCGGTGGACAACTCGGTTATCGGTCCGAGGGAGAGTGGC
>CAZIQT010000189.1:0-3357 GCA_964541645.1 uncultured Halobellus sp. | reverse complement strand
CACCACCCGGGAGACCCGGGAGCCGACGCTGCTGCCGTAGACCACCACGTCGTCGTCGGGGGCGATCCCGATCGACCCGAGCGCCGACGCCAACCCCTCGGCGTCGGGGACGAACCCGTCGTCGCTCGCCTGACGGGTCTCCAGCGTCCCGATCGGGGCGTGGCGGGCGCCGTAGACGTGGTCGGCGCGGTACTGCGCCATCGACCGGGCGTCGACGAACGTCGACTCACCCGTGTCGACCTGCGCGGGGCCGCGGAAGTAGCCCACGTTGCCCTCGACGGTCGCGGCGGCGGCGACGTCGGAGGGCGTGGTGACGCCCGAACACCCCGCGGTGCTCGCGACGCCGCCCGCCGCGGCCGCCGCCAGCAGCGACCGGCGCGTGAGGTCGGTGTCGCCGTCGGACATCAGAGCTGGTGGCCGCAGGCACACTCGCCGATGCAGTACGTGGTGCCGCTGCCGGGGATCTCCACCCCGATCGAAGCCAGCGACGCGAGCAGGTTGCTGGAGGCGTCGGTCTCCGGGCGGACGGTGCCGGCGGTCGCCCCGTACGGCTTCGACCCGACGGCGATGGTCTCGACGACCTCCCGGCTCGCGTGGTCGATCACCTTCACCTCGTCGCTCGTCTGCACCGGGACGTAGAGCTTCTCGCGGGCGGGATCCCAGCTCCCCACGAACGCGGAGCCGCCGAGATCGATCCGCCCGGTGATTTCGTTGGCCGCCAGGTCGATCACGGTCACGTCCTCGGAGTCGGCGGTGAAGACGTACGCGGTCTCCGAATCCGGCCCGATCTCGCTGGTCAGCGGGAGCGCACCCAGCCCGTCGTCGGCGGTGAACCGGACCACCTCCTCGGGCTCGGCGGGGTCGCTGATGTCCCAGACGCTCTCGGTGCCGGTGTCGCCCTCGTTGTTCTCCACCAGCAGGGTCTCGCCGTCCCAGGAGGCGGTGTCCATCCACGGGCTGACGTTGTCGGCGTCGCCGACGGGGTCGACCGGGATCTGGTTCACGATCTCGAACGACTCGTAGTCGATGACGGTCAGCTTGTCGGCGAAGATGTCGGGGACGTACGCGTACCGGCCGTCGGGGTGGATCGTGACGTCACACGGTCCGGGGCCGTCGTTGTCGCCGCGCCCCGCCTCGTCGGTCCGGTCGAGCTCCGCGGTCACCTCGCCGAAGCCGTCCGACGAGGGGTCGGCGTTCAGCCGGTACTGCTTGTGGGTGGGCTCGCGGGCGCTGACCACGAGGTGTTGGCCGTCCGGGGTTACCTCCTGCCAGTTCGCTCCCGACCCGGTGTCGAGCGACGCCGCCTCCGACAGCGACCCGGCGGTGACCGCCCGGACCCCCTGTTCGACGTTCAGCCACAGCGCGTCGTCGCCGCCGGTGAGCATGCCCGGCAGGAACTGGTTCGAGGGGAACGACGCGGTGGCTCCCAGGAACGTCGTCGTCACGAGCTCGTCGGCCTCGGCGTCGATCACGCTGACGGTCATGTCGCCCGTGTTGAACACGTAGACCGTGGGCGGTCCCGACCCGTCGTCGGACCCCCCGGAGCCCGGAGTCGAGCCGGAACAGCCCGCGGTCGCCGCGGCGCCGGCCGCCGCCGACCCCGCGAGGAGTGTCCGCCGGGAGACGCGTCCGGAGCCGCGGTCGGTGTCGTCGCTGCGACGGTTGGGGTAGAGCGCGGCGTCCGCCGTGTCGTCTGACATGCTCCGGAGTAACGCCCCGGGAAGCATAGGGACACCGAACCGCCCCGTCGTTGCCCGTTGTCCCCAAAGACGGAATTTTTTGCTCCTATATGCGGGAGGTGGCAAGGAACGCCCCCGACCGTCAGAGGAAGACGTGGTGGTCGCGTACGACTCCGTATGGTAACCCTCTCGCCGGTCGCCTACGTCGTCCTCTCGGTCGGGGTGGGTCTCGCGTTCGGCGTGCTGTTGCAGAAGGCGCGGTTCTGCTTCGTGAGCGCGTTCCGCGACTTCGTGGCGTTCAAAGATACCCGGGTGCTGAAGGGCGTGCTGGCGGGCGTGGTCGTGATGACGGTCTTCTGGAGCCTCCAGGCTACGCTCGGCTACTTCCGCGGGTTCTGGACCCCCGCGTGGGGGCTGGCGTCGCTGTTCGGCGGCTTCGTCTTCGGGATCGGCATGACGATGGCCGGAGGGTGTGCCTCGGGCACGCTCTACCGCGCCGGCCAGGGGTACGTCCAGTTCTGGATCACGCTGCTGTTCATGGGCGTCGGCTACGTGGTCTTCGCGTACGCGTTCCCCACGCTCCGGTCGGTCTACTTCGAGCCGCTCCGGTTCGGCGAGGGCGCGACGCTGTATCTCGCGCTCCCGTGGCCGCCGGCGGTCACGGGTGTGTTGGTCACGGCGCTGGGGATCCTGGCGTACGCGTTCGTTCGCGGTCGGAATTCCCTCCCGGACGACCCCGGGAAGGGGGAGGCGACGACCCCCGGCACCCGGGCGCAAGCGACGCTCCCGACCCGGGCCCCCTCGGCGGTCGCGGTCGGCCTCCGGGAGATCGCGACGGGCACCCGGGCGTACGTCCGGGGGTTGCTGACCGACGACCGGCCGGTCGCCGCGCGGCTACGTGACTCGTGGGACGCCCGGACCGCAGGCGTCGGGCTGGCGCTGGTCGCCAGCCTGTGGTTCTGGGTCTACGGCGCGTGGGCGATCACCGGCAGCGAGGCGAAGTGGGCGGGGTGGCTGCTCGCGCAGGGCGGCGTGGACGTCGGCGGTGTGGAGTACTGGGGGTCGGTCCTGTTCCGCGGCGGCGACGTCACCGTCACGGTGGACATGCTCATGATCCTCTCGGTGATCGTGGGGTCGTTCGTCGCCGCGAAGCTGTCGGGGGACTTCCGGCTCCGGTGGCCCAAGGTCGAGCGCCTCCACAACCCGGTCGTGGGCGGGTTGCTCATGGGCGTCGGCTCCCGGCTCGCGCCCGGTTGCAACATCGCGAACCTGTTCAGCGGGGTCGCGCTGCTGTCGCTGCACTCGCTCCTGGCGGGCGCCGGGATCGTCCTCGGCACGTACGTCATGACCCACTACCTCTACCGCGAGGTGGGCTGTGCGATCTGACCCCGGCGCGGCAGCCACCCCCGAACGGTACGCCCTTACCCGATCGTCCCCACGCACTCACCATGTCCGACCAAGCTGATCCGACGATCGACGAGAGCCGCATCGGCCGCACCCCGCTCGTCGAACTCGACGTCGATGTCCCGGCGACGGTGTGTGGGAAAGTCGAGTGGTTCAACCTCCCCGAGGCGGCCCACGGCGGCGGCTCGATCAAATCCCGGATCGCGAAGGGGATGCTGGACGGCGCCGAGGCGCGCGGCGACCTCACCCCCGACCGGACCGTGATCGAGCCCAC
>CAZIQT010000188.1:0-3427 GCA_964541645.1 uncultured Halobellus sp. | reverse complement strand
CGGCGATAGCGACCGGTCAGTACACCAACTTCCCGGAGATGAACTGCTGGGTGCGCTCGTCGGTCGGGTTCTCGAAGACCTGCTCGGCGGGCCCGACCTCTGTCAGCCCGTCGCCCAGCAGGACCCCGACCCGGTCGGCGACGCGCTCGGCCTGGTGCATGTCGTGGGTGGCGACGACGACGCCGATTCCCCGGTCGCGGGCCGCCGACACCGCCGCCTCGATCGCACCGGTGTTTCGCGGATCCAGATCCGACGTCGGCTCGTCAAGCAGCAGGTAGTCCGGGTCGTAGGCGAGCGCCCGCGCGAACGAGACCCGCTGGGCCTCCCCGCCCGACAGCGACGACGCGTGGGCGTGGAGTTCGTCGCCCAAGCCGACGACTTCCAGGGCGTTCGCGACCGACTCGGGCGCCCCGCCGGTGCCGACGACCGACCCGAGGGCGTCTCGGAGCCGGTCGCCCCACGATCGGCGTACCCGGAGGCCGTACTCGACGTTCCGGGCGACCGTCGCGTCGAACAGGGCGGCCTCCTGGAACACCATTCCGATCTGCCGGCGGAGCGCGAGCCGGCGGTCGGGGTCGACCCCCCACGTCGACTCGCCGTCCACCGCGACCCGGCCGGCGTCCGGCCGGAGGAACAGCGCCAGGATGCGGAGCAGGGTCGTCTTGCCGACGCCGGAGGGGCCGATGATCGCGAGCACCTCGCCGGGGTCGACCGACAGCGACACGTCCGCGACCGCGGGGTCGTCACCGTAGGCGTGGGAGACCCCCGAGAGCCGGATCACCGGTTCATCGCCCCCTCGTCGCCGAACCGGACGACCACCGCGTTGACCGCCAACACGAGCGCCACCAGCACGGCCCCGAGCAACAAGGCGGTGTCGTACTGGCCCTGCCGGGCTTCGAGCTGGATCGCGGTGGTCAACGTCCGCGTCTTCGAGATGCCGTCGGCGCTCGTGATGTTGCCGCCGACGATGAGCACCGACCCGACCTCGCTGATCGCGCGGCCGAACCCCGCCAGGACCGCGGTCGCGATCCCGTATCTGGCCTCCTTGATCACGACCAGCGCCACGTCGAGCCGCGTGCCACCCAGCGCGCGGGCCGCGTCGCGGACCTCGCTGCCGACGCCCGAGATGGCCGCGAGGCTGATCGCGGTGATCGGCGGCGTCGCCAGCACGAACTGTGACAGAATCATCGCCTCCTTCGTGAACACCAGTTCCAGCGCCCCCAGCGGTCCCTGGTTCGAGACGGCGAAGAGCACGACCAGCCCGACGACGACGCTGGGAAACCCCATCCCGGTGTTGATGACCGACTTCACGAACTGCTTGCCTCGGAAGTCGGCGAACCCCATGACCACGGCGACCGGGATGCTGAACAACGTGCTCAGCGCCACCGCGATCCCGCTCACGTACAGCGAGACGGAGACGATGCTCCGCACGTACCCCGCTCGGAACGGGGAGTCCGCGATCGGTTGCAGCAGTACGACCGGGTCCGGGGCCACGCTCACTCGTCGCCGGAGTCGCTACTCCAACCTTCCGGAACGTACTGCTGGAAGTCGGGGTTCTCCGAGACCGCCCGGGGGAAGAACAGCTGCTCGCCGTTCACCTGGTACTCCGCGATCGCGTCCTGGGCGCCGGGGGAGGTGATCCACCCGATGTACGCCATCGCGAGATCGTAGTTGGCGTTCTCGTGGACGCCGGGGTTGACCGCCATGAGCCCGTATGGGTTCGCGAGGATCTCCGGGCCGTCCTCGATCGGCCCCTGCACCAGGATCGTGAGGTCGATCTCCGAGCGCTGTGAGATGTAGGTCCCCCGGTCCGAGAGGGTGTAGGCACCCTGCTGGTTCGCGACGTTCAGCGCCTCCCCCATCCCGGTGCCGGTCTCCTGGTACCAGTCGCCGCCGGGCTCGGTTCCCGCGGCCTCCCAGAGGTTGAGCTCCTTGGTGTGGGTCCCGGAGTTGTCGCCGCGGGAGACGAACTGCGACTCCGAGTCGGCGATGGCGACTAAGGCGTCGGTCGCCGACCCCATTCCCTCGATCCCCGCGGGGTCGCTCTCTGGGCCGACGATCACGAAGTCGTTGAACATCAGGTCGCGGCGGTTGATCCCGAAGCCGTTGCGGAGGAACTCGTCCTCCAGCCCGCGGGCGTGGACCATCACCACGTCGGAGTCGCCGTTGCGCGCGGTTTCGAGCGCCGCGCCGGTTCCCTGGGCGACGGCGTCGACGGTGACGCCGTACAGCGCCTCGAAGTCGGGGTGGATCGCGTCCAGTAGCCCGGTGTCGAAGGTGCTCGTGGTCGTCGTCAGCGTGAGTGTCTCGCCCGCGACGCCGGCGCCCCCGTCGTCGCTCTGGCCGCCGCTGAGCGCTCCCGAGCAGCCGGCGAGTCCGGCGATCCCCGCCGCGGCACTCGCCGCGAGGAACGACCGCCGCGAGACCCGCCGCCCGGACCGCGGCGCCCCGATACCGTCCGTTTTCGACCGTTGTTTCTGCATGGACACAACGGTGTTCAGCCAGAGTCGACATAACGCTTTTGCTCGCGTCCGCGAACGGTGTCGTATGACCCGACCCCTGTTCGACGCCTACATCCAGTCTGACGGCGTGACGCTCGACGAGAGCGACGTCGACCTCCTGCGGGCGGTCGACCGCTC
This sequence comes from uncultured Halobellus sp., assembly GCA_964541645.1. Classification (GTDB taxonomy): domain Archaea; phylum Halobacteriota; class Halobacteria; order Halobacteriales; family Haloferacaceae; genus Haloquadratum. The sequence goes on along the minus strand of CAZIQT010000188.1, from coordinate 788 downwards.
GGGGTCGTTGAACGCCGCCGCGGCGGAGCTCGGGCGGTCGTACGCCCACGCCCAGCGTCGGGTGGTCGAACTCGAGGAGGCGTTCGGGGCGCTGGTGGAGCGGCAGCGCGGCGGGTCCGGGGGCGGCGGCAGCAGCCTGACCGACGCCGCGACCGACCTGCTCGCGGCGTTCGAACGGACGCGAACGGGGTTCGCGGGGGTCGCCGGCGTGGCCGAGACCGTGCTCACGGGGCCGATCGACGGGCGCGACGGGGAGCTGGTGACCGTCGGCACCGACGCCGGGCCGGTCCGTGCGCTCGTCCCCGAGGGCGAGGGCGTGGTCCAGCTGTCGGTCCGGGCGGACGCGGTGACCCTGACCGACCCCGACGACACACCGGTGCCGGAGGGAACCAGCGCCCGGAACCGGTTCGCGGGCACGGTCCGAGCGGTCGAGACCGGCGAGCGCGTCGCCCGGGTCGCGGTCGACATCGGAATCGACGACCCGCTCCTCGCGTTGGTGACCGAGGACAGTCGGGAGCGGCTCGGGCTCGCTGTCGGCACCGAAGTCGTCGCCTCGTTCAAAGCGACCGCGACGCGCGGCACGCCGATCCGGAACGACCCGGACTGATCCGGCGTCGGAGCGACGACAACGAGTTTCGCGACGGTCGGGCGTCGCCGCCGGAGCCCGCTGCGGAGCCGGTCACCGGTCGCTCGCGCGCTCGGACCTGCCGAGCGGGGTGACCGACCGACCCGGCCGGAGCGTCCGGAGGTCGCGCGAGCCACGGCGCGTCGTCCCCGCGGACGGCACG
>CAZIQT010000187.1:0-3432 GCA_964541645.1 uncultured Halobellus sp. | reverse complement strand
GCCGTCGGCCGCTGTGCGGTCGCTCGCCGGACTCACGAAGGTTTATCAGCGTTCGGAGTTTTCGTTTTCATGATGGCAGAGGCAGAACAGGAGAGTCTCGGCGATCTCCCGCCGAGCGCGAAGTTGGTTTTCAAAGTGCTCGAGTACAACGGTCCGCTGACGCAGAAGGGGATCGTCCAGGAGTCGATGCTGTCGGCCCGGACGGTCCGCTACGCGCTCGAACGGCTCGAGGGGATCGACGTCGTCGACGAGGACGTCTACTTCGCCGACGCCCGGCAGAACCTCTATCAGCTCACCGACGACGCGCCCCGGACGCACCCCGGTGAGGGCGACGCCGACGAGGCCGAAGCCTGCTGCGCGGAGTAGCCCCCGAGGCCGCCCGACCCCGAATCCGCGACGCTTTCAGCCTCCGGCCTCCACTCCGGGCGTATGACCGCAGAACGTTAGTGGGTCAGACTGGCCGCCAGGTGGCTGGCCCGAGTCGACGGCGTGTCCGGGATGGTCAGACTGGCGATGCTCGGACTCACCGGACTCTCGACGGCCACGCTCACGCTCAGACAGTACGGACACGGCGAGTACGCCTGGCCGCTGATCGGCGTGACCCTCTCCGGGACGCTCGTGTTCACCTGCCTCTACACCGAAGGTGGCGTGTAGAATCAGATGTCACGGGATCGATAGGATCTGTCGAGCAACTTCGCCAACCCCTCGATGCGGATGAACGACGAGCTGCTCGCTCGCGCGGTGCTGGCCGCCCGGGAGGGACGAGAGCTCACCGACGCCGAACGCGAGGCGATCAAATCCGAGCTGGACGACGCTTTCGGGGAGTACCGCGACGGTCTCGAACTGGACCCGTTCGAGTAGCGCCGGCGCCCACGAACAGTTAATTGGGTTCGATGTCGAATACGGGTATGTCGCTCTCGCTCGATTCCACGCAGCTCGATCGGTACTCCAGGCACGTCATCATGGACGACGTCGGCCCGGAAGGCCAACAGCGGCTGCTCGACGCCCGGGCGCTCGTCGTCGGCGCGGGCGGGCTGGGGTCGCCGGTGATCCAGTACCTCGCGGCGGCGGGCGTCGGCCACCTCACGGTCGTCGACGACGACGCCGTCGAGCGGAGCAATCTCCAGCGACAGATCGTCCACGGCGACGCCGACGTCGGCCGGCCGAAGGTCGACAGCGCCGCGGAGTTCGTCGCCGACCTCAACCCCGACGTCGAGGTGACGACGCACCGGACCCGGCTGACGAAGGAGAACGTCGCCGACATCGTCCCCGGCCACGACGTCGTGGTCGACACCTCCGACAACTTCCCCACCCGGTATCTCCTCAACGACTTCTGCCGGCTCGAAGGGGTCCCGGTCGCCCACGGCGCGATCTACAAGTTCGAGGGGCAGGTGACCACGCTCGTTCCCGACGGGCCGTGCTACCGGTGTCTGTTCCCGGAGGCGCCCGAACCCGGCACCGTCCCCGACTGCGCGGCCACCGGCGTGTTGGGCGTCCTCCCCGGTACCGTCGGGTGTCTCCAGGCCACCGAGGCGGTGAAGCTCCTCCTGGACGTCGGCGACCCGCTCGTCGGCCGGCTGCTGTTCTACGACGCGATGGACCTGAGCTTCGAGACCGCGCCGTACCGGCGGACCCCCGAGTGTCCGATCTGCGGCGACGACCACGTCGACTCGATCGAGGGGATCGAGTACACCTCGGCGTGTGCGGTCCGGGCGGACTGAGTTCGACGGCGTGACTGCCGTCCGCGATCCTCGGAATGGAAGCGAACAGCCGGCACACCTCCCCGCCCCACGCCGACGTGCCGGACACCCGCGTCCCGGCGTGGGGTCGCTCCTACGTCACGCGCCGGGGTGGCCGCGGGATCCGATATAAACCTCCGGGCGCCTCCGACCCGCCGACCGTAGCGTTTTATCCGCCGCCCGTTCAGGTGCGGGTATGGCCTCACAGGGGATCGTCGAGGAGTTCCTCTCTCTGAAGTCCGACACCGACGCCGACGTCCTGACGATGCAGTGCGGCGACTTCTACGAGTTCTTCGCCGAGGACGCCGAACTCGTCGGCTCGGAACTCGACCTGAAGATCTCACAGAAGTCCGCACACGGGTCGTCGTACCCGATGGCGGGCGTCCCCGTCGACGACCTCACGCCGTACTTGAAGGCGCTGGTCGAGCGGGGGTACCGCGTCGCCGTCGCCGACCAGTTCGAGGGCGACGACGGCCACTACCGGGAGATAACCCGGGTCGCGACCCCCGGAACCCTGCTCGAAACCGACGACGCCGACGCGCGGTACACCGCCGCGGTGGTCGACGGGTCGGCGGACGGGTCCGGCGCCGACCCGGTCGGGCTGGCGCTCGCGGACGCCACCACCGGGCAGTTTCTGGTCGCGACCGCGGCCGACGCCGACGACGCGCTCTCGGAACTCTACCGGTTCGGCCCCGTCGAGATCCTCCCCGGACCCGCCGTGCGCGACGACGACGCCTTCGTCCGGCGGTTGCGCGAGGAGACCGACGCCACCGTGTCGCTGTTCGAGGCCGACGCGTTCGCGCCCGGACGGGCCACCCACCGGCTCACGGAGCAGTTCGGGGACGAAACGCTGTCGAGCGTCGGGCTCGGCGCCGACGCCGCGGTTCGCGCGGCGGGCGCGGTGCTCGCGTACGTCGACGACACCGGCGCCGGGGTGTTGCCGTCGATGACCCGGCTCCGGACCTTCGAGACCGACGACCACCTCGACCTCGACGCCACCACCCAGCGCAACCTCGAACTGGTCGAGCCGATGCAGGGCGACGCCGGCGACACCCTGCTGGGGACGGTCGACCACACCGTGACCAGCCCCGGCGGTCGACTGCTCCGGGCGTGGGTCACCCGCCCCCGGCGTGACCGCGCGGAGCTGACCCGCCGGCTGGACTGTGTCGAGGCGCTGTCGGCGGCGGCGCTGGCCCGTGAGCGGGTCCGCGACGCCCTCGACGGCGGCTACGACCTCGAACGCCTGGCGGCGCGGGCGGCGTCCGGCAGCGCCGACGCCGCCGACCTGCTCGCGGTCCGGGACTCGCTCGCCATCCTGCCGGCGGTCGCCGACGCGGTCGCCGACTCCCGGCTCGCGGAGTCGCCGCTCGGTGCGGTCGTCGACCGCCCGGACCGCGAGGCCGCGGCGCGGCTCCGCGAGGACCTCGCCGACGCCCTCGCCGACGACCCCCCGAAGACAGTGACGCAGGGTGGGCTGTTCAGGGAGGGGTACGACGACGAGCTCGACGACCTGCTCGAACGCCACCGCGAGGCCAGCGAGTGGATCGACACCCTCGCCGACCGGGAGTCCCGAACCCACGGGCTGACCCACGTCACCGTCGACCGGAACAAGACCGACGGCTACTACATCCAGGTCGGGAAGTCGGCCGCCGGCGACGTCCCGGAACACTACCGGGAGATCAAGACGCTGAAG
>CAZIQT010000186.1:0-3458 GCA_964541645.1 uncultured Halobellus sp. | reverse complement strand
CAGAGGGAACACGCTTTCCAGGCGTGCGCCTTACCACTCGGCCATCCCGGCTCGATCGATGGTTCGCCGCTGAGTCGTTTAATTCCTTCCTTTCGACCTCAGTCGGGGCTCCAACACGAACGACAGCACGGTCACGAACCCGGCGATGGCGAACGCGATGCCGGCGGTGGGGACGACCCCGAGCCCGACGGGCGTCGCGAACAGCCGGATCCCTTGGAGCAGCACCAGAAACGTCAACGCACCGATGAGGCCCCACAGCCCCGCTCGGCGGAGTCCGCTCACGCCAACACCTCCACCCGGTAGCCCGCGCCTTCGAGCGCGTCCAACACCGTGTCGATGTGGTCGTGACCGCGGGTCTCGAGCTCGATCTCGATGTCGGCCTCGTTCATCGCGACGTCGCGGGAGGTCCGGTCGTGCTGGACCGCGTAGATGTTCGCGCGCTCGGCGGCGATGATCTCCACCAGCTCCTCCAGCGCGCCGGGACGGTCCCGGAGCACCGTCCGAATCTTCAGATACCGGCCGGTCTCGACGAGTCCCCGCACGAGCACCGTCGTGAGCTGGTTGGTGTCGATGTTGCCGCCGCACAGCGCCGGCACGATGGTCTCGCCCTCGTCGTAGTCGAACGCCTCGAACAGCAGCGCCGCCATCGGCGCCGCGGCGGCGCCCTCCACGAGGGTCTTCGAACGCTCCAGGAGGTAGGTCAGCGCCACCGCGATCTCCGAGTCGGAGACGGTCACCACTTCGTCGACGCGCTCGCCGATCACCGCGAAGGGCCGCTCGCCCACCTTCCGGGTGGCGATGCCGTCGGCGATGGTGTTCACCGAGTCGCGTTCGACGATCCTCCCCGAGCGCAACGACTCCGGCAGCGACGCCGCCCCCTCGGCTTGGACGCCGATCACCCGCGCGTCGGTCAGCGCGGTCGCCGCGGTCGCGACCCCGGCGATCAACCCGCCGCCGCCGACCGGAACGACCACCGTGTCGACCTCGGGACACTCGTCGACGATCTCCAGCCCGATCGTCCCCTGGCCGGCCATCACCGCGTCGTCGTCGAAGGCGTGGACGTACGTCCGGCCCTCCTCGCGTTCGATCTCGCGGGCCTTCGCCTGTGCCTCGTCGTAGTCCGCGCCGTGGAGCACCGCCCGCCCGCCGTACCGCTCGGTCGCCTCCACCTTCGAGATCGGGGCGTGCTTCGGCATCACGATCGTCGCGTCCACGCCCGACCGGGCGGCCGCGAGCGCGACCCCCTGGGCGTGGTTGCCCGCGCTCGCGGTGACGACGCCCGCCTCGCGTTCGGCCGCCGAGAGCGTCGCGATCCGGTTCGTCGCTCCCCGGAGCTTGAACGCGCCGGTGCGCTGGAAGTTCTCCAGCTTCAGCCGGACGTCCGCGTCGGTCACGTCCGAGAACGAGTAGGAGTACTCCAGCGGCGTCCGACGGACGACGTCGTCGATCCGGTCGGCCGCCGCCTCGACGTCGGCGAGAGAGATCATACGCCGGGTTCCCGGCCGCAGATCCTAATTCTGTCGGCCCGAGCGCGGCCGGGGAGTCGCGCCGCTGGGCGGTCGGCAACAGGGGAAAGGGGGAATGCACGCGTGAGACGTGCAATTGCTTGTAATGTTTGGAGAATTATAAACGTCCGCCACGCGTGGCGGAAGTGAAAAACCGCAAGACTCCGGCGGGGTAGTCGACGCCGTCTGACGGTTGTCCGCCGTGCGTCACGCCCCGGACCGGCCCGTCGGTCCGACGGGGCGGCAGCCTCAAGCCTCGGCCGTTCGTCGGGTCGGACGGATGGATCGGGGTCGACTCCGTGGGGTGTGGCGTCGGATCGTCGGGCTCGCGTGGCCGGTGATGGCCGAACAGACGACGCGGACCTCGATGCGAACGGTGGACGTGCTGATCACGGCCGCGATCTCCCCGGCCGCGGTGGTCGCGGTGGGGCTCGCCGACCTGTTCGCGCGGTTCCCGCTCCGGGTCGGACTCGGACTCGGCGGCGGCGCGATCGCGCTCGCCAGCCAGGACACCGGCAGCGGGGCCGCGGGGACCCGCGAGGAGTCGGTGGTGCAGGCGCTCGTCATCGCCGTCCTCGCGGGCGTCCCGTTCGCCGCGCTCGGGGTGCTCGCGGGGCCGGTGCTCGTCGGACTCTTCCCCGCCAGCGACGACGCGGTCCGGCTGGGCGGGACCTACCTCGGGATCGTGCTCGCGACCGCGTCCGCCCGCCACGTCGCCTTAGTCGGGTCGCGGGTCCTCCAGGGGATCGGCGACACCACGACCCCGATGTACGTGAACGTCGTCGTCAACGCGATCAACGCCGCGCTCTCGGCGGGACTGGGGTTCGGACTCCTGGGGCTCCCGAGGCTCGGCGTCGTCGGCGTCGCGACCGCGACCGCGACCGCGAACGTGCTCTCGGCGGGGCTGCTCGTGGCCGCGATCTACCGGCCGTCGTCGCCGCTCGCGTACGTCCGTCCGACCGACCGGACCGTCGGGATCCAGCTGGTCCGCGTGGGGCTCCCCCGGACGGCCGAGGGGGTCGTCTCCGAGCTGGCGCAGTTCCCGTTCAACGCGCTGTTGCTCTCGCTCGGGCCCGCAGCCGGGGTCACCCCGGCCGGGGCGTCGCCGGGCGACGTGGTCAACGCCGGCTACCAGGTGGGTCGGCGGGTCTACCAGCAGGTGACGGGGCCGCTGTCCCGCGGGTACAACGTCGCCGCGAGCGTCCTCGTGGGGCAGGCGCTCGGGCGGGGCGACCCCGGAACCGCGCGGTACGAGGGGTGGGCGACCGCGGGGCTCGCGGCGGCGTCGATCGGCGGGATCGGGCTCCTGTCGGTCGCGTTCGCGGAGCCGATCGTCGCGGCGCTCGGGGCCGGGGCCTCCCCCGCCGCACTCGCGTTCGGCGCGGAGTTCGTGGTCGTCTACGGCCTCTCGGCGCCGGGGCTCGCGCTGTTCTCGTCGCTGTCGGGGGCGTTGCAGGGCGCCGGCGCGACCCGGCTGCCCCTGCTTTCGCGGGCCACCGGGATGGGCGGGTTCTTCGTCGGGTTCTCATACCTCGCGGCGACCTCCACCGACCTCGGGCTGACGGGGGTCTACGCCGGCGTCGTGCTCGCGCACGTCTGGATGGGTGCCACGATGGTCGCGTCGTTCCGGAACGCCGACTGGGCGGGGACCGCGGCGGGGTTGCTTCGGGAACGCGGCAGCCTTTCGGGGGAGGGGTGACCCGGACCGGTCCGGGTTCGGAGCCGTGGACGGAACGGGCGGACCCTACCGCTCGTCGATCGGCGGGAACGGCCGGTCGGTCTCCCCGACGTACCGCGCCCGGGGTCGGATCAGTCGGTTGTCCTCGTACTGTTCGAGGACGTGGGCGATCCACCCCGCGACCCGGGACATCGCGAAGATCGGCGTGTAGGCGTCGACGGGGATCCCCATCTGGTAGTAGGTCGACGCGGAGTAGAAGTCGACGTTCGGCGCGA
>CAZIQT010000185.1:0-3485 GCA_964541645.1 uncultured Halobellus sp. | reverse complement strand
CCCCCCGGCGTGGACCGCGACCGTCCGAGACAGCGGGGCGCTCGTCGTCCGCCCGCGGGGTGCGGACGCCGGCGGCGCCGACACACCCACCCATACCCAATGACGACACCCACACGCGAGGAGGATCTCGACCCGGTGACGCTCGAGATCCTCCGGAACCGGCTCGAAGGCATCGCCGAGGAGATGGGGCAGGTCCTGATCCGCGGGGCCTACTCCCCGAACATCAAGGAACGGCAGGACTGCTCGACCGCGTTGTTCGACGCCGACGGGCGGCTGATCGCCCAGGCGGAGCACATCCCGGTCCACCTCGGCGCCATGCCGGAGGCCGTCGCCGCGGTCCGGGACCGCGACCCCGATCCGGGCGACGCGTACATCCTCAACGATCCCTTCGCGGGCGGCACCCACCTCCCGGACGTGACCGTCGTGTCGACGATCGCGCCGGCCGACGAGATCCGGGGGTACGCGGTCACCCGCGCCCACCACGCCGACGTCGGCGGCGGCACCCCGGGGAGCATGCCCGCGGGGGCCACCGAGATCTTCCAGGAGGGGCTCAGGATTCCGGGGGTCCGCATCGTCGACAGCGGCGAGATCGACGCGGAGCTGCTCTCCCTCGTGCTCGCGAATGTCCGCAACCCCGAGGAGCGCCGCGCGGACCTCCGGGCGCAGCTCGCGGCCAACGACCGCGGCGGGCGGCGGATCGGAGAACTGATCGACGAGTACGGCCGTGATCGTCTGACCGACGCGTTCGACGCGGTCGTCGACTACTCCCGGCGGCGGATCGAGGCGGAGATCGCCGACGTTCCCGACGGGAGCTACGAGGCCACCGACGTGCTCGAAGGCGACGGCGTCACCGACGCGGACGTCCCGATCACGGCGACGGTGACCGTCGACGGGTCGGCGGTGACCGTCGACTTCGCAGGGACGGCCGACCAGGTCGCGGGAAACATGAACGCGCCGCTGTCGGTCGCGACGAGCGCGACCTACTTCGTCGTCCGCGCGGTGACCGACCCGGAGATCCAGCCCAACCAGGGGTGTTACGACCCGATCGAGGTGTCGGCGCCGGCGGGGTCGCTCCTGAACCCAACGCCGCCGGCGGCGGTCGTCGGCGGCAACGTCGAGACCAGCCAGCGGGTGACCGACGTGGTGTTGGCCGCCTTCGCCGAGGCGCTGCCCGGGACCGTCCCCGCCCAGGGGCAGGGAACGATGAACAACACCGTCATCGGGAGCCAGCGCGGCGACGGCGGGGGAGCGGGATTCACCTACTACGAGACTGTCGGCGGCGGCGACGGCGCGAGCCCCGACGTCGACGGGATGGACGGCGTCCAGGTGGGGATGACGAACACCCTGAACACTCCGGTGGAGGCACTCGAAACGGAGTATCCGCTGGTCGTCGAGCGGTACGGGCTCCGCCCCGGCAGCGGCGGCGACGGCCGTCACCGCGGCGGGCTCGGTATCGAGCGCTCGGTCACCGTCGAGACCGACGCGGTGGTGTCGCTCCTGACCGAGCGCCGCCGGCATGCGCCGCGAGGTGCGGCGGGCGGGGAGCCGGGTGCGACCGGGGAGAACCTGATCGACGGCGACCCGGTGCCCGCGAAGACGACCGTCGACGTCGAGGCCGGGACGACCGTCACTGTCCGGACGCCCGGCGGCGGCGGCTACGGCGACCCCGACGAACGGGCGGCCGACGCGCGGGAGCGGGACCGCCGCGACGGCAAATCTGCGGGCCCGGACGCGACCGAGGGCCGGGAGTCGGCACCCGGGAAATGACGGGACTCGCGCGTTCACGCCGGGGAGTCGTCTCCCTTACATCGGGTTCCAGACGGGCCCGTCGACCGGCGCCGGCGGCTCCGTGCGGACGCTCCCGACGAACGGCCCCGGCGCGGTCACAAGAGCGGCGACGATCATTGTGGTCGGGAGTGCCGGGAGGCGTCCCTCATCCACAGACGGAGCCGACATAAGCGCCCCGGTACCGTCGTGATCGCCGCTCCGACGCGTTCCTGGCCGATCAGGCTACGGACGATGCCGCGACCGACACCTGCCGGACGGGCCGGCCGTCTCCCCCGTCACCCCCGGCCGACGACCTCGTCCAGCCGGTCGAGGTACGCCGGCCGCGGGACCTGGTAGGCCGCCCGGTAGTCGACCGCACCCTCGGCGAACCGGCGGGCGATGTCTTCGGCGCCGGCGACCGCGGCGGCGCGGCTGTCGTACTCCTCGGCGACAGCCTCGACTTCGGGTTCCAGCGTGAGCACAGCGTGCCAGGTGCCCGTCCGGACCTGTGAGGCCCCCGGACGGGCCGCCCGCGACCGGTTCGACACCAGGATCGTCGGGAGACACGGCGCGGGGAGGTCGTTGTGCTCGTTGAACACGTCCGGGCGGAACACCAAGATTCGGCGGCCGCGTGGCTCGTCGTTCCAGACCGTCCACCCCGCCGGGGGATCCGGACCGTCCCCGTCGTCGGCGGGTCCGTCCTCGTGAGGCCCGTCGCCGCTCATACTCCCGCTCGGGCGCCGGCGCACAAATAGTCCCGGTCGGCGGACGGGGGCGCGTGCGGTTCTGATACAGGTATGGCGAACAGTCGGCACGTCCCGGTCCCGCGCCGACGTGCCGAACTCCCGCTGCCCGACGCGGGCGGCTTCCTACGACATACGCCGCGTGGCCGCCCGATCACTGATAACTGTACGCTACGGCTACCAGGGCGCGAACTCCGGGTCGACCCGGCGGTCGGTCCGGTCGATGGCGTCGATCGCGGCCACGTCCTCGCTGTCGAGGTCGAGATCCAGGGACGCCCAGTTGTCGCGGACGTGAGCCTCGCTCGTGGCCTTCGGGATCGCGGTCACGCCCTTCTCCCGGAGCCACGCCAGCGACACCCGCGCCTCGCTCACGCCGTGTTTCGCCGCGACTTCGGTCATCTCGGGCACGTCGAACACCGCCCCGCGGGCCAGCGGCGAGTACGCGACCACTTCCACTCCGCGGTCGGCGCAGTGGGCCCGTAGCTCCGTCTGGGGCAGGAGCGGGTGGACCTCCACCTGGTTCGCGAAGATCGGGGCGTCCGCGCGATCGATCGCGACGTCGACCTGCTCGGGTTCGAAGTTGCTGACCCCGACGCGGTCGACTCTGCCCGCGTCGACGAGTTCGTCGAACGCGCGAAGCGTCCCCGCCGGGTCGTACTCGCCGGCCGGCCAGTGGACGTAGAGCAGGTCGACGGCGTCGACCCCCAGCTTCCGCAGGCTCTCCTCGACGGAGGCGAGCACGTCGTCGTACGCCAGCCGGTCGATCCAGACTTTCGTTGCGAGAAAGACGTCCTCGCGGGGCGTGTCCGCGCGTTCGATCCCGCGGCCCACGTGGGCCTCGTTGCCGTACGCCTGCGCCGTGTCGACGTGGCGGTAGCCGGCGTCCAGCGCGGTGGCGACGGCCTCGGCACACGCCTCCGGATCGTCGTTCCGCCAGGTACCGAGCCCGAGCATCGGCATCCCGTCGGCGCGCGG
>CAZIQT010000184.1:0-3553 GCA_964541645.1 uncultured Halobellus sp. | reverse complement strand
GAGGTCCGCGAGGTCAACCCCTCGAAGGACGTCCAGCAGGCCATGGAGCAGCAGACCTCCGCCGAGCGCCGCCGGCGCGCCATGATCCTGGAAGCGCAGGGTGAACGCCGCTCCGCGGTCGAGGAGGCCGAGGGCGAAAAGCAGTCCAACATCATCCGCGCCCAGGGTGAAAAGCAGAGCCAGATCCTCGAAGCGCAGGGTGACGCCATCTCGACGGTGCTGCGGGCGAAGTCCGCCGAGTCGATGGGCGAGCGCGCGATCATCGAGAAGGGGATGGAGAGCTTGGAGACCATCGGCCAAGGCGAGTCGACGACGTTCGTGCTCCCCCAGGAGCTCACCAGCCTGCTCGGGCGGTACGGCCGGCAGTTGACCGACTCCGACGTCCAGGAGTCCGCGGGGCTCGACAGCCTGGAGTTCGACAGCGAGACCCGGGAGCTGCTCGGGCTCGACAACATCGAGGAGATCCTCGGCCAGATCGACGCCGCGACCGAGATGGACGTCGAGGAGCTCGAACAGGAGGCCGAGGCGATCAAGCAGGGCGGCGGGGTCGACATCCAGAGCCCCGACGAGGTCGTCGAGGAGGTCGACGCCGGCGAGGCCGCGGTCCCCGAAGCCGACGGCGCACCGGTGACCGGCGACGACGGGACCGACGACGAGCGCGCCGTCGAGACCGAAACGGAGTGAGGAGCGCCGCGTAGCCGGCCCTTACGGCTTCGTGGTTCGCCTTCCACGGAGAACCACCACTTGAATCTAGGGGAACGAAGCGCTTTTGTCCGATTCGATCCAACGGGAGTTAGCCGAATGCCGGATCGGGACATCGACGAGGCGAAGCGGTCGACGCTCAGGCGCTTCGCGGCGCTGGGAGCGGCGTCGCCGTTGGCGGGGCTGGGGAGCGCCGGGAGCGCAGCCGCCGAGGACGGCGAGACCACCGACACCCGGGAGGCCATCCGCGGATACGTGGCGTCGACCCCCGGCGCGCACTTCTCGAAGATCCGCGACGACCTCGGGCTCGGAACCGGCGAGACCCAACACCACCTCCGGCGGCTGGTCGACGACGGCGCCGTCGTGTTCCGGCGCGACGGCGACTACAAGCGGTTCTTCGTCGCCGGCGTGTTCTCGGAGTTCGAGCAGGTCGCGCTGGGGTACCTCCGGCGGGCGACCCCCCGTGGGATGCTGCTCGAACTCCTCGAACGCCCGGAGACCACGGGGTCGGAGCTCGCGACGCGGCTGGACGTGTCGCGGCCGACCGTGAGCGGCTACGCGGTCGACCTCGACGAGGCGGGGCTGCTCTCGCGGACGGACGGCTACGCGGTCGAGCGCCCGGAGACGGTGCTGACGCTCGTGGTCAGGTACGCCGACTCCCTGGGGCCGAAGGCGGTGGCCGTCGCCGACGACGCCGACGAACTGCTGCGGTACGACCCCTGACGGCGGACTACGCGGTGGCGGTCGCCGTCGCCGTTCCCGCGCGGTCCTCGACGTCGGACCGGGACACGAGCGCGCTCACGTCCGCGGAGTCGAGGAGGCCGATGATCGCCACGGCGTCACCCGTGAGCACGACCGCGCCGAGGGCGGGGTACTTCTGTCCGACCTCGACGCCGTCGGTCGCCGCAGCCGTCTCCGCGAGCGCCGAGACCGCGTCGCTGATGAACTCCTCCCGGAGCGCCGCGGCCTGCTCCTGGGCCTCCTGTCTGGTGATGTTGCCGGCCTGGAGCGCCTCCCTGATCGAGAGCTGTTCCTGCTGGAGCGCCTCCTGATCGACGGTGGCGATGGCGCCCACGCCGTCGACCGCCGCGCCGCCGGCGTCGGTCTGTGCCGCGTCGGTGCCGGATCCCGAGCCGCCACCCACGTCGAACTGGTCCGCACAGCCGGCGAGCAGCGCGCCGCCGCCCACGCTCGCGCCTTCGAGTAGCCGTCGACGGGTCGTCGTCGGGTCGTCCATTCGTGGCTCGGGTTGTGACCACGCACCCATAAGCCTGTGTTTCCGCCGTTCCGACGGCGGCGGCCGGGTTACGCGGTCACTTTCCAGGTCGTCCCCGACGAGTAGCCCCACTTCTCGATCGTGAGCCCCACGTCGCCGTCGAGCAGGGCGCGCATGTTCGCCCCGACCTCCTTCGCGGAGAGGCCGACCTCCTCGGCGATCAGCCGGGATTTGAAGTAGGTCCGGTCGCCAGCGTGCGCCCGGAGGTGCTGGAGGATCCGACGCTGTTTCTCGGTGAGGTCCGTCCCCGACGCCTGGGTTGCCGTCGCGCTCATACCTCCCGACACGTCCGCGGACGGTATGAGGGGTTTGGTACGGGCGGCTAACACCGCGCTGTCTTGCGGTTTTTCCCGATACCGCCGCGTCGACGACGGCGGAGCACCCCCCGTGGGGTACGGTCGCCGAATCCGGCCACGGCCGCCGCCGGCCCGACGGAGTCAGAAAGTTCATACTCGCCGGGGCGCCAGGAGGTACCGATGGGTGGTCCCCCGGCCGATCGCGTCGCCGACGCCCGTTCCGACGCGGAGTCCCCGGTCTCGGTGAGCGTCGTGCTCCCGGCGTACAACGAGGCCGACTCCATCGAGTCGACGGTGGCGACGACGCTCCGACGTCTCGAAGGCTTCCTGGCGCCCGGCACCTTCGAGGTGATCGTCGCGGAGGACGGCTGCGACGACCGGACCCCGGAGATCGCCGACCGGCTCGCGGCCGACGACGACCGCGTCCGGCACCTCCACAGCGACGAGCGGCTGGGGCGGGGCGGCGCGCTCGAAGCCGCCTTCGACGTCGCCGCCGGCGACACGCTTGTTTATTTCGACACCGACCTCGCGACGGACATGCGTCACCTCGAGGAACTAGTGACGCGGGTGCGGTCGGGCGAGGCGGACGTCGCGACCGGCTCCCGGTGGCTGCCGGGGAACGTCGCCGACCGGCCGGCGAAACGGGGCGTCCCCAGCCGGGTCTACAACGGGCTGGTCCGGGCGTTCCTCCGGTCGGAGCTCCGGGACCACCAGTGCGGGTTCAAGGCGATCAACCGGGCGGCGTTCGACGCGCTGGAGCCCGACGTGGCGGACAGCCACTGGTTCTGGGACACCGAACTGCTCGTGCGGGCCCAACGCGCCGGCTACGAGGTGGCGGAGTTCCCCGTCGAGTGGACCCCGAAGGGCGACACCACGGTGGATCTGGTTCGGGACGTCCTCGGGATGGGAAGCGGGATCCTCCGGACGTGGTGGCAGCTGTCGGTCCGTCCCCGGCTCTCCCGGCGGGTGGGGCTCGTCGCGGGGGCGGCGCTCGCGGTGTTCGCGCTCGTCCTGATGACGCAGTATCTCGACTTCGAAGCGGTGTTCGCGGAGGTGCGGCAGGCCGACCCCGCGCTGATCGGGGCCGCCACCGTGGTGTATCTGGCGTCGTGGCCGCTGCGCGGGCTCCGGTACCGTGACGTCCTCGGGGAGCTGGGCTACCGCGAGCGCGTCGGCTTCCTGACGGGGGCGGTGTTCATCAGCCAGACCGGGAACCTGGTGTTCCCCGCCCGGGCGGGCGACCTCATCCGGGCGTACGTGGTGAAAGCCCGGCGCGGGA
>CAZIQT010000183.1:0-3570 GCA_964541645.1 uncultured Halobellus sp. | reverse complement strand
CAGACGCAGACGAGGACGTAGCTGACGGCGTAGCCGTCGGGTGCGTACACGACGCCGTCGGCGTCGCTGCCGGGGAGCCCCGCGGTGTCAGCACGAGTTCCGTCGTTGCGGTCGTACGTCTCGACCCCGGACCCGGGTTCGCCCTTCACCCGAACCGTGCAGAGCCGGGGGGCGATCGCGTCGGGGTCCGTCCGGTTCCGGAGTCGGAACGCGACGCCGACGGTTTCGGCGCCGTCGTCCTTGTCGACGGTCCGGTACACGTCGAGCTCGTACTCGGAACCGCCCTCGGTGAACGCGTAGACCCCGGGATCGATCCGGCTCTCGCCGATCCCGGGTTGGGTTCCGGCTTGGAGCTCCAGCTTCCCGAGCGTCCGGCAGCAGGGACAGACGTCGCCAGGGGGGCACGGGGCGACGTCGACGCCGGCGAACGGGTTCGTCGGGGTGGCGTGTCGACACTGGGTGGCCGACGCCCACAGCGGGAGGTCGACGGTCTCCGAGCCGACGTAGCCGGCGAGTTCGTACTCAGCGAGCAGACACACCCGGTCGGTCAGGCAGTCGCGCGTTCCGGTGGCGGGATCGCCGTCAATCCGACGGCCGCCGCGGAGCGCCGTGGCCACCTCCCGGAGGGAGCCGTCGGCGATCCGACCGAGTCGGGCGCCCGTCTCGCAGTCGGCGTACGACAGCGTCAGTCGGAGCGCCTCCCCCAGACCCGTCGCCGCCGGGTCGGGGCAGTCGGTCGCGACCCACAACGCCGCGGGGTTGTTCACCGCGCGGCCGCGTTGCGGCAACGAGACGGTGAGCAGTGTCCGACCGGACGTCCCGTCGGCGCCGAGCGC
This sequence comes from uncultured Halobellus sp., assembly GCA_964541645.1. Taxonomy (GTDB): domain Archaea; phylum Halobacteriota; class Halobacteria; order Halobacteriales; family Haloferacaceae; genus Haloquadratum. The sequence goes on along the minus strand of CAZIQT010000183.1, from coordinate 2,734 downwards.
CCCGATCGGGAGCCGGACGCGTGGTCCGTCGACGGTGCCGGAACGCTCGGGGCCGTCGGCACCGGGGCCGGCCAGGATCTCGTATTCGATCGTCAGATCGAGCGTCCCGGCCGTGAGCGACGCCTCGAACTCCTCGTCGTCCCGGAACATCGCCGTGGTTCCGGCCCCGGAAGCGGTCCAGGCGAACCCGCCGGTCCCGCCGGCGGCTGCGATCGCCGCCAGCACGCGGCGGCGGCTGATCGTCATTCGGAGCCTCCGACGCCGAAGGGGCTGTCGCCGCTGCAAGGGCCCCCTGCGAACGCGAACTCGAAGCCGAGGGCGTCGCCCTGCGAGCGGTTGTCGACGTCGGCGGGGAGCTCCCACCGGAGCGCGACGCACCTGAGCGAGCCCGGGTCGAGGCAGTCGAGCGCGAGCGCGCCGTCGACGCCGCCGATGTCGGTGGTCGGCGCGAACGCGTCGGTGAACGACGACCGCGCCACCAGCGGCGACTCCAGGGACTCCTCGACGTTCCTGACCCCGTCGCACCCGCGGAGCGGCGACCCGTCGAGCCAGACCTCGACGACGGCGTCGTCGCCGAGCTCGCCGCGATCCGGCGTGGTGTCGCCGTCCGTCCGCTCCGGTTCGGTGATGTCGTGTTCGTCCGCGCCAGTGATCGAGCCGGCGATCCAGACGTCGAGCGGCTCCGACGGCTCGGTCTCAACCACCTCCAGCCCGACCACGAGCGTTCCGGTGTCTCCTGGGAGAACGTTTCCCACGGAGACGACCGGCCCGGAGACGTCGGTCACGAAGGTCGCCTCCTCGACGTACCCGGGCGATCGCTCGGGGTCGAGCGCCGCAGCCGCGTCCGTCTCGGTCCCGTCTCCGTCGGTGCTCCCGACCAGCGCGCCGTTGTACGTCTCGTACCACGCGACGCGGAGGCGTCGGTCGTCGGTGTCGTCGTCGGGCGCGGCGTAGGTGTACGTGGAAAACCGTGGCGACCGCCGGCCGAGTGTGAGTCCCCCAACCGCGAGGGCTCCGCCGCCGATTCCGGTCAACAGTTGCCGACGTGTGAATAGCATGTGTTTGGTCTCCCGGATACGCCGGGTCGGTGTTGGTCAGTTCGACGTTCTCCTTCCGGTACGGCGGATCGGGGCATAGACATGCGCCGAGTTCCGGATCGGTACGACCCTCATACCGTCGGGTACGCGGGCAGTACGACCGGCCGTTTGCCCGGGACCGTCGCGGCCGCCGGAACGACCGCGCGTTCCCCCGTGCGGTTCGCTCATCCGACCACCGATCGCGTCACGGTCCCCGCCCGTCCGGTCGTCTCCCCGCGGTAAGCGAGCGTCAGCGCCACCCGCCGGCCGTTCATGTCGACCCCGTCACCGGCCGAGTCGCGGAACGAAAACAGCGTCACCGGGGCCGTCTCGCCCGGCGCGAGGGACGGTTCGCGGTCCGCGCCGTCGGCGTAGCCGTCGCTTCCGAGCGCGATCGATCCCGGCAGAGCGACCCCGCCCGCGACGTCGGTGTACCCCGGCGTCGACGCGTCGACGTAGACTTCGTACCCCGCCGGGGTCGCGGTGTCGTCGAGCGCGTCGCTCAGCGCGGCGACCGCTGGATCGGCGGGCTCGATCGTCAGATCGGTCACCGCCACCGGCTCGCTCAGACCGTTGTGGAGATCGAACGCCAGCCCGATCGGGCCGGGGTTCGGCGATTCGGCCGCCCGAGCGTTCGAGAGCGAGAGTCCTGGGGCCGGGACGCCGCCGGCGTTGTGGCGGGCCTGCTCGGCGTAGACCCCGACGTCGAACGCCACCGAATCACCCTGGATCTCGTTGGCGTGGGCGATCGGGAGCGCGAGCGCTACCCCGAGGTAGCGCGTCGTCGAGTTCTCGAACGGCTCGCGGGCCGGGTCCGCTCCGGGTGCGGGCGCGCCGTCGACGACCTCGTCGTAGTCGGTCGAGGGGTCGCCGTCGAGGGGGACGCCGTTCCCGGTCGCGACGAGGTCGAGGAACTCCCGCAGCGAGGGGTCGGCCGCCGGGTCGTCGTTTCCCCCGAGGATCACCCGCTCGTCCGGGTCGCGGGTCGCGTCGCCCGTGGATTCGTACCAGGCGGTCACCCGGAGCGCGTCGAGCAGTTCGACGACCGGCTCCGCGCCGTCGCCGGCCTTGCGGGTCCCGTCACGGGTCTGGTCCTCGTCCGGATCGCCCGCCTCGGGTTCGGTGACTACTCCCTCGTCGGCGTCGACGAGCGCACCGGTCAGCCAGAGGTAGCCCGGGTTGTCGAACAGGTGGAGGCTGACGTCCAGCGTGATCCGGTCGCCGGGCTTCAGATCCGCGAACGTCTCGGGGTCGAGCACCACCGAGGCGGGGTCGGGTTCGACCGGGCGGTCGACGAACTGGTCGCGATACCGCGCCTCGACGGCCGCGCGCTCGCCGTCGGTGAGGGCGCCGAGGTCGGTGCCGAAGCCCGCCCGGGCGGCGATCTCCGCCCGCGTGAAGATCGGATCGCGGATCCCGTCGCTCCCCACGACGAAGCTCCCGCTGTTGAGAATGTCGTCGCTCTCGAGCAGACGGGTCGGATCGGTCGGGTCGTTGACGAACTCGTCGGGCGAGGCGTCGACGTAGACGAGTCCGTCGGGACCGTCGTACGTGACCTGCCAGTCCACCTGCAGATCGAACTCGCCGGCGGCGACGGAGCTGCCGTCGAAGCGCTCGACGTCGTTGAAGTACGCCGTCGTTCCGAGGCCGGCGCCCGC
>CAZIQT010000182.1:0-3606 GCA_964541645.1 uncultured Halobellus sp. | reverse complement strand
CGCGAGGACGACTGCCGGACCTCGCCGTCGACCCGGAGTTCGATGTCGGCGTCGGCGGGGACCGCCTCCGGCGGCGCGATCGCCGGCCCGATGGGGGCGGCGTTGTCGAACGCTTTCCCGCGGACCCAGTTCCGCTCGGCCCGCTGGTCGTCGCGGTTCGAGAGGTCGTTCAGGCAGGTGAACCCCGCGACGTGGTCCATCGCGTCCGTCGCGGCGACGTCGCGCGCGGGTTCGCCGATCACGGCCGCGATCTCGGCCTCGAAGTCGATCCGGTCTTTGCCCCCCGGGAGCGTGACGGTGTCGCCGTGGCCCGACAGCGCGTTCGGCGGCTTCAGGAACAGCAGCGGCCGGTCCGGCACGTCCTTGTCGCGCTCGGCGGCGTGGTCGGCGTAGTTGAGCCCGACACAGACGATCTTCGTCGGCTCACACGGCGGCAGCACGTCGACCGCGTCGAGGTCGTACGTCTCCCCGGCGAACGAGACCGCGTCGCCGTGCCACTCGCCGTTCCGAACCGATCCGGCCGGATCCCTGAACCTGACTCTCGGCATACCCACACCACGTCGGCGTCGCGTTTCGGTCTTTCCATCCCGTCGCGGGGGGGGCGGCACCACCGCGGTCAGTAGTAGCCGAGCGCCGCGAGTTGGTCCTTCGTGGCGTCGGTGACCTGCTGACCGTCGAGCGGCGCCCGGAGGTTCGGCTCGGGATCGTCGAAGGCGGCGTCGACCCGGTCTCGGGTGATCCGGTCGACAGTCGAGACGTCTCCGGGCGCGCGGATCCGACACTCGACGGCTTCGTCCCCCCAGTAGTAGCGCTTCCGGACCGCGAGCGGGTCGTCGGGATCGGCGCGGTAGACCGCGCGGCTCGGCGCCAGGAACCGCTCGGGGTCGTCGCAGGCCGCCTCGAACCGCTCGCGTAGCCCCGCGGTCACGGGCTGTTTCGTGGCGTACACCCGATCGCGTGCGAACCCGTGGGCGACCGGGTCGCCGTCGACGACCCGCCGGACGACCGCCGGGAACGCCGTCGGCGTCGCCGGGTCGTGGCACGCGTTCCCGTCGGCGCCGCCCGGCGGTCGGACCACGAGCGGGACCCTGAGCAGCGTCTCGTGCATCGGAACGATGTGGGAGACCGCCGGCGGCTCGCCGTCAAGGAGCCCCGGCTCCCCGAACCCGTCGCCGTGGTCGCCGCAGATCACCACGAGCGTGTCGTCGAGGTCGCCGGCGTCCCGGAGCCGGTCGACCACCCGCTTCACCACCGCGTCGGCCTGGCGGATCCCCCCGTCGTAGAGGCGTTCGAGCTCCGACAGCCGGGCGTACGACCGGTCGCCGCCGTGGAACGCCCACTCCCACCGGGTGGGGAGGTCGGCCTGGAGGTCGCGGGCCCGGCCGTCGCCCCACCGGTCGAACACCCCCCGGGGCTCGAACGGCCGGTGGGCGTCCATGAGATTCAGACACGCCGCCCACGGCGCCGTGCCGCTGACCCGCCACGCCTCGAACGCGTCGGCGTAGTAGAACCCGTCCGGACCGGGGTTGAGGTCGGCCGTGTCGTACACCGGGTCGTGGTCGTCGGGGACCGCCCGGACCGTCCCGAAGTCGCGGTGGAGCCCCGCCTCGTGGCTGGCGAGAAAGCCGTTCTCGGTGAACAGCCCCGTCCGATACCCGCGGTCGACGAGGGTATCGAAGACGGTGGTGCCGGGCCGAAGCCGGTCGTGGGTCGTGACCTTGTGGGCGTGGGCGTCGGTGCCGGTGAAGACGCTGACGTGGCTGGGGAGGCTCCAGTTCGACGGCGCCCGGGCCTGCGTGTACACCGTGGCCTCCGCGGCGAGGGACTTCAGGAACGGCGTCGTCCCGCGCCGGTACCCGTAGAGCGAGCAGTTCCGGGCGCGGACGGAGTCCAGTACGACGAGCAGCACGTTCGGCCGGCCGGCGGGCATACCGGCGCGACGGACGCCCCCGACTTAGCGCTCGCTAAGTCCGAGGCTGTGGGGAACTGTGGGCTACGGAGCGGTACGGAGCGGTACGTTCGGCCGCGGACCCGGCGGGGGCGCCGGAAGCGATGGGGGGCGCCGGAGGCCGACGACGCCCCCCCGCCGGGGGAGTTTTATGCCCGTTCCGGCCGAACTGCGAGTCGGATCATGGCCATGGAACTCACCTGGCACGGCCACTCGACGTGGCACGTCGACGTCGACGGCACGACCGTCCTGATCGACCCCTTCTTCGACAACCCCAACACCGACCTCGCGGCCGCGGAGGTGGAGACGCCGGACTATCTCCTCCTGACCCACGGCCACGCCGACCACATCAGCGACGCGGGGGCGTTCACCGGCGCGACCGCCGTTGCCGTCCCGGAGTTGACCGCGTACCTCGAAGCCGAGGTCGGGTTCGAGGAGACGATCGGCATGAACATCGGCGGCACCGTCGAGTGCGGCGACGCGTTCGTGACGATGCACCGCGCCGACCACACCAACGGACTGAATACGGGCTACGAACACAGCCTCGGCACCCCCGCTGGGTTCGTGCTGAGCGACACGAAACCGACCCAGGAGGCCGACGCCGACGCGACGGCGTTCTACCACGCCGGCGACACCGGGCTGATGTCGGAGATGCGGGACGTGATCGGACCGTATCTGGAGCCCGACGCCGCCGCCCTCCCCGCGGGCGACCACTTCACGATGGGGCCGGTCCAGGCCGCCATCGCGGTCGACTGGCTCGACGTCGACTACGCGTTCCCCATGCATTACGACTCGTTCCCGCCGATCGAGATCGACACCGACGACTTCGTCCGCGAGGTGAAAGCCACGGGATCGAACGCCGAGGTCCGCGTGCTCGACGGCGACGAGTCGTTCACCCTGGAGTAGGCTCCGTCGGACGGTGGCGGTCCGGTTCGTTCCCGGCCGCCCGCGGCGTGACGATGGGTAGCTTTAGGACGCGCCGGGGCGTCGCCCGGAACGCAATGAGCGACATTCGGACCTCGACGGTCAGCGACGACGGCTTCGCGAGTTCGAGCCAGGCGGGGGAGTTCGAACTCACGATCGACCCCACCGGCGAGACCGGGCCGGGACCTAACGCCGTGCTCGTGGCGGACTACGCCGCGTGTTTCCTCCCGGCGTTCCGGGTCGGCGCCCAACAGCGCGGTCACGACGACCTCGGGAGGGTACAGATCGACGCCGACGCGGATCTCGACGACGACGACGACCTCGAAGCCATCCGGTTCGACGTCTACGTCGAGGCCGACCTCGACGACGAGACCCTCGCGGAGATAATCGAGCGCGCGGAGGGGATCTGTCACGTGCATTCGGCGCTGCGGCCGGAACTCCACGCCGAGATCAGCGCCCACGGCGACGCCTTCTGACGGCCGCGGAGCGGCCTCTCAGCTCCGGGCGTACGCCCGGAAGCTCATCGCCTCGCCGTCGGCGATGACGATGTCCCGGCCCTCGGGGTCGGGCACGGGCTCTTCTTCCACCTCGTCGAGCGAGACGTAGTGGTCGGTGGGCTCCGGGGCGTCCTCGGAGTAGACGTACGGACTGTTCGGTTGCTGGTCCATGCGCGAACGGACGCGCTCCGAACATATAATACTTCGTCAGACGGTACCACACCTCACGGAACCGGA
>CAZIQT010000181.1:0-3608 GCA_964541645.1 uncultured Halobellus sp. | reverse complement strand
CCGTCGCAACCGCGGTGATCTCCGCGCTGGAGGACATGGGCGTCGACCAGTCGCTCGCGATGACCGGGAGCCTCTCGGTCCGCGGCGACGTGCTCCCGGTCGGCGGCGTGACTCACAAGATCGAGGCCGCCGCGAAGTCCGGGTGTGACCGGGTCATCATCCCCGCGGCGAACGTGCAGGACGTGATGATCGAGGAGGAGTACGAGGAGATGGTCGAGATCATCCCGGTCTCGCACATCAGCGAGGTGCTCGACATCGCCTTGGAGGGCGAACCCGAGAAGGACTCGCTGGTCGACCGGCTGAAGAGCATCACCGGCTCCGCGCTCTCGAAGAGCGAGACAGTCTCCGGCCCCTCCAGCCCGAGCCCGCAGTAGCTGTCCGATGCCCGAGTGGGCGACGTTCGTCGGATTCGCGTTCGTCGTCACCGCGGGCTTACTCGTTCTTTCGCACGCCTCACGTGGTGTCGTCGCCGACTCCGATCCGTCGCGGCGGGACGACGCCGACGCCCCGCTCGCCACCGACGCCCGGGAGGTGGTCCTCCCGAAGTCGGGTGTCGCGTACCGACCGTCGGAGCCCCACGCCCGGACGGCGGCGGGCCGTGACCAGTCGCCGTCGACGACGTCGCTGCTGGCGAACGTGGCGGTCTCACAGGGGCTGTTCGGGGCGCTGTTGCTGGTCGGGGCGTGGTACGCGGAGATCCCGGCGTGGGCGTTCGGTGCCGGCGCCGGGACGGCTGACGTCCCGGCGGTCGCGGTCGGAATCGGGCTCGGAGTCGCCCTCTACCTCGCCAACGAGGCGGGGGCGGCCGCCGGGTCGCGGCTCGGGTTCGAGGTCGGCGACGGGCGGCGGCTCCGGGGGGCGCTCGCGCCCGACACGCGGTCGGGGTGGGCGCTACTGCTCGTGGTCGTGCTCCCGACGATCGCGGCGTTCGAGGAGCTGCTGTTCCGGGGGGCCTTGGTCGGCGTCGTCGCGGCGGGCTACGGCGTGTCGCCGTGGGCGATGGCGGTCGTCGCCTCCGGGGCGTTCGCGCTCGGCCACGGCGCTCAGGGCCGGCTCGGGATGGCGGTGACCGGCGCGCTGGGGTTCGTTCTCGCGGCGGCGTTCGTGGTCACCGGGAGCCTCTTGACCGTGATCGTCGCCCACTACCTGGTGAACGCCTTGGAGTTCGTCGTTCACGAGGGCCTCGGGGTCGAGTGGTCGCCGGACGGGTCGTGACCGCGACGACCGCACACAACTACTTTGCTCGCGCGGCTCACGGGTTGGGTATGGACAGCCGCTCGCAGACGATCCTCCGGTCGGTGCTCATCGGGTACATCGCGTTGATCGCCGCCTCGCTGCTGACCGACAGCCCGATCGTCGCCACCGCTGCGGATCTGGGGTTCGCCGCCGTCGCGGGCTTCTTCGCGTACGCGATTTACACGAGTGCGTCGCCGTCCGACGACCGGCGGGTCGCCCTCGGCGCGGTCGGCGCGCTCGCGGCGGCGGCGGTCGCGCAGGTGCTTGCGCTCCTCCCGGGGCTGGCGGTGCTGGAGACTGCCGCCACGGTGCTCTTCGTGATCGGGTTCCTGGGGTACTTCGCGCTCCGGCGGGGGTAGTCTCCCGGGCCCGTGAGCGACGGGCCCGTCGGAGTTCGCCCGCGCTACCTCGCCTCGACCGCCCGGAGCCGCTCCGCGACCGCGGTCGGAGTGCCGCCGGAGGCGTCGCTCACGCGGTGGTCCGGCACGAAGAGCGGGATCGGGTTCTCCGCGAGCGCGGTCCGCGCGGTCTCCAGGTCGGCGGCGTCATCGGGATCGAACCCCGCCATCCGGGCCACACGATCGAGCGACACGGTCTCGCCGTGGGGGACGTTCCGCGTCGCTTCGAGCACCCGCCGGCGGTCGGTGGGCACCGTGAGCCCGATTTCCACGTCGTCGAAGTGGTCGTCGGCGCCGTCGAGGTACGCCCCGATCCGGTCGAAGAGCGGGTGATCGGTCGCCGCGTCCTCGGCGGGGGCCTCGGGGAACGACACGCTGATCACGGTATCGCTCGCGACCCCGACCTCGATCGCGCTCCCCAGCCGTTCGAACTCGCGGGCGAAGACGCCGTTCATACCCACCGTTGGCTTGCGGCCCGTCTAACGGTGACGGTGTGGGTCGGTCGCGGCCCCGCACCGGCTCCGACGCGCAAGCCTTATGTGCAAATACGTCCATCGATGAACATAGATGAACGCTAATGGTGACGAACTCGCGCCGGAGGTGCGGTCGATCCTCGCGGCCGCTCGAGGGCGTGCCGGCGGCGACGCCAGGGTCTCGGTCGCCCCACGGTCGTTCCCCGCGGCGGTCGCCGCCGCCGAGAGCGCGGGTCGGGTCCCGGTCGTCGCGGAGATCAAGCCCACCAGCCCGACCACCGAGGGCGAACGCGACGACGACCCCGTCGAGTTGGCCCGTGAGATGGTCGCCGGCGGCGCGACCGCGCTGTCGGTGCTGACGGAGCCGGACCACTTCGGCGGGTCGGTCGAGCGGCTCGACCGGATCCGGGAGGCGGTCGACGTGCCGGTGCTCCGGAAGGACTTCGTGGTCCGGGAGGCCCAACTCGACGCGGTCGCCGCCGACCTGGTGCTCCTCATCGCGCGGTTCCTCGACGAGGACGACACCGCGTCGTTGTCGTCGCTGCACGACGCCGCCGTCGATCGGGGGTTCCAGCCGCTCGTGGAGGTACACACCCGCGCGGAACTGGAGCGCGCCCTCGACGTCGGCGCGGCGGTCGTCGGGATCAACAACCGCGACCTCGGCCGGCTGGAGGTCGACCTCGACACCGTCGAGCGGCTGGCGCCGTCGGTCCCCGACGACGTGACGCTCGTGGCCGAAAGCGGGATCGCGACCGCGGGGGACGTCCGACGGATGCGCGAGGCGGGCGCGGACGCGCTGTTGATCGGGACGGCTATTATGGACGGGGACGTCCAAGCAAACACCGAGCGGCTGACGACCACCGACGCCCCCGCGACGGGGCGCGACGCGAACACCACGGAATCCACCACACGATGACACAGCAATACGCGGACGGGAAGTTCGGCGACTACGGCGGACAGTACGTGCCGGAAGTGCTCATGCCGGCCATCGAGGAGCTCGCGGACGCCTACGAGCGGTACGTCCTCGAAAACCAGGAGGGGTTCATGGACGAGTTCCGGGCGCGGCTCCGGGACTTCGGCGGGCGGCCGACGCCGACCCAGTACGCCGAGAACCTCTCGGAGCGGTACGACCGGGAGGTCTACCTGAAGCGGGAGGACCTGCTCCACGGCGGCGCCCACAAGCTGAACAACGCGCTGGGGCAGGTGCTGCTCGCGAAGTACATGGGCAAAGAGCGGATCGTCGCCGAGACCGGCGCGGGCCAGCACGGCACCGCGACCGCGATGGCGGCGGCGCACCTCGGGATGCCGTGTGAGATCTACATGGGCGAACGCGACATCAACCGCCAGCGCCCCAACGTCTTCCGCATGCGGCTGAACGGCTCGGAGATCACGCCGGTCACCACCGGTCGGGGTACGCTGAAGGAGGCCATCTCCGAGACGATGCGCGACTGGGCGACCAACGTCGAGGACACCCACTACGTGATCGGGTCGATCGTGGGCC
>CAZIQT010000180.1:0-3678 GCA_964541645.1 uncultured Halobellus sp. | reverse complement strand
CCGGCTCCGGCGGGCGTCACACGTCGAAGACGACGTACGCCGTCCACCCCTCGTCGACCCGTTCGACCCGCATCTCGGAGTAGGTCACCGCCTTGATCTCCCGCGCGTCGACGGCCGCAAGCGGGAGGCCGTGGGCGGTCGCGTCGAGCCGCCACGGGCCGTCCTCGGAGCCGCGGTCGGCCGCGTCGCTGCCGTCCTCGCGGTCGTCGCCGTCCGGTCCCCGGACCGACGCCCGGTTCCGGACCGGGAGAACGCCCCGCACGTCGCGCTCGTAGATGAGTCGGTCCAGGTAGTCGAACAACAGCGCCTCCAGGCTCTCGGCGGCCACCGACACCGCGAACGTCGACGCGTCCGCGCCCGGCTCCGGCACGTCGTCGCAGGCGGCCGCGGCGAGGCCGTCGGCGACGGCTCCGAAGACCCCGTCGAGGTCGGCTGCGGTCGCCTCGACGGCCACGTCGGCGGTGTGATCGCGGAGCCGGAATTCCATACCCCACCGCGGCCGCGCGATCACCTACCTCTTGCGGTCGTGGCGCCGCTGTCTCCTCGCGCCCGTCGCCGACCGCGGATGTTTATGCCTCTCGCCCGCGGACGACCGGGTATGCCGATGAAGGGCGGCGACTCCGACGGGTACCGCGAGATCGACCGATGGGACGGGGGCGTGGGGTGGATCGCCTACCCCGAGGAGACGATGCAGCGCGCCAGCCACGCGGTGGTCGGCGACGACGGCGGCGTCTGGGTCGTCGACCCCGTCGACGCACCCGGCGTCGACGACCTGCTCGCGGCGTTCGGCGACGTGGCGGGCGTGGTTGTCGGACTCGACCGGCACAAGCGCGACGCCGACGTCCTCGCGCGGCGCTTCGACGTCCCAGTGTACGTCCCGAGGTGGATGTCCGGGGTGGCGAGCGACTTCGACGCGTCCGTCGAGCGGTTCGGCGGCGAACTCGCCGACTCGGGTTTCGAGACCGTCCGGATCCGCGACACCTCGGTGCCGCCGTGGCAGGAGGCCGGACTGTTCCACCCCGACGACGGCACCCTGATCGTCCCGGAGGCGGTCGGCACCGCGGCGTACTTCCGCGCGCCGGGTGAGGCGCTCGGCGTCCACCCGATGCTCCGACCGTTCCCGCCGCGGCGCGCGCTGTCGCGGTTCGATCCCGAGCGCGTGCTGGTGGGCCACGGGGCGGGCGTGGACGACGACGCTGCGGCGGCGCTTCGGGCGGCGCTCGACAACGCCCGCTCGAACCTCCTCGGGGCGTACGGGCAGGCGCTGCGGGGGTTGCTGTCGTAGCTCGGGTCAGGCGTCGTCGAGAAGCGCCACCACCTGTGACCGCGTCTCCGCGGCGGTCCCGGAGTTGTCGACCGTCGCGTGGGGCAGCCGGACCGGCTCGAACCGGTCGCGGTACTCCCGGTAGACCGCGACGTCGGCGTCGCTCTCGTCGTTCTCGCGGGCCGCGATCCGGGATTCGGCCACCGACGGCTCGCACTCGACGGCCACGACGCCGAGGATCGAGCCGGTCGCGGCGGCGACCCCGACGGCGCGCTCGCGGTCGGTCCGCTTCCGGAACGTCCCGTCGAGCACCACGCTCCGGCTGCCGTTCAGGGAGTCGCGCGCCCGGTCGAACGCCTCGTCGTAGACGGTCCGCCGTTCCGCGGCGGTGTACGCCGGGTCGTCGAAACAGTCGGTGCGGACGACGTCGGTCCGGATCAGGTGGGCGTCCGTCCGGTCGGCGAGCTCGCGGGCGACAGTCGTCTTGCCGACACCGGGGAGCCCGATCACGACGAGCAGCCGGGGGGCCATCAGCGGGAAGCCAGGGGTGGGATTCGAACCCACGAAGTCTCGATTACAAGTCGAGTGCATGCACCGCCCATGCTCCCCTGGCGCGGATCGGGGTACTCAGTCCTCCTTTGAGTGTGTGTCGTTTTCGCCGGGCGACGCCGGGTCCGTGCGGTCGTCCGCGACCCGCTTCTCCAGTTCGACGCGGTGCGGCGCGTACCCGTGGCGCCGGTAGAACCGTCTCGCGCCGTCGTTCGCCGCCATCGCTTCGAGCGCGACCACCGAGGCCCCGGCGTCGGCCAGCGCGGACTCCGCGGCCGCGAGCAGGTCGCCGCCGATCCCGCGGTCCCGGTGGTCGGGGGCGACGTAGACGTTGTGGACGATCCCACGGGCCTCGTCGCCGTCGTACGCGCCACGTTCGAGCGCGAAGCTGACGAACCCCACGACCTCGCCGTCGCACCGTGCGGCCCGGAGCCCCCCGGCGACGGCGTGTCGCGCGAGGGACTCGCGGACCGCCTCGCGGTTCGGCGCGGGCAGGATGTGTGAGCCGTGGGCCCGCTGGCCGGCGGCGAGGTCGACCCACAGCTCCACCACCGCGTCGACCGCGACGGCGTCGACCGGCTCGATCGTGACGGACGGCTCCCCGGCGCCGCCTCCGCCCTCCCCGTCCGAATCGGTCATACGCGCGGTTCGCCCGAGACACGGATATATCTCCCGTAGCGGCGGCCCGAGGGGTGTGACTCGGGGGTCGCGGGTCGCCGACCGGCGCTCGCGCCCCGGCTCACTCGGTCGGGAGGAGCCGTCGGAGGCCGGCGCGCGCCGCCCGAACCGCCCCCCGGACCGCGGCGAGCGGCCGGGTGGCTCCCGCGTCGGCCGTCGTCTCGGGGTCGCTCCGCAGCGCCCGGTTCGCCGCCTCCTTCTCGGCGATGACGCCCTCGTACCTGTCGACCACCCGTTGCCGTCGCCGCCGCTCGTTCGCGACGGACCGTTCGAGTCCGGCGGTCTCGGCTTCGAGTTCCGCCACGTCCGCTTCGAGTTCCCGGACCCGGTTCGCCAGGCGCCCGCGCTCGGCTTCCAGCAGTTCCGCTTCCGCCCTGAGCGAGACGACCCGGGCTCGTGTTCCGGCTCCAGGGCGGTCGTCGTCGGTTCTCCTGCGTCGTTCGTTCCCGTCGCCCGACGCCCCGCCCGGACACGGCGCCGTCCCGTACGCCGTCGTCTCGGTGGGGCGTCGACCGAGGTGTTCGTGGGGGGTTCGTTCGGGTGACATCGCTCGACGGGGCGTATGCGTGCGTGTCCCACGATGAAAAAGCCCAGTCAGCCAGGAGTCGGACGCAGCGTCACTCCACCGCGCGCCAGAGGTACAGGGTGGCGTACGAGCGGTACGGGCGCCACCGGTCGGCGATCGCCGTCATCCGCGACCGATCGAGGTCGTCGTCGAAGACGACACACATCCCCTTCCGGACGCCGAGGTCCTCGACGGGAAAGACGTCGGGGCGGCCCAGCCCGGAGAGGAGTTGCATCTTGGCGGTCCACGCCCCGACCCCCGTGATCCGGGTGAGGTCCGCGATCACCGCCTCGTCGTCCATCCCCGCGAAGTACGCCCGGGAGTAGCCGCGGTCGACGAACGCGTCGGCGACGTTGTGGAGGGACGACGCCTTCTGCCGCGACACCCCGAGATCCCGGAGGGTCGAGCGGTCGGTCCGACGGACGGCCTCCGGGGTGAGTTCGACGGCGTCGGTCAGCCGCGCCCGGATCGCGTCCGCCGCCGCCACCGAGACCTGCTGGCGGAGGATCGACACCACCATCTGCTCGAACAGGTCGGCCGCGGGGGTCACGCTCACGGCCCCGTGGTCCGCGACCAGCGGTCCGATATCGGGGTCGTTCCGGAGGGTCGCGATCGCGTCCCG
>CAZIQT010000179.1:0-3780 GCA_964541645.1 uncultured Halobellus sp. | reverse complement strand
CACGGCACCGAGCGCAACGAGAACTCCGCGAAGGCCATCGAGTACCACGCCGACCGGGTTCGTGAGATGGACCGCTTCGACGAGGTCCAGGCGCTGTACATGGACGAAGAGCCCGAGGTCGACGACGTGACCGACTACTTCGAGACCGAGGACGTCGTCGTCGTGCCGCTCTTCATCGCCGACGGGTTCCACACCCAGGAGGACATCCCCGAGGACATGGGGCTGACCGACGACTACCGCACCGGCTACGACGTGCCCGCGACGGTCGACGGCCACCGGATCTGGTACGCCGGCGCGGTCGGCACCGAGGGGCTGATGGCCGACGTCGTGCTCGAACGCGCCGCCGAGGCCGGCGCCGACCTCGGCGCCGCGATCGCGACCGTCCGCGAGGAGACCCGCGAGACGGAGGCGGCGGGTGACTGACGTGCGCGACGAACAGGTCGAGACGCTGCTCGATCGGGTCGACGCCGACGGGACGGTCGAACTCGACGGCCTCCGGGTGACCGTCGACGGCGGCGCGTACGCGCTCGAAACGCCCGACGAACGCCACGACGGCTTGACCGGATCGACGGCTCACGAGCGGCTCCGCGCCGACGACATCGCGCCCTACGTCACGAACTGGTACTTCTGGTCGGAGGTCGTGGGCGACCGCGGCCGACACCGCCGGGCGTTTCTCCGGCACGCCGAGGCCGCCGCCGACCACCCGGTGCCCGAGCGGTACGACGCGCTCGGCGCCGGGCTGGAGACCGAGTGGGGGGAGGTGGTCGTGACCGCGACCCTCGGCGACCACGGCCACCGGCGCTACGAGATCCGGCACGCCGCCGACGCCGACGCCGACCCCGCGGACCTCGATGCCCACCACGACCCGCTCGCGGCCCGGGAGCTGTCGACCTACGACGACCGGGGACGGTACCGCCCGCTCCGGACGGCGCCCTCGCTCGTGTCGGGGTGGATCTTCCCCGACCTCGACGGCCGGGACGCCGTGGAGACGCTCGACACCATCTACCCCGCGTCGATCCCGAACTGGAACCTCGAACGCGAGGGCGAACTCGACGTCACCCACTGGCGGGAGACCGCCGAGCGCCAGACCGGAATCTACGGCGTCGTGGAGGAACTCCCCGAAGAGGCGGTCGAGTGGATGGCCGAGACCTGCTGTGCCGACTCCCAGTGTCTCAAACGCCGGGAGTGGGAGTACGACGACGACCACGAACTCGAAGCCGACGGCGGGACCGGCGCGTTCCCCTGCCGGGAGCCGTGCTCGCTGGTCGTCGCCGCCGCCCGGCGGTGGACGAAACTCGAAGAGGAGGAGACCCGGACCTACGAGTTCGAGCTGACGCCCTCCGAGAAGGAGCAGCTCGAGGACGTGATCGACGCGGTCGCCGACGACCGGACCGACGAGATCCGGGAGGCCGACGTCTACGAGGGCGCCAACCGCTATCGGACGCGGTTCCTGCGGGCGAAGCTGTTCGACGACGAGGGGAACCTCGCCGGGGTGCCGACCGACCCGCACGAGAACGAGCATCACGATCACGGCGACCACGACACCGACAGTCACGACGACCACTGACCCCAGCGTCGAACACCCGCGCCGCCGACGCCGCCCGGCTACCGCTCTTCGAGCAGCCGGTCGGCGTGCTCGCGGGACTGCGCCCGCTCCCACCGCACCGACTCGCTGTCGCCGTAGCTCAGTTCCTCGCGGAGTTCGTCCGGGAGAAAGCCCGCCGTGGCCCGGATCACGGCCCCCTCGCCGTCGCCGAACTCGATCAGGGCGTACGACTCCGGCGCCGACCCGACCGTCGACCGGGTCAGCGGCCGCCACCGCTTCCGGAGGCTCATTCCGCGTCCGCCCCGGGGTCGTCGTCGCGCTCGTCGCCGTCCGCGTCGGCGTCCTCGCCGCCCGTCACGAACTCGTAGGAGGCCTCCCCCCAGTCGTCCTCGACGAACACGAACACCCGGCCCCGGGCGACCTCGGGGTCGGCCTCGACCTCGGTGCGCATCCCGCCGGGGCGGCGCACCGTGACCCCGGGGAACACCTCCTCGCTCTCGCCGTCGTCGAGGATCACCCGGCCGACCCCCGTCGACTCTAGGATGTCGTCGTGGGTCGTCAGGTCGTTGACGTACAGCAGCACGCCCTCGGTCTCCGTTGGGTCGGTGACCAGCACGTGGGTCTCCTTCTTCGGCGGCGTGGTGAGCGTGTCGGGGACGACCTCGGGGACGCCCCGGTAGAACGTCGTCCGGCCGTCGGCGTACTCCACCTCGACGCCGGATTCGAGGAGTTCGACGCCGACGGTGCTCGGCGGGACGTCGTTGTGCGCGCTCATACCCTCCGATCCGGGCGGGACGCTGAAAAACGCCGCGAAAGGGCCGGGCCCCGCTCCCGACGATGCGGGTGACCGGGCGGTCGACCGCTACACCTTTTAGGCCGGTCGCCCGCCTTGCGGTATGCGAGGTCGCGCGGCCGCACTCGGCGCGGGAACGGTACTGAACGCGTTGTCGACCGGCGTCGGCGCCGCGTTCGCGATCGACGTCGAGACGACCGCGACCGTCGAACTCGACGGCTCGGGGGGCGTGACCGGGACGGTCGCCGGCGTCGACGACGCCGACACGCGGCTGATCGAGCGGTGCGTGGAGCTCGCGATCGACGCGTACGGCGACGGCGACGTGTCGGGCGGGACCGTCGAAACGGAGAGCGACGTGCCGATGGCGGCCGGGCTGAAGAGTTCGAGCGCCGCCGCCAACGCGACCGTGCTCGCGACCGCCGACGCGCTCGGCGCCGACCCCGACCCGCTCTCGGCGTGTCGGCTCGGCGTCCGCGCGGCCCGGGAGGCGGGCGTCACCGTCACCGGTGCGTTCGACGACGCGTCGGCGTCGATGCTCGGGGGCGTCACCGTCACCAACAACGACGCGGACGACCTCCTCGCCCGCGAGGAGGTCGACTGGGACGTGGTCGTGTGGACGCCCGACGAGCGCGCGTACTCCGCCGACGCCGACGTGGAGCGGTGTGCGAACGTCGCCCCGATGGCGGAGTTGGTCGCGGACCTCGCCTTGGAGGGCCGGTACGCCCGGGCGATGACGGTCAACGGGCTGGCGTTCTCGGCCGCGCTCGGATTCTCGCCGGAGCCCGCCGTCGAGGCGATGCCCCAGGCCGCGGGGGTGTCGCTGTCGGGCACGGGCCCGAGCGTCGTCGCGGTCGGCGAGGCCGACGCCCTCGACGCGGTCGCGGAGCGGTGGCGCGAGCGGAGCGGGCGGATCCGACGGACGACCACGCGGACCGACGGAGCACACATCCTATGAGCAACGACGACCACACCGACGGGGAACCGTCCTTGGACGACCTCCGGGAGGAGATCGAGAGCATCGACCGCGAGATCGTGGAACTCATTGCGCGCCGGACCTACGTCGCCGACTCCATCGCGCGGGTGAAAGATGAGCAGGGGCTGCCGACGACCGACGAGGGCCAGGAGGAGCGCGTGATGGACCGGGCGGGCCGGAACGCCGAACATTTCGACGTGGATTCGAACCTGGTGAAGGCGGTGTTCCGGCTGTTGATCGAGTTGAACAAAGTGGAGCAGCGGGAGAGTCGGTAGCTCAATCGAGGTCGAGACTCAGTTTTAACGCCTCGTCGACTTCGGCCATCGTGGGTCCGTCGAGTGAACCGACAACCGAGTGAATCCGTTCCGGAACCGAGACGGTTCGAATCTGGTCTAACCGGACCGAGGAATCCTTTTCGAGCGGTGACCCGTCCGCCTCGACGAACACCTCGAACGGATACTCCCGGTA
>CAZIQT010000178.1:0-3821 GCA_964541645.1 uncultured Halobellus sp. | reverse complement strand
CGCGAGGAGGTGTGGGGCCGCCGGTGTTACGACGACGTCGCGGACGTGCCCGAGGTGGTGGATCTGGTGGTCGTGAGCGTCCCCAGGGAGTACGTCGTCGACGTGGTGACGACGGCGGGCGACCGCGGCGTGCCGACGGCGCTGGTGCTGACCGCCGGGTTCTCCGAGGCCGACGACGAGGGGACGGCGCTCGAAGCCGACCTGGCGGCCGCGGCCGACGACGCCGGGATCCGGGTGGTCGGCCCCAACTGCATCGGCGTGATGTCCGCCCGGGGAGCGACGCTCACCTCGACGTGCTCCCGGGCGCCCGAGTCCGGCCGGATCGGGCTGGTCAGCCAGTCGGGGGCGCTCGCGTTCACCACGTTCTTCGAGCGTGCGGCCGACCGGGACCTCCACTTCAGCCACATCGTCTCGACCGGCAACGAGGCCGACCTCGGGTTGACCGACTACGTCGCGTACCTCGCCGACCGCGACACCGTCGACGTGGTGTGTACCTACGTCGAGGGCGTCGACGACCCCGAGCGGTTCGTGCGGGTGGCCGAGCGGGCGACCCGGTCGGGGACCCCGGTGTTGGCCGTGAAGATCGGCCACTCCGACCTCGCGGAGGCGGCGACCCTCTCGCACACGGGGTCTCTCACCGGCAGCGACGAGGGGTGGGACGCCGCCTTCGACCAGACCGGAGTCCAGCGGGTTCCGGACATTCCGGACCTGCTGTCGCGGGCCACCGCCCACACCGCCTACGACGATCCCGAAAGCGCCCGGGTCTGTATCGCCTCCACCAGCGGGGGGCTCGCGAGCCTGCTCGCCGACATGGCCGCCGACCGCGGGCTGTCGCTGCCGGCCATCGACGGGGAGACCGAGGCCGAACTCCTCGACGTCGACGCGCTTCTGACCTACGGCGGGTTCAACAACCCCGCCGACATCCGGGGGTACGGCGCGGCGGTCCTCCCCGAGATAGCCGACGCACTCTGCGACGACGACGCCTTCGACGCCTACGTCTTCGCGATCGGGCTGCCCGGCGTCGACGAGCGCGCCGAGACCATCGCCGCGGACCTCGAAACCATCGCCGCCGAGGCGTCGGACCCGGTGTACGTGCTCTGGACCGGCCGGAAGGAGCCGACGGATCCGACCGAGACGCCGCCGTACGCCCGGCTCCGGGAGTCGGTGCCGGTCTACGAGGATCCGGGGCGGTGTCTGGACGCGGTCGCCTCGACGACGCGGTTCGTCGCCGACCGCGACCGGGTGGTCGACCGACCCTCCAGGGCCGACCTCGCGGTGGGGCTCGACGCGCCGAATCTCAACGTCCCCCGCGGGCGCGTGCTGACCTGGGCGGAGGCCGAACCGCTCTTGGACGCCTACGACGTGCCAACGGTGGAGACGCGGGTCGCGACCGACGCCGACGAGGCCGTCGCGGCCGCCGAGGCCCTCGGGTTCCCGGTCGTGTGTAAGGTCGACGCCCCGGCGCTGCCCCACCGGACCGACGTCGGCGCGGTGCGCCTCGGCCTCGGCTCCCCGGAAGCGGTCCGGGCGGCGTACGACGAGGTGACCGCGGCCGCCGCGGCGCACGTCGACCCCGCCGAGGTCGCCGGCGTCCTGGTCCAACCGATGGTCGACGACGGGGTCGAGGCGATGCTCGGCGTCGCGCCCGGCGAGGTGTTCGGGTCGCTCGTCACGGTCGGGCCCGGCGGCGTGTTCGTGGAGGCGCTCGACGGGAGCGCGACCCTGGTGCCGCCGTTCTCGCGGAGCGACGCCGAGCGCGCGGTGGCGTCGACCGCGCTGGAGGACCTGCTGACCGACCGCCGCGGGGGCGAGCCGCTGTCCGTCGACGGCGTGGTCGACCTGCTCGTGCGCGTCGGCGACCTCGCGGCGTCGGTCGACGCAGTCGCCGAGATCGACCTCAACCCGGTGGTAGTCACCCCGGACGGCCCGGTCGCCGTCGACGCGCTGGTCCGGATCGAGGAGTGACTCGCCGACGCGCCGGCGTCACCCGTCGCCGTCGCTGACGGTCACGCCGGTCACTTCGAACCGTGCGCCGCCGGCCTCGCTCGCCGTCGCGTCGATCTCCCACCCGTGGACCCGTGGCCCTCCGCGACCTCCCAGGCGATGCTCAGCCCCATCCCGGTGCCGTCCTCGCGGGTCGAGTAGCCCGGGTCGAAGACGGTCTCACGCTCGTCCGGGGGGATTCCGGGGCCGTCGTCGGCGAGGTGGAACCCCCCGGTCGTCGTCGGTCCAGCCGACGCGAACGGTCACGGCGGCGCCGTCGCGTTCCGCGCTGTCATCGGTTTCCGGCCGACTGCTCGTGGAACCATGTTCCACGCTGTCATCGGACACTGTCCGATTGCCCGTCGAGCCGTGCTCCACGCTGTTCGGCACCAGGTTCTCCAGCAACTGCTCCAGCCGGGTCCCGTCGGCCTCGATCGTCCGGTCGGTCTCGACCGACAGCGTGGCTCCCGCGGTCGCGACGGCGTCCCAGCACCGCTCGGCCGCGGCGCCGAGATCGACCGGCACCGGTTCGTGGACGCGCTTTCCCTCCCGGGCGAGCGCGAGCAGATCGTCGAGCAGCGCGACGCTCCGGTCGACCGCGCGGGTGGCCTTCCGGAGGTGCTCGTGGTCGCCGTCGGCACCCCCGCCTGCGAGCTCCAGGTGCCCCTGTGCCACGTTCAGCGGACTGCGGAGGTCGTGTGAGATGACGCCGGCGAGCTCGTTGAGCCGGTCGTTCCATCGTTTCAACTTCTCTTCCTTCCGCTTACGCTCGGTGATCTCTCGGCCCTCCGGGATGAGCAGCGTCACCTCGCCCCGCTCGTCGGTGACCGGCCTGATCGAGAAGTCGACCACCGCCTCCCGGTCAGCCCCCCCGGATCCGGAGCTCCTCGCGGACCGACTCGCCGCCCCGGGCCCGCTCGACCGCTTCCCAGACGGCCGCCCGGGCCTCCGCTCGGGGGAGCACCAGATCGGTGTTCCACAGCCGCTCGCCGATCATCTCCTCGCGGTCCAGCCCGCCGAACGACAGCACCGTCTCGTTGGCCTCGATCACGGTGCCGTCGGGCTCCAGCAGGCCGGCGAAGGTGTGGGTGTTGTTGAACACGGCGTCCAGCCGCCGCGACTGCCGGCGTCGGTCGGTCACGTCCCAGAACTGCGAGAAGACCGCCACCACGTCGCCGTCGTCGGTCACGACCCGGTTGTGCCACTCACACAGGATCCGCTCGCCGTCGGCCCGGACGTTCTCGTTCGTGCTCCGGTAGCCGCCCCTGTTCGCGAGCAGCTCGGACACCACCGTCGACACGTCCTCGCAGTCGGCCTCGGGGACGATCCGCTCCCACGGCTCTCCGCGGAGGTCGTCCTCGGCGTAGCCGAGGAGCCGTTCGGCGGCGGCGTTCTGCCGGACGAACTCGAAGTCCTCGTCCCACTCGATCACGCCGAACGGCGACTGCTCGAAGAAGAGCCCGAGCCGCCGCTCCCTGTCGGCGAGCTCCCGCCGGGCGTGGTAGGTCGCGACCGCGTTCTCGATCCGGTTCGCGAGCACGGTGTACTGGCCGGTACCGTGACCCTTCTGGAGGTAGTCGGTGACGCCCGCGGAGATCGCCTCGCCAGCGATCCGTTCGCTTCCCTTGCCCGTATACAGGATGAACGGTAGGTCGGGGTGCTCGGCCCGGACCGTCTCCAAGAAGTTGATCCCGTCCGATTCGGGCATGTCGTAGTCGGAGACCACGCAGTCGAAGTCGCGGTCGTCGAGCCGGGCCGCCGCCTCGGCGGGGGTGGTGACGCTCTCGACGCCGAACCGGTCGTCCTCCCGTTCGAGGAACATCGCCACCAGATCGGCG
>CAZIQT010000177.1:0-3924 GCA_964541645.1 uncultured Halobellus sp. | reverse complement strand
CGCGCCACTCCGGGCCGCGGTCGATCGAGTCCTCGTCGACGACCAGCCCGCAGTCCGAGCACACCGTCTCGCCGCGCGACTCGTCGACGACGACGTTGCCGCCGCACTCCGGGCAGACGAGCGCCTCGCGCTCGTCGTCGCGTTCGTCGGTCCGCTCGTCCGTGGTTCGGTCGGCGACCTCGTCGTCCGTTCGTGTCGTGCTGTACCCCTCCGTTCGGTCTCTGAGTTGTGTATCGCTCATGGTAGGAAGCGGTTCGCCCTCGACCGGGGAGAAACGGATACCCGAGACGGATCGGCCGGGGAGTACCTTACCAGTTGTAAGTACCTCACATATATAAACCTTTCCCCAAACGGAATGCCGTTAGAGCCGGGCTCGCACCGTCGAAGTCGGAATTCGGCTCTTTTCGTCGGGACGACGACCCGACATCGAGGCCGTTTAGAGCTTCCGTCGGTCAGTCGCTCAGATCCACCCCTCGCGACGGAAGTGGACGAGCAGGATGCCGGTGACGAGCCCCATCCCCGTCATCACCGCCGGGTACGCGTACGGCCACGACAGCTCCGGGAGGTTCGCGGTGTGGCCGGCGAAGTTCATACCGTAGACCCCGACCACGAACGTCAGCGGGATGAAGATGGTCGCGACGACGGTGAGCCGTTTCATCACCTCGTTCGTGGACTGGGAGACGACGTTGAGGTAGATGTCGCGGGTCCCGCGGGTCAGGTCGCGGTAGGTCTCGGTCAGGTCGACGATCTCCACCAGATCGTCGTACACGTCGCGGTAGTATCTCTCGGTCGGCTCGCGCACCCCCGGGAGATCCCCGCGCGCCAGTACCCCGACGGCCTCCCGCATCGGCCACACCACCTTCCGAAACGACAGCAGATCGCGCCGGACCGCGTTCAGCCCCTCGATCAGCTCCTCGTCGGGCGTCGAGAGGATCGCCTCCTCCAGGCGTTCGATGGTGTCGCCCACGCTGTCGAGCAGGTGGAAGTAGTCGTCGACCACGTGGTTGATCACGCGGTAGGCGGCGAAGTCGGGGCCCCGCTTCAGCGTCCGGCCCTCCTGGTTCTCCACCGACCGCCACACCGCCGAGACGGCCGGGACGCGGTCGTCCTCGACGGTCAGGGTCACGAGCCAGTCGTCGCCCAGGAACACCCCGATGGGCTGGGTCCGGATCTCCTCCTCGAAGGTGGTGTCCCCGCGTTCGAGCGCGGCGGTCTTCACCAGCACGAACGCGTGTGCCTCGTGCTCCTCGGTCTTCGGACGGACGTCGTTCCGGACGTCCTCCAGTTCGAGCGGGTGGAGCCCGAACGCCTCCGAGACGGCCCGCTGCTCCGATCGGGACGCCGAACTCACCCGGACCCACGTGGTCCCTGGCGCGTTTCGCGCGGCCGCGAGGTCGGCCTCGCTGTCGACGGTGTACCGCTCGACGGTGTCGGCGTCGTAGACGATCGCGGAGATCACCGCCCGTCACGCCCCCGTGGGGTCATACCGATTCACCGTCCGCCCGGCCGATGGCGTACAGCGTTACGCCCACCATCACCCCCACGATGCTCACCGAGCGCCCCGGGTACGGCGCGGCCACCCCGATCGCGTAGCCGAGCGCCGAGACGGCGGTCAGTCCGATCCCGATCCGTCGCGTGGAAGCCATACGGGGGCTTCTCCGACCGACGACAAAAGCGTTGGTCGGCCGCAGCGCCGCGGCGGGACCGCTACGGCGGCTACGCCTCGACCGGGTGGTCGATCAACCGTATCATCGAGAGGACGTTCGACTCCTCCTGGCCGTCCAACTGCTGGGGGTAGACCCCGATCGCGACGACGAAGTCGTCACCGCTGCGGTACTTCGTGACGTGGACGAAGACGTCGACCTCCCGGCCCTCGATCGTCGCCGTCGCGGAGAACTTCGTCACCGTGGTGTCGGTGCCCCGGACGGTGACGTTCCGCTCGCTCACCCGCCGGACGTCACCCAGCCCGGAGTACTGTCGCTGGACGAGCTCCACCAGCCTGGCGTCGGAGTAGCTCCCGATCGGGTTCAGCGTCCGGTCGGCGATCTCGACGGCCGGCGTCGTGACGACGTTGAACACGCCGACCTCCGCCTCCCCGAGCGGCCCGAGGTCGACGCTCTTGGCGTAGTCCGAGATCCGATTCGTCGCGATCACCCGGCGCTCCTGGCCGCCGACCTCGAAAGTCCGGTCGACTTCGAGTGCCCGCGTCCCGTTGTACTCGTACCCCGCGTCCGCCGCGGCGGAGCCGGAGACGGTCGCCGGCTCGGCGGAGAACTCGAGCGGCTCCTCGCCCGTCAGGAAGCCGATACACCCGCTCGTCGCCAGTAATCCCGCGACCGCAACCACGGTCATCGCCCTGCGACTCGGTATCATGCTCCCGATTCACCGCGGCCGGGTTTAGTTCCAGGGATTCGGACTCAGCCCAGATACGACACCGAGACCGTGGTCGATCCGGCGTCGGTGGAGAGGGTGACCTCCTCGACCAGCCGCTCGCGCACCGTCGTACGCCACTCCTCGACGGCGGCCTGGTGGCGCTCGCGGTGGCGCTCGCGGGTGTACGGCGTGTCCGACGCGCGGAGTTCGTCCTCGGTGTCGTCGACGGTCGGGTACGCCGGCGGGTCGGCGACGAGCCGCTCCGGCGGGAGGTGAACCGGCGCGGCGTCGGTAGCGTCCCCGGCGGACTCGCCGGCAGCCGCCCCAGGGTCGTCGGCCGCGTCGACCGCGCCGGCGTCGTGGAGGCGTGCCCGCATCCGGCCCGAGAACGGCGGCGTGATGCGGAGCACAATCTTGCGGCCGCCGCGCGCCGTCGCTTCGAGCGCGTCGATCACGTCGCTTCCGGTCACCGCCACCGACCCGATCCGCCGGGGATCCGACGCCGACAGCCGGGTGTCGGCACCCGAGTCGACGTCGTCGACCGAGTGCTCACGATCGGGGTCGGGACCCCCGTCGCCGGGCGGGTCGGCGTCGTCGACGCGGTCCCGGCGCGTCATCTCACTGCGTGCGACGACGGGCAGCGTCGCCGGTCCCGAGCTGTCCGTCGCATTCTGGACACCGTGCACGGAACGATCCGGGCGAGACGCGACGTCCACACTCCTGGCAGACGAACGATTGACGACCGCTCATCACGACCTCACAGTCGTCTTACAGTGTGTTAACTTTTGCCATATTTCGGAGTCGCCGCGGCTGGACTGCCGAGGCGGACCCGTCGCCCGGGCCAACGGCTACTTTGGGGTCGGGGACCACCGTTCGGTATGGCGCAACACCCTGGGTTCCACTCGCTCCGCGACGAGGCCGCCGCGTCGCTGTCGGTCGAGGGGTCGCTCCCGCCGTGGCTGACCGGCAGCCTCGTTCGGAACGGCCCCGGGGCGTTCTCGTTTCCCGGCGGCAGCGCCGTCGATCACTGGTTCGACGGGCTCGCGATGCTCTACCGGTTCACCTTCGACCCCGAAGCGGGCGAGGTTCACTACCGGAACCGGTTTCTCCGGACCGACGCCTACGAGGCGGCCCGGGCCGGCGAGTTCGACGGCGGGTTTGCGACGGGCGAGACCACGCTTCGCTCCCGGCTGGCGACGTTTCTCACCGACCCGTACGACAACACCAACATCATCGTCGAGCGGGTCGGCGACGAATTCCTCGCGCTGACCGAGTCACCGCGGTGGGTCGCGGTCGACCCCGACTCGCTCGCGACGACTGGCCACGTCACCTATGAGGGGTCGGCACCGACCGGACAGCTGTCGTGTGCCCACTTCAAGCGGGACCCGGCCACGGGGCGTCTCCTCAACGTCGCCACGGAGTTCGGCCGTACCAGCACCTACCACATCTACGCGATGAACGGGCCACACGACCGCTTCCACGTCGGGAGCGTCGAGACCGACAGCCCCGCGTACATGCACAGCTTCGCGATCACGCCGCGGTACGTGGTCC
>CAZIQT010000176.1:0-3948 GCA_964541645.1 uncultured Halobellus sp. | reverse complement strand
CGAACCCGCCGTCGAACGACGCCACGTCGGGGTCGGTCTGGAGGAACTTCGCGTGCTGCTCGGAAGCGAGCGTGAGGTCGCAGATCACGTGCAGCGAGTGGCCGCCGCCGACCGCCCACCCCGGCACGACCGCGACCACGGGTTTCGGCATGAACCGGATCAGTCGCTGGACCTCCAGGATGTGGAGCCGGCCGGCCTTCGCCTCCCGGACCAGGGGGTCGTCGGCGTCGTCGGCCTCGTCGTCGTCGCGGTACTCGTAGCCCGACTCCCCGCGGACCGACTGGTCGCCACCCGCGCAGAACGCCCACCCGCCGTCCTTCTCGGAGGGGCCGTTCCCGGTCAGCAGCACGCAGCCGACGTCGGCCTGCTTCCGGGCGTGATCCAAGGCGGCGTAGAGTTCGTCGACCGTCCCCGGCCGGAACGCGTTCCGCTTCGCCGGGCGGTCGAACGCGATCCGCACGGCTGGCACGTCGACCGCGCGGTGGTAGGTGACGTCGTCGAACGCGTCGGCGCCGTCGACGGCTTCCCACCGGTCGGCGTCGAAGATCTCCGAAACCATACCGGAGCCGGGAGCGGCGGCCGCAAAAAGATTCGTTTCGGGGGCGGCGTTCCCCCTCGGCTCTCACGTCGTCGCGTCGAGCACCCGCTCGACCGCCCGCTCGCGGAGCCGGTCGCGGACCTCGTGGCTGGCCTCCGCGTCGGTCCGCACCTCGACGACGTGCGACCCCGCCGCGGCCGTCGCCTCGGCGTACGCCGTCCGGAACGCGTCGCGGTCGCCGCCCTCGATCCGGGCGAACGAGAGGTCGTAGAGGTCGGCGGTCGGCTCGAACGCCAGGCCGTGCGGGGTCACGAACTGCGAGGTGAACGGGGGGTCGTACTCCTCGATCGGGAGGACGTGGAAGATCCCGCCGCCGTCGTTGTTGACCAGGACGACCGTGGCCTCGACGCCACACCGCTCCAGCGCCGCCAGCCCGTTCATGTCGTGGTAGTACGCGAGGTCGCCGGTCACGAGCGTGAGGTGGTCGGTCGTCGCCGACCCCGCACCCAGCGCGGTGGAGACGATGCCGTCGATCCCGGAGGCGCCGCGGTTCCCGAGCGCCGTCACCGAGGCCGTGGTCGGCGCGCCGAACCGGTCGAGGTCCCGGACCGGCATCGAGTTCGAGACGAAGAGCGTCGAGGGGTCGGGGGCGAGGTCGACGACGTCCGACAGGATCCGACCCTCACAGAACGCCTCGGAGTCGTCGAGCGCGGCGGCGTGGGCCGCGTCGGCGTCGGCCCACCGCGCCCGCCAGTCGTCGCTGCCCGGACCGGCGAGCAGCCGCGACAATCGGGCGAACAGCCGGGTCGGGTCGGCGACAACGAGGTCGGTGGCGGTGAACGCCGCCTCCCGCCACCCCGCGGCGGGGTCGACCACGTACTGGTCGGCGTCGGCCGCAGCGAGGTAGTTTCGAAGGGGTTTCGACGTCGGCGACGCGCCGGTGCGGACGACGACGTCGGGGTCGGGCCACGCCTCGCGAACCCGGTCGCAGAGGTAGCCGTCGTAGCCGCCGACCACAGGGGTGGTCCGGACCACGCCGCCGTAGCGGACCCCGGAGAGCGGATCCGCCAGGACTGGAAAGCCGGTGGCGTGGGCGAACGCCGCCACGGCCTCGGGGTCGACGCCCGGCGCGTCGGCGGGGCCGACCACGATCAGGCCGCGCGGCGCCGACAGCGACGACGCGAGGTCCCGGAGCCGGTCGTCGTCGAGTTCGGGCACGCCCGCGGTCGCGTCGACGAACGGGCCCTCCCGCCCCGCGACGGCGGCTTCCGGGAGGTCGGCCGGCACGTCGCCCTCGACGGGCGTCGGCTCGAGCGGCTTCCGGAACGGGAGGTTCAGGTGGACCGGGCCCGCGGGCGTGCCGGTGGCTCTCGCGACCGCGCGGGCGGCGGTGGTCCGGAGCGACCGGAGCTTCCGGGGGGTGGCCTCGGGTTCGGCCACGTCGCGGTACCACCGGACGGCGTCGCCGTAGAGCTTCTCTTGATCGATCGTCTGGTTCGCCCCCGAATCCCGGATCTCCGGCGGCCGGTCGGCGGTCAGGACGAGCAGGGGCACCCGCGACTGTGAGGCCTCGATCACCGCGGGGTGGTAGTTGGCGGCGGCGGTGCCGGAGGTGCAGACGAGCGGCGTCACCCGGCCGGTTCGGCGGGCCCGTCCCAGCGCGAAGTACGCCGCGGAGCGCTCGTCGAGGTGCGAGAGGACCTCGACGTCGTCGTGGCGTGCGAACGCGACGGTCAGCGGCGTCGACCGGCTGCCGGGGGAGATACAGACCGCGTCGACCCCTGCGGCCGCGAGTTCGTCGACGAGAACCCGCCCCCACAGTGTGTTCCGGTTCGGGTCCGTCACGGCGACTCCTGCCCCCGTTCCGCCGCGGCGCGGTCGCGACGCCGGCTCACTGCCGGTCGTCCTCCGTTTCGAGCTCGTCGAGGATCGGTCGGTATTTCAGCTGGACCTCGTCCCACTCCCCGTCGGGGTCGGAGTCGGCGACGATCCCGACGCCCGCAAACAGCGTCGCGGTCGTGCCGCGGACGACCGCCGACCGGAGCGCGACCGCGAACGTGCCGTACCCCGCGGCGTCGATCCACCCGATCGGGGCGGCGTACCACCCGCGGTCGAACGGCTCGGTCTCCCGGATGGTCTCCAGCGCCGTCTCCGGCGGGAGCCCGCCGACCGCCGGGGTGGGGTGCAGCGCCTCGGCCAAGGAGAGCACGTGCTCGGCGCGGTCGAGGGTGGCGGTGATCGGCGTCCAGAGGTGCTGGACGGTGGCGAGCCGACGGATCCGCCGCGGGCCGGCGGTCACCGACGCCGCGAAGGGCGCGAGCTGTTGTTTGACGGTGTCGGCGACGAGCTGGTGTTCGTGGGCGTTCTTCGCGTCCTCGGCGAGTTCCGCCGCCAGCCACTCGTCCTCCTCGGGGGTCTCCCCGCGCCCCGTGGTCCCCGCGAGCGCGTCGGTCTCGACCGTCCGGCCGCGGACCGACACCAGCCGCTCGGGGGTCGCGCCGAACAGCGACGCCTGCGGCCGCCCGGAGCCGGGCTCGGGCTCGACCAGGAAGCGGTAGCAGTCCGGATACCGGTCGCCGAGCCGGGCGAGCACGTCCGGCAGCGAGAGGTCGCCGTCGAGGTCGACGTCGAGCGCTTGGGCGAGCACGACCTTCCGGAGGTCGCCCGACTCGATCCGGTCGACCGCGGCCTCGACGCCGTCCCGCCAGTCCTCGCGGGCGGTGGTCCGGCGTCGACCGCGGACGCCCGGCGGTCCGGCGGGGCCGTCGGCGTCCCGCAGCGACTCGATGCGGTCGCGCTCTGCGGCCAGCCGCGACTCCACCGACTCGGGGGTCGCGTCGGGGCCGACCGCGTTGACCGTCAGCCACGCGTCGTCGTCGACCCACGTGACCTGAACCCGCGGGAACACGAACCGCGCGCCGGGGAAATCCTCCCACGGCGGGCCGGTCGTGCTGTCGGTGTGGAAGCCGAACCCGCCGAACAGCCGTGGTCTGGCGGCCTCGGTGCCGGCGTGGACGTCGCCGGAGGCGAACAGCGACTCCGCGGCCTCCCTGATCGCGTCGAACCGGCCCGCGCCGTCGGCGGTCAGCGTGGCTGCCGCCCCCTCGCCCGCCACGGTGGCCTCTTCGGGTGCGCTCCAAACCGTCCGGGGCGGGTCGGCGGCGTGGAGCACGGCGCGGAACGACGGGGGCGTGACGGGGACCGACCGGCTGACGAGGTGCGTGCCGGCCGTATCGGTCCGCAACGGTTCCATTGTCGTCTCTCGGGACGCCACCGTCTTTTATTTGACTATACCGTCGGGACCCGCGGTCGAGGGTGGGTCCGCGGCGACGCCGGCGGTACTCACCCGTACCGCTCCTCGTTCCAGGGGTTCGCGCTCGCGGAGTAGCCGCGCTGCTCCCAGTAGCCCC
>CAZIQT010000175.1:0-3991 GCA_964541645.1 uncultured Halobellus sp. | reverse complement strand
CGGCCGTACTCCTGGTGGCGGACGCCGAGTTCGTCCTCCGCGAGCCGCTCGGAGGCGATCCCGTTGTCGTCGTAACCGAACGGGAAGAACACGTCCTTCCCGCGCATGCGGTTGAACCGGGCCACGAAGTCCTGGAGCGTGAACCCGTAGACGTGGCCCCAGTGGAGGCTCCCCGACACCGTCGGCGGCGGCGAGTCGATCGAGAACGCGGTGTCGGGGTCGGCTACGTCCCCGTCGTAGGCGTAGCGGTTCGCCTCGACCCACCGGTCCTGCCACTTCGCCTCGACGGTTTCGGAGTCGTATTCTCCGCTCGGCATTCTCGGGCTGAGATACCGGCTGGAGGGCTGTTAAGTGGCTCGATTACCCGACTGCGGCGGACGCCGGAACCGGGCTCACTCCCCGCCCAGCGCCGACAGCGCGAACTCGAAGCCCGCAACCGGGAGCTCGAGGTCGTGGTCAACCAGCACCGCGGGGTGGAGTTCGCCCACGACCCCGACTGCCTCGCCGTCGATCACGACCGACGCCGTCCGGCCGTCGATGAACGACGGGTGGTCGGTCGGCGGGGTCGCAAGCTCCGCCCCGAAGCTCCGACAGACCGCCTGGAGCCGGGCTTTGGCGTCCTCGTAGGTGGCGTCGGTGCGGGCGAGCACGCCCGCGACGTGTCGGGTCTCCGCGACGCGGGTGTTGACGTCGTCGTCGCGCTCGGCCACGAGTCCGATCTCCGCGAGGTCCTGCGGGTACGCGCGGTGGGTGTTGTTCTCCAGCACCATCACCAGCGACGGCAGCACCCACGGCCGGAGGACGGTGTAGTCCTCGCTGTAGGGCTCGGTGATCGACACCGGCTCGCCGCCGCCCAGCACGTCGGTGCCGGGGTCGACGCCCATCCGGTCGTGGACCTCCGGCTCGCTCGTCATGTGGAAGTTGAGCAGGTCCTCGAACCCGAGCCCGGTCAGGACCTCCCGGGTCGCCGCCTCCAGCCGGGAGCGCTCGTGGCGGCCGCCGACGGTCCCGACGTCCGGGTAGCGGGGTTCGAGTTCGTCGAACCCGTACGCCCGACCCACGTCGTCGACCAGATCGAGCGGGTGGAGCACGTCGACGCGGTACGGCGGGATCGACACCTCGTAGACGGTGGCGTCGTCAATCGTCGCGCCGTCCGCACTCGCGTCCGTCCCCGCGTTCGTGGACCCGTCTTCGCCGTCGGCGACGGCGGCATCCAGCCCGGAGCGCTCGAAGAGGTCGATCACCTCGCGGTCGTCGAGGTCGACCCCGAGCATCGTCTCGATCCGGTCGTGGGTCACGGATTTGCGCCGCACCTCGAAGTCCGGCCGCCGGAGCGTCCGGCCGCCGGCGTCGGCCCCGCCCGCGTACTCGACCTCGACCGTCTCGATGGTGGCGCCGCGGGCCGACAGCGCGTAGCAGATGATCGCACACATCCGGTCGATCGTCCACTGGTCGGTGCCGGTCAGCTCGACCAGCAGGTCCCGGGAGTCCGTCGAGACCTCGGTCCGACGGCCGTTGATCACCGGCGGGAACGAGAACAGCCCCAGCTCGTCGTAGATCGCGGGGTAGCGGTCGTAGTCGGCCACGAGGTCCGCGTAGGTCCGGCCCGTGGCGTGCTCCGTCAGCACCCCCGCGGGGGTGAGCTCCCGCTCGGAGTCGAGCGGGACGAACGTGTCGCCGTCGGGCGCGATCCCGGTGTAGGTGATCGAGTTGCCGCTCGCGTCGTCCGAGCCGCCGGGCGCCTCGCCGAGCGTCGTTCCCTTGAGGGCCACGAGGTCGTGGATCCCGATCGCGCCCTTCGCGCGCTTCCGACCCATCGTGGCGTGGAGCTTCTCCTGGAGCTGGATCAGCGATTCCAGGGCGGCGTCGTCGAGGTCGACCCCCCGAATCACCGCGCCGGTGACGTACGGCCGCTCGTCGGGCACGTCGCCGTCGACCACGAACGTGAAGTCGGGGTCGTTGCAGTCGGGGACGTGGACGCCGCGGTCGTCGCCGTACTGGTAGCGCAGCGACCGGGCGACACCCTCCACGGAGAGCCGGTCCAGCCGATCGGGGCCGAACTCGAACTGCAACAGCCCGTCGTCGGTCTCGCCCTCGAACTCGAGACCGAGCCCGAACAGGTCGCTCTTGAGGTCGTCGTCGGTCTTCTCGTCGTGGCCCGTCAGTTCCCGGAGCTCGTCGGGATCGACGTCGACGACGGGCATCAGTAGGTCACCTCCGCGTTCCGGAGGAAGTCGAGATCCGCCAGCGTCCCGTGGAGGTCGCGGATGTCCTCGGCGCCCGTGGTCAGCATCGCGAGCCGTTCCAGCGCCAGCCCCCACGCCATCACGTCGCAGTCGACGCCCAGCGGCGAGAGCACCTCCTCGCGGAACATGCCCGAGTTCCCGATCTCGATCAGCTCCCCGGTGGTCGGGTGGCGGCCGAACAGCTCGAAGGAGGGTTCGGTGTAGGGGTTGTAATGCGGTTTGAACTGGACGTCGGTGATCCCGAACTGGTCGTAGAACTCCACGAACGTCCCCATCAGGTCGCGCACAGAGAGGTCCTCCGCCATCACCCACCCCTCGATCTGGAAGAACTCCAGCAGGTGGGTCGCGTCGAGGGTGTCGTTCCGGTAGACCTTCTCCACGGAGAAGTACCGCTGCGGCGGCTCCAGCTCCCCGACCTGCTCGCCGGAGAGATACCGCATCGACAGCGACGTGGTGTGGCCGCGGAGCGCGATCGCGCGGGCGAACTCCTCGGACCACGGCGAGTGGTAGCCGTCGCCGTCGGCGCCGACCCCCTCGCGGTGGGCGGCCTCGACGGCGTCGACCAACGCCGCGGGCAGGTCGTCGATCGGCGGGGTCTCCAGCGCGAAGCGGTCCCAGTGGGTCCGTGCGGGGTGGTCCTGGGGCATGAACAGGCAGTCGTTGATCCAGAAGTCGGCGTCGGCGTGGGGGCCGTCCATCTCCTGGAACCCCATCCCGACGAGGACGTCCGTCACCCGCTCGGCGGTCCGCCTGAGGACGTGGGTCGTCCCGCCCTGGACCGCCGGCGCGTCGGCCTCGACGTTGTAGTCGGCGAACTCGACGTCCGCCCACTCCCCGGAGGTCAGAAGCTCCGGGGTCAGCCGGTCGACGGTTTCGGCGGTCTCGACGCCCTCCATGAGCGCCGTCACCCCCGCGTCGGTCAGCGCGGCCGACCGCTCGGTCCGGTCGCGGCGCACCGCGAGGCTCCGGGAGACCAGCCGGTCGAGCACCGCGGCGTCGACGTCGTCGACGCCCTCGCCCGCGACGAGCGCGGCGAGCGCCGCCGCCTCGGGGTCGGCGTCGGGGTCGGCGTCGGGGTCCGCCGAGAGGTCGCCGGCGTCGATGTTCCCGTACCCTTTCCGGCCGAAGTTCGCCAGCGCGATGTCGACCGCGTCGCCGTCGAGGGCGGCCGCCCCGAGCACCTCGCCCATTCCGACGGCGCCCTCGTCGGCGCCGGCGTCGACCGCCGCGCGGTGGAGCCGGGCCTCCGGCAGGCCCTCGTCGACGTACGTCCGGCCCTCGTCGGTGGGTTCGTACTCGACCGTCTCGCGCTCGGTCACGTCGACGAGCCCCCGGTCGCGGAGCTCGAAGACGGCCCGCGTGGCGGTCTCGGGTTCGAGTCCCGACTCCGCGGCGAGTCGGTCGATCGGCGTTGCCTCCGTCGCGCTCGCGGCGTTCAGCACCGCGACCTGTGATTCGGGGAGTTGCATCTGTGTGTGGGGCCGTATCGGTCGTTGTGGTGGCTACCGGCCGGCCGGAAGTTAGGGGTTCCGAAGACTCCGCGGGCGATCGGGAGCGACCGCGGGGCTCCAGTTTATATTTCCGCGGCGCCACCTATAGGGTATGCCAGAAGAAGTCCTGTTCGAGACCGAGTCGCACCGAACCCGCGCGGAGGTCGCGTCGTACCTGCGGACGTTCGCGGACAAACTCGATGCGGGGGGCCCGGTCACGCTGACGGCGGGCGAGCAGTCGGTGACCGTCGACCC
>CAZIQT010000174.1:1904-4091 GCA_964541645.1 uncultured Halobellus sp. | reverse complement strand
TCGTAGGCCACCGACGCCTCCTGGCTCAGGTGGTGGATCCCGCGGTGGACGTTGGAGTTGTAGCCGTGGTAGTAGTCGACGATGGCGTCGACCACCTGCGTCGGGGTGTGGCTGGTGGCCGCGTTATCGAGGTAGACGAGCGGCTGTGTGTCGCCCTCACCCTCCCCGGGGGTCTCGATGTCGCCGCCGACCGTCCGGTCGAGAATGGGGAAATCCTCCCGGATCGCGCCGACGTCGATCGGATACGTTTCCTGTGTTCCCATTACCGTCCCGTAGGGGCCCCAGGACTAACACGGCTTCGGTCGGACCGGCCTCCGCGCCCCCACCCGCGGTCGTCTCACATCCGGACGAGCTGCGCGTGGAGCGTGCCGTCGACCGAGAGCACGGTCGTCTCGTCGACGATCCCGGCGTCGACCGCGACGGAGACCGCGCGTTCGCCCACGATGTTGGCGACGCTGGCGCGGGCGAGGCTGTCGACGACCCCGTCGGCGTCGACCTCCGTCGCGTCGTCGCCGCCGTAGAACGCCTCGGTCACCTCGAGCGACACCTCGCCCTCGGCGTAGGTCTCGCCGAGACACTCGACGTCGCAGACCGACACCAGCAGGCCCTCCCCGGTGTGCCGTTCGCGGAGGAGCATCCCCATTACCGCTCCAGCAGCTCCTGCTCGCGTTCCTGCCGGAGCTCGTCGGCCCGCGCGGCGACCTCCTCGGCCTGCTCGTCGTCGCCGAGCTCCTCCAAGGCCGCGGCCTTCTCTTCGAGCACGTCCGCGGTCTGCATCCCCAGCCGGATCGCGTTGTCGAAGGCGTTGACGGCGTCCTCGCTCAGCCCGCGCTCCCGGAGGAAGAAGCCGCGGTTGTACCACGCCTGCGGGAACCGGGGGTCGATCTCGACGGCGTGCTCGGCGTGCCGCAGCGCCGACTCGGTCTCGCCGGCGTTCCACAGCGCGTACGCCAGGTTGGTCTCGGCGGAGGCGGCGTGTTCGGAGTCGTCGTCGATCCGGAGCGCCTCCCTGTAGGCGCCGATGGCCTCGTCCCACTCCTCTAACTCCGCGTGGGCTGCGCCCTTGTTCACCCACGCCTCCTGGGCTTCGAGCGACTCCTCGTCGGCGAACCGCGCGGCGCGCTCGAAGGTGCCGGTGGCCTCCTCGAACCGGTTGATCCGCATGTACGACAGCCCGACGTCGATGAGTTCCTCGACGTCGACCTGGTCGGCGGCGACGTTCCGCCGGTCGAGCTCGTCGGTGAGCACCCGCGTGTCGACCGGGTCGACCTTCGCGGGGTCGACCTTCAGCTCCGGCGGGTCGAGGGTGAACTCCTCGTAGTCGGTATCGAACCCCTGCCCCGACGAGAACTCGTGGTCGTCGGCGTTGCCGTCTGTCATACCACGGAATTCGGCGTCGGAACGGTTAAGCACTGCGTCACGGCCACGGTTTAGTGGCTCCGCGCCCGGCCCCGAGCATGCGGCTGTTCGTGGCTCTTCTCACTTCGAGCGGCGTGAGACCCCGCGGTCAGGACCGCGAGCCGTCCACGTCGATCGCGTCCACCGGGCAGATGTCGACGCACAACATGCAGTCGATGCACTGGTCCTCGTAGGTGGGTTCGACCTTCCGCTCCGACTCGGGGTGGCCCGGGGTGTCGACCCACGTGAACACGTCGACCGGACAGCTCTCCAGGCAGGCGCCGTCGGCGACGCAGAGGTCGTAGTCGACCGCGACGTGGACGCCGTGGATCCCGAGCTGCTCCGGCGGGTCGACGGGGCCCCACACGTCCACCCCGTTCTCCTCGCCGACGCGCTCGCGGTTCCGGTCGAAGTTCGGGTCGATTCCCATCGCCCGTCGGTAGGCGACTCCCGAGGAAAACCCCGTCGGTCGGCGGCCCGCCCCGCCCGGGTCGGTCGCGGCGCTGCCCGGGATATATGCCCCGCGAGCGCCACACCGTCGTATGGAACCCGTCAACGAGACCGACCTGGAGTGGAGCGAGACCGAGCGGGCGTCGACCCGGTTCCGGCGGAAGAAGCTGGCCGCCGCGGCCGGCGGCGACGACCTCGGGGCGAGCCTCTACGAACTCCCGCCGGGGGCGTCGTCGTGGCCGTACCACTACCACGCGGGCAACGCGGAGGCGATCTACGTGCTCGACGGCACCGGGACGCTCCGGACGCCCGACGGCGACCACCGGGTCGAACCCGGCG
>CAZIQT010000174.1:0-1804 GCA_964541645.1 uncultured Halobellus sp. | reverse complement strand
CCCGGCGTCGGCCGACGGCGCTCACCGGCTCCGGAACGACGGCGACGATCCGCTCCGGTATCTCGCG
Source organism: uncultured Halobellus sp. (assembly GCA_964541645.1). Classification (GTDB taxonomy): domain Archaea; phylum Halobacteriota; class Halobacteria; order Halobacteriales; family Haloferacaceae; genus Haloquadratum. The sequence goes on along the minus strand of CAZIQT010000174.1, from coordinate 1,737 downwards.
GTGTCGACGATGCAGGATCCCGACGTGACGGTCTACCCCGATTCGGAGAAGATCGGGGTCTACGTGGGGTCGCCGCCGGGCGGCAAAGGCGAGCGCGACGTCTCCGGCTACTACCGGCGCGACGACGACGTGGACTACTGGACCGACGAGTCGTGACCCCGAGCGGCGCTACGCGGTCGCTTCCGACCGGACCCGGCGCGCGTAGTCGGTGAAGTTGTCGAACAGCCGCTTGGTCCGGCAGGCGGCGTCGTAGTTCTCCGCGGTGATGCCGTCGAGCACCGACCGGATGCGGTCGTCGTCGAGGTCCTTCCGCTTCGTGAGGTCCGTGGCGGTCTCGCGGTCGTACTCCGGGTGGAACTGGACGCCCCAGGAGTCGCCGACGCGGAAGGCGTGGACCCCGTAGTCGTTCTCCGCGAGCAGTTCCGCCCCCGGCGGGAGTTCGGTCACGGCGTCGGAGTGGGTGGTGAACGCGGTGAACCGGTCGGGGACCCCCGCGAGGAGGTCGTCGTCGGCGGCGCGGGTGATCTCCCGGTAGCCGATCTCGTACTCCCCCATCGCCTCCACGCGGCCGCCGAGCGCCGCCGCGAGCACCTGGTGACCGTAACAGACCCCCAGGACCGGAAGCCCGCGGTCGTGGGCCGCAGCGACGTAGTCGAGCAGCGGTTCGATCCACGCCTCGTCCCAGTAGACCGACGCGCGGGAGCCGGTGATCACGACCGCGTCGAACTCGAAGCCGGCGGGGCGGTCGCCCTCGGTCACGTCGAACTCCACGAGATCCGCATCGAGCTCCCGCCGGAAGTTGCGCCGGGTGTGTGGGTCGCCGTGGGAGGCGTCGAGCAACGCCACCCGGAACCCGCCGGTACGTCGACTCATTGTCGGTCCGGACGGGAGCGGCGAGGAAGTGTTTTGCGACCCTGGTATCACCTGCCGGCCCCGACGGGACGCCCCCGCCGACGCAGCCGGGGCCGGCCCCCGCGGTCACACCCCGTCGAGGAACCCGAGCAGGTCGTCGTTGACGCGGCGGGACGCCTCGACGTGGACCAGGTGGCCCGCGCCGTCGACCTCGCGGAACTCTCCGCGGGGGAGCCCCTCCGCCAGCGCAGCCCCGCGGGAGGAGGGCCACACCGCGTCGTCGCCGCCGTGAACCACGAGGGCGGGCTGGGTGATCGTGTAGAGCCGGTCGGCGACGTCGAACGACGCGACGGCGGCGGCGTGGGCCTCGAAGGTCGCCCGGGTGGCGTCCTCGGCACCCCGCCATCCGACGATCCGTTCGACCGCATCGGGGTGGGCGTCGACGAACGCGTCGGACACTCCCGCCGCGACCGACCGTTCGAGCGCGCCGGGGTCGTCGGGGTCGGCCCACAGCGGGTCGAGGTCGAGCCCCTCACCGCGCGCGGCGGTCCCGATCAGGGTCAGACTCGACACCCGCGACGTCGACTCCGCGGCCCGCAGCGCCACCATCCCGCCGAGCCCCGCGCCGACGACGTGGGCGGCGTCGACACCGGCGTCGGCCAGCACCGCCGCGAAGTCGCCGGCCAGGTCGTCGACGCCGTCGACTCCACTCCCGCCACCGGAACGGCCGGCGCCGCGGAGGTCGGTCACCAGACTCCCGTAGGGGCCGGCGACCGCGGCGTGTTGCCACCCCCACTGCCACGCGCCGTAGCCGGCGTCGCCGACGAACGCGACCGTCTCCCCGGTTCCCTCGGTCGCGTAGTGGACGTCGACGCCGTCACGTGA
>CAZIQT010000173.1:0-4115 GCA_964541645.1 uncultured Halobellus sp. | reverse complement strand
AGGACGGCGACTACGTGACGCTCAAATCCCGGCGCGGCGAGATCGAGGTCGAGGCGCGGGTCACCGAGGACACGAAGGAGGGCACCGTCTGGACGACGCCACACTTCGCCGACGCCGCGGGCAACCGCCTCACCAACGACGTCCTCGACGAGCGCGCGAAGATCCCCGAATACAAGGCCGCAGCCGTGGAGATCGAGGTCAGCGTCACGACCGAGGCCGACGCCGCCGACGCACCCGCCGACGACTGATCGGCCCGGACCGCGATTCCGACCCCGGCTCCCACGTTCTTTACCGCGTCACCGACTCCCGAGCCACCGGCGTGTCGTCGTCGACGACGTCCGAGAGGTTCAGCCGATCGAGCAGCGCCCGGGTCGGCACGCCCGCCTCGTCCCACTCCCGCGCGGCGTAGTACTGCCGCCGGAGCCGGTCGAACCACCCGGCGTCGATCCCCCTGGGCCCGCCGCTCACCGGGCGCTGGAACGCCGCCGGCAGCGTCTCGGCGGCGGCGTCGAACCCCTCGCGCACGTTGAACAGCCGGGTCAGCGTCCACACCCGCTCGCCCACCCGGAGGAGGTCCGCCGGATCGGTCGGGGCGGCGGCGTCGACCGCCGCGAGCCACTCGGCGCCGAGGTCGTCCTCCAGGGTCGCCCCCGCGAAGTCGTCGGCGATCAGGCTCCAGAGGGTCGCGGTGATGGTCTGCTCGCGGATCACCAGCCGCACGCGGTCGGCGTCGTCCCAGTCGTCGCCGAACACCTCGGTTTCGGCCGGGAGCGACCGGCGGTGACACGCCCCGCGGTCGCTGGTGGCGTACGCCAGCGCGGTCGTCGGCGACCCTCGGGGGTCGTAGGCGGGCACTTCCATGGACTTGATGGTAGGCACGAGATCGGCGCCGCCCAGCCGGTCGGCGGCGGCCTCGACCCCGTCGGCTAAGGCGTCGGGGACGCCCGGTTCGCGCGCCGCGATCGCCTCGATGGCCGCCCGGGCGGCGGCGTCGTCGCCGAACGACAGGGTCGAATCGGGGTCGAGCCCGAGTCCCGCGGGGTCGACGTCGACGACGCCCTTCTCGGCCGCGCGGATCGCCCACGCCACGGCGTTGCCCGCACTGATCACGTCGAGCCCGAGTCGGTCGCAGGTCTCCCCAAGCGCCGCCACCGCATCGAAGTCGTCGATCCCGAGCCCCGCGCCCAGCGACATCGGGGTCGCCCCCCGCGGCACCGACTCCCCGGCGTCGGTCTCGACGCGGAACCCGCCGACGATCCCGTCGGATCCGCGCTCGCGGTCGACGGCGGCCCGCTTGACCGCCTCGATTCCGATGTCGCCCGCGCCGTCGAAGGAGCCTTCCTGCCACCCGCGGGTCGAGAGCACCCCCACCTCGTCGGCGAAGTCGACGGTCTCGAGCGTCGCGCTCGCGGCGTGCCACCGTCCGACGTCGTTCTCGCGGTACCGCCGCTCGTATGTCTCACGCAGGGCGGCCACCTCCGGGGTTGGCTCCGAGGGGGTGCCGCGGGCGACCACGGCCTTCAGCCGCTTCGCGCCCATGACCGCCCCCGCGCCCCCGCGGCCGGCGTGGTGGTCGCCGCCGTCGGACGCGATCGTGGCGTACCGGACCCGGTTCTCGCCCGCGGGACCGACGCACGCGACCGCGCCGTCGAACGCGTCGCAGGTCTCGACGGCGTCTCGGCCCCACAGCCCCGCCGCCGGCACGATCGTCGCGTCGCCGTCGTCGAGTTCGAGGGCCACCGGCTCGTCGGCCCGGCCCGTGATCGCGACCGCGAGCGCGCCGTCGAGCGCGGCCACGAGCGCCGCCGCGAAGTCGCCGCCGCTGTAGGAGTCGAGGAAGGTCCCGGTCAGCGGCGAGCGGGTGATCGCCGCGAACTGCGTCTCGCCGGGGAGCAGCCCGCTGAGCGGCCCGAGCGTGAAAAGCAGGTGGTTGTCGGGCCCCAGCGGGTCGGTTCCGGGTTCGAGCCGGTCGTAGAGGTACCGCGCGCCGAGCCCTTTGCCGCCGACGTACTCGGCCAGCCACCGCTCCGGGATCGGCTCGCGGTCGACCGTCCGCTGGGTCAGGTCCACCCGGAGGAGGTCGGTCGTGGCCGTGTCGGTCATACCAGAGATAGCCCGCCGGGACGATTAAGGGTTTGTTCCGGACGGCGGCCCGGTCAGGGTCGTGTTACTCGGTCGTCGCGATGGCTTCGATCTCGACGGCGGCGCCCTTCGGGACCGCGCCGGCTTCGACCGCGCTCCGGGCCGGCGGCTCCTCGTCGAAGAACTCGCTGTAGGCCTCGTTGAACGCGTCGAAGTCGTCGATGTCGTCGAGGAAGACCGTGGTCTTCAGCAGGTTCGACAGCGACAGCCCCTCGGATTCGAGGATGGCCTCCACGTTCCGGAGACACTGTCTGGTCTGGTCGGCGACGGACTCGTCGTCGAGCAGGTCGCCGTCGACGGTCAGCGGGAGCTGGCCGGCGGTGATGAGGACGTCGCCGTTCGTGGTCGCCTGGCTGTACGCGCCGACCGCTGCGGGGGCGTCGTCGGTCGCGATGGTGCGTTTCATACGACTCGGGGTTCCCCGGCCGCGGTCTAAAAACCCGCGGGACGCCGCGGCCCGGACTCAACCTGACGGCCCGTTTAGTGGATGTGCGACGCGCCCGCGCCGCGACCGGTCGCGGGGCGGCAACGCCCGCCGGGCCGCGGCAGTACTGTTTTATTTCGGATCCGCGAACGGTCGGTAGTGGTTGACTCACAGGGCGGCCCGGGCGAGCGTCCCTTCGAGCGGATGTTCTACCCGGTCGACCGCATCCCGTTCGTCGAGTGGCGGGAGTTCTCGGGCGCGAAGCCCACCGTGGCGCTCGTGGCCGCGGTCACGGTGCTCGCGTTCGTCACCGGCCTCTCGAACCTGAGCCAGCCGCAGGCGGTCGTCGACGGCCCGTTCGGCGCCGTCGTCCCCGGCGCGCGGATCTTCGTGCGGTTCGCGGGGGTGTTGCTCGCGTTCCCGCTGGCGCTCGTCACGTTCGGGCTCAGCCGGCGACGCCGGGTGGCGTGGGTCGCGGCCGTGGTGCTGGTCCCGGTGCTCGCGGTCTTCCCGTTTCTCACCGGGCGGCCCACCGAGATCCCGCTGTTCCTGCTCGTGTCGATTACGGTGCCGCTGCTCGTCGCCAACCGCGAGGAGTTCGACACCGCCTTGGCGCTGTCGTCGCTCCAGATCGCCTCTCTGACCTCGATCCTCGGGGTCGTGCTCTACGGCACCGTGGGCTCCTACGGCCTCCGGGAGCAGTTCTTCGAACTCCGGGGGTGGGGCGACGCCTTCTACTACGTCATCGTCACGATCGCGACGGTCGGCTACGGCGACATCACCCCGCGTACGACCGAGGCCGAGCTGTTCTCGCTGTCGGTGATCCTGCTGGGGACCGGGGCGTTCACCGTCGCGGTCGGCGCCCTGATCGGCCCCGCGATCGAGTCCCGGATGGCGTCCGCGTTCGGAACCATGACCGCATCAGAACTCGCACTCCTCGAGGACCACGTGGTGGTACTCGGCTACGGCGACGTGACCGAATCGTTCCTCGACCAGGTGGCGGACGGCACCGACTTGGTCGTGGTGACAACCGACACCGACGCCGCCGCGCGGCTGTCGGACGCCGGCGTCGAGGTGTTGACTGACGACCCCACCGACGAGTCGGCGCTCGAGGACGCCAGGCTCGACGCCGCACGCGGGGTCGCGGTCGCAAGCGACGACGACGCGACCAACGTGCTCGCGGTGCTCGCCGCCCGGAACGTCGACCCCGACGTCCGGATCGTCGCGGTCGCGAACGGCGACACCCACGTCGGGAAGCTCGACTCCGTCGGCGCCGACGAGGTGATCGACCTCCGGTCGATCGGCGGCCGGATCCTGGGGGCGACCGTGCTCGACGCCGGGTCAGACGCCGACCCCGGGGACGACGCCCTCGGCCTCGACGGACTGCTCGACCCCGCATCCGGGGACGGCGGGACCACCGGCGACCCCGCACGGCGCGTCCCCGACGACGCCGATCCCTGAGACGGCCCCGGCGACCCGTCCGGGGGCGGATGACGCCGCGGTCGTGTTTAGTTAAGCAAATGCTGGTCGAACAACCGCCACGGGCGGG
>CAZIQT010000172.1:0-4133 GCA_964541645.1 uncultured Halobellus sp. | reverse complement strand
GTGTAGATGAAGTCGCCGGTGATCTCGTCGTCGTCGGGGAGGTCGAGTTCGTCGAGTTCCTCTTCGATCGTCCGACCGGTGACGGTCATCGCGTCGCCGTGGAACAGGCCGGCGTCGAGCAGCCGACGGATCACGACCGGCACACCGCCCTCCTCGTGGAGGTCGTTCATCGTCTTCGTGCCGCCCGGCTGAAGGTTCGCGATCTTCGGCGTCCGCCGGGAGATCTCGTCGAACTCCTCGATCGAGAGGTCGACCCCCGCCTCGGCGGCCAGCGCCAGCAGGTGCAACACCGCGTTGGTGGAGCCGCCGATCGCGACCTGGAGCGCGACCGCGTTCTCGAAGGACTTCTTCGTGAGGATGTCGGAGGGTCGGCGGTCGTTCGCGACCGCGTCGAGCGCGGCCTCGCCCGCCCGCCGGGCGACGTCGTACCGGGCGCCGGACTCCGCCGGCGCGCTCGCGCTTCCGAGCGGCGCGAGCCCCAGGGCCTCCGAGATCGACGCCATCGTGTTTGCGGTGAACATCCCGCCGCAGGACCCCGCCCCCGGGCAGGCGTGGCGCTCCAGGTCGTCGAGTTCCTCCGCGCTCATCTCGCCTTGGGCGTAGGTGCCGACGCCCTCGAACACGTTCTGGATGGTGACGTCCCGCCCCTGGTGTTCGCCGGGCATGATCGACCCGCCGTAGAGGAACACCGAGGGCAGATCCGTCCGGATCGCCGCCATCATCATCCCGGGTAGGTTCTTGTCGCACCCCGCGACGGTCACGAGGGCGTCCATCCGCTCGCCGAACGCGACGAGTTCCACGGAGTCGGCGATGACCTCCCGGGAGATCAGCGAGGCCTTCATCCCCTCCGTGCCCATCGAGATGGCGTCGGAGATGGTGATGGTCCCGAACTCGATCGGCATCCCGCCGGCGTCGTCGACCCCCTCGACCGCGGCGTCGGCCACGTCGTCGAGGTGGACGTTACACGGGGTGATGTCCGCGGCGGGGTTCGCGACCCCCACCATCGGCGACCCCAGGTCGTCGTCGTCGAACCCCATCGCGCGGAACATCGCCCGGTGGGGCGCCTTGTCCGGGCCCTCCGTCACGTCGGTACTGGGGAGGTCCGGATCCTTCCCGCTCCTGAACGGCTCCTCGTCGGCGTCGGCGTCGTCGTCCGGTTCACGCGGCTCCTGGCTGCTCATACACGAACGGTGATCGCTGCGGCATTAAAAGGACACGTTCGTCGTGATCGGCCGGGATCCGCTACGACTCCTCGCGCGTCGCCAACCCGGTCAGGTGCGGCGCCTCCGGCACGATCAGCTCCTCGCTCCCCAGCCGGGCGGCGTTCTCGCTGCCGGGGAGGCAGAACACGGGCACCCCCGCCACGATCCCGGCGGTCGCGCGGGTGCCGACCACCCGGGTGCCGATCTCGGACTCGGACCGGCGGCGGAACAGCTCGCCGAACCCGGGGAGCTCCTTGCCGAACAGCGCGCTCACCGCCTCGATCGTCACGTCGTCGGGGGTGACGCCGGTGCCGCCGGTGGTCACCACGGCGTCGACGTCGTCGCGGTCGGCGAGGCGGTCGACCGTCGACTGCAGCGAGTCGAAGTCGTCGCCGACCACGTCCCTGACCGCGACCCCGTGGCCGCCGGCCTCGAACGCCGCGGCGATCGCGTCGCCCGCGGGGTCGTCGTCGAGCGTCCGGGACGAGGAGACGGTGATGATCGCGGCCCCGAGCGACTCGACGTCGTGGGCGTGGTGGTGATCGTGTGCGTGACCGTCGTCGTGATCGCCGTGGCGCTCGTCGCCGTGAGTTCCGTCAGAACCGTGATCGTGGGCCGTCATGCGATCGGGTTCTCGCCCGTCGGATAAAGCTCCCACGACGGACCAGCACCGAAGCCGGAGACGCCGGCGCCCGGGCGTCGCCGCTCAGTTGTCGCCGCTCTTCGACTGCCACGCGTAGTCGCGTCGCTTCGCGGACTTCCCGAAGCCACACGAGGAACAGACCTTCTTCTTGACGTGGTAGGACTTCTCGCCGCACCGGCGACACTTGACGTGTGTCGTCTTGTTCTTCTTGCCTTGGCTCGGAGTTCCAGCGCCCGTCATACGTGTATCGTCACGACGTTATCGCCGCGTATAATCGTTGTGTCTTCGACCGGTGTGACGTCCAACCCGCCGCCGAAGTCGCCGTCGACGTCCGCCGGCGGTTCCAGGACGGCGTTCATGTGCTGGTCGTAGCCGGCGAGGGCGCCGTAGTAGGCGGTGCCGTCCTTCAGCGTCACCGTGACGACGTCTTCGAGCGCGGCTTCGAGCACGTCGAGTGGGCGTCCGCTCATACCCGAACGCCTCCCGTTTCGGTCTTAAACCTGCCGGACCGCCGCGGGGCGACGGCTCCGGGAGCCGGCGTTCCGGCCGGCTCACCCGTCGCACGCCACGGGGACGGTGAGCGTCACCACGGTCCCGGTCGGCTCGCGGTCGGCGACGGCCACGCGCCCGCCGAACTGCTCGGCGACGAACCGGACCAGCCACAGCCCGAGCCCGCTGCCGTGCCGCAGCGGCGTCTCGGCGTCCCCGTTCAGCGCCACCCGTTCCGCCGCCGGGAGTCCCGGCCCCTCGTCGGCGACGGCGACCGTGATCCACCCGGGTCGGTCGGCGGGGTCGACGGTCACCGCCACGGCCGGCCGGTCCGCCGCGGTGGCGTGTTTGAGCCCGTTCTCACAGAGTTCGACCACGGCGGCGTACCACTGCTCGGACACCTCCGCTTCCGGGTCGACCCCGCGGATCGCGGTTTCGACCCGGCCCCCGGAGTCGCCCCGTTCCACGGCCGCCCGCACCGCCGAGAGCAGGTCGTCCACGGCGACCGTCCGCGCCGAGGCCCCCGCCGACAGGCCGTCGATCTCCCGGCCGGTCTCGGCCAGTCCGAGCCACCGGTCGGCGATCCGGTCGATCACCCGGCCGGCGGCGACGACCGCCTCGTCCTCGTGATCGCGGAGGGTCCGGGCGTGCCCACGCAGCAGGTTCAGATCGTTCCGGACGTTGTGCCGGAGCAGCCGGTTCAGCGCGGCGACCTGCCGTTCGCGCCGTTCCCGTCGGGTCACGTTGACGTGACACACCACGTAGCCGTCGCGGCCACGACGCGGTACCGACTCCGCGATCGTGTGGACCAGGTGACCGTCGGCCGCGACCAGGTCGCGCTCGACCGCCGCCGACTGCCGCGGCACGCCGTCGAACGCCGGAGCCTCCCCCGAGTCGGGGTCCGACGCCGCCCCCGCCGCCGGAACCGAGTCCCCGCCGTCGGACCGTGGCTTCTCCCCGCCGGCGCCCCCCGCCGCGGGCTCCGGAACGCCAGCGTCGTGGTAGAGGCGGCCGAGCGGGCACCCCAGCACCGCCGACCGGTCCCACCCCAGCCGGGTCCGAAATCGATCGTTACACGCGTCGATAACGTGGGTTCCCTCCCGATCGCGCGCCGTGTACGCCGTCAGAACCGGGAGGTGATCGAAGCGTGGTAACACCGACTCCCGTGACTCCGCGTCCGGCTTGCGGGACACTGATGTCGGATCGTGGTCCGGTGGGGCTATTCAATCCTTCCACCCGCGTATCGAAATCGATACTCGGCGGCGGCGCGAGCGAGGGGTCGGCGGCGACGGCGGACGGTCGAGGGGCGCGCGGGGCCCGACCCGGCGTCGGCCGTCGAGCGGGTGGCACCGGACGCGACCCGGATAGTTTTTAATACCGGGCCGTGAACGTACAGTACCAACACTCCCGCGGGCAAGTGTCCCGACGGCCGGGACACGCGGGGCCGACGACCGACGCGCTGTAAGACGCCGGGGCCGATCGGTCCCGAGACGCGTCACCGACCGGGTGACTGCCGATTCGACGGGACGTTTCAGTGAGCACCCCTCGCCACGTCAGTGGCTTTCGATGCTCGGACACGACTATGGAAATCGAAATCGCGACAATCGGCGGATACGAAGAGGTCGGTCGACAGATGACGGCAGTTCGCGCGGGCGACGACGTCGTCATCTTCGACATGGGCCTGAACCTGAGTCAGGTCCTGATCCACGACAACGTGGAGACCGAGAAGATGCACAGCCTCGACCTGATCGACATGGGCGCCATCCCGGACGACCGGGTGATGTCCGACCTCGAGGGCG
>CAZIQT010000171.1:0-4257 GCA_964541645.1 uncultured Halobellus sp. | reverse complement strand
GGGTGGAACTGATGAGCACGGTCGCGCAGTACGTCGCCGGAACGGTCGCGCGGACGATCACCGAGTTCGCAGACGGGCTCCGGACCGCCGCCCCGCGGCTCCTGAGCGGGCTCGTCTTCCTGGCGGTGGCGTACGTCGCCATCCGGCTCGTTACCGGGTCGCTCCGTCGGGGGCTCGAATCGGTCTACCCGGAGGATCAGCGGCTCGTCGCCGACCTCGGCGTGACCGTCGTGAGCGTCTTCCTGTGGTTCGGCGTGGCGTTGACGCTGCTGAAGATCCTCGGCATGGGCGAGACCGCCGCGAGCCCGGGGACCGCGACCGGGTTCGTCGCGCTCGGCGTCTCCTACGCCCTCTCGAACATGCTCGCGGACACCGTCGCCGGCGTGTATCTCCTCCGCGACCCCGATTTCAACCCCGGCGACGAGGTGAAGTCGGACCCGGTGACCGGGACGGTGACCGCGATCGAACTCCGGAAGACCCGGTTCCGGAACGCCGACGGCGAGACCGTGGTGGTCGCGAACCGCGACGTCGAGAAGAAGTGGACGAAGCTCCGCGACGACGCCGCCAGGGCCGGGTCGTGAGCCCGCCGGCCGCGTAGGATCGGCTTACCCGGGCCGCCGTCGGACCGATCGGCCACGGTCGGCGCCGTCGACCGGGACCCCGGACCGCCGCGATCCGGCGTGATAACACGCGCCGTACGTATTTTATATTCGTACGTGACATACGTCGTCGTATGGTACGCGTAGTCGGCACGCACACGCGGGTGGTCAGCATCATGCTCGCCGTTCTCGTCGTTACGAGCGGCCTCGTCGTCGCACAGTCCGACGGCGGGCCGGACCAGCCCGCGTGGGCCGACGAAGCGTTCTCGGAGTACGAAGGGATGGTCGCGGTCTACAACGAGTCGATCACGTCCGTCGACCTCGGGGTGGCCGGCGACCAGCTGTCGAACGAGCGGGTGAACCTCGTCGTGACCGACGCCGACGGCGAGACGGCCACGATCTCGTTCCGGATGGACGGCCAACTCCGGATGACGGAACTCGAACGGGGCCCGCGGTCGGACGCCACCCTCAGGATGTCGACGGACCGTGAGACGTTCGAGCGGATCGTCGACGCCGACGACCCCGCGGTCGCGTTCCGCACCGCGGTCACGAACGACGAGATCACCTTCGACGGGCTCGGAACCACAAACGCCGTGAAGTGGGTCGTGATCAACACCGCCGCGGACCTCGCCCGGAGCCTCGGTCTGTTCTGAGCCGGGTCGGCGCGCCGGCGCCCCGACCGGGCTCCGTGCGGGCGGTAGCGGGCCGTACGGCGCGGTGGAGGCGGCTGCCGGCCGCGTGGAGCCGCCGGCGGCGGAACGCTTTTGCGACGCAGCACCCTACATCCGACAACTATGGGACTGGGATCGGATATGTACAGACAGCAGATCCTGGATCACTACAAGAACCCCCGGAACAAGGGTGAGATGTCGGATCCGGACTTCTCGCACACCGGCGAGAACCCCTCCTGCGGCGACACCATCACGGTGAACGTCAGCCTACAGGACGACGACGAGACCATCGAGTACGTCAGCTTCACCGGCGACGGGTGTGCGATCAGCCAGGCGTCGGCGAGCATGCTCTCCGAGCGGCTGCAGGGCATGACGCTGTCGGAACTCGAAGCGATGGGTACCGACGACGTCACCGAGATGCTCGGCGTCGACATCTCGCCGATGCGGATCAAGTGTGCCGTCCTCGCCCGGCAGGTCACCCAGGACGGGGCGGCGATGCACCGCGGCGAGGAGATCGACCGAACGACGACCGAGGACTGACGGCCGCTCCGTTTCGTCGGGCGCGCCCGGGGCGCCGTCCCCGTCGTGACGACGCGGGGGGCGTCGCTCGGCCTCAGGCGGAAGCGCGAACGGTTATGCCCGTGCGGCACGAAGCGAAGGGAATGAGTCCCTCCGTTCCACCGTCCGAGCGGCAGCCGCCCGACAAGGCGACGCTCTACTGCCCCGAATGCGGCCACGAGAGCCGCATCAACGGCGACTGGGTCATTCACGTCCGCGCCGAGTCGGTCACCTACGAGTGTCCGAACTGTGACGCGGTGATCGATTCGCGTCGGCAGCGGCAGGAGCTAGCCGACGACAGCGACGGATCGCTACAGTTCGCGGACGAACGCTGAGTTCGACCGCGGCCGCTCGCCCGCCGGCGACGTGGAGCACCGCTCGTGTCCGACCCAGCGAGTCACGCCGACGGGACGAACCGGGGGCCGGTTACTCCGGTTTCAGCCCCTCGTCCTGCACCCGCATCACGGCCTCGCCGTCGGCGAGGTTCGGCGCGTCGACCAGCCGGACGATCCGCTTGTCGCCCTTCGACTTCCGGAGGTACATCCGGAACGTCGAGGTGTGGCCCAGGATGTTGCCGCCGATCGGCTGCGTGGGGTCGCCGAAGTACGAGTCGGGGTTCGAGGCGACCTGGTTGGTCACCAGCACGGAGGTGTTGTAGAGGTCGCCGATCCGCATCAGGTCGTGGAGGTGTTTGTTGAGCTTCTGCTGCCGTTCGGCGAGCTCCCCGCGGCCGACGTACTCCGCGCGGAAGTGTGCGGTGAGCGAGTCGACACAGAGGAGTCGGATCGGATACTCCGCGTCCTCGTTCTCCTGGGCGAGCTCCTTCGCCTTCTCCGCCAGCAGGATCTGGTGGTTGGAGTTGAACGCCTTCGCGACGTGGATGTGTTCGAGGAAGCTGTCCAGAAGCGCCTTCATCGTGTCGTCGTCGCCGGGCGTGCCCTCGATCTCGCGGCGCTCCAGCATCTCCTCGATTATCTCGTCGTCGAGGCCGCGGATCATGTCGTCGATCCGCTCGGGCCGGAACGTGTCTTCGGAGTCGATGAAGATGCAGCCGCCGCCGAGGCCGCCGTGCTCCGGCGGGAGCTGGACGTTGACCGCCATCTGGTGGGTGACCTGCGACTTCCCGGCGCCGAACTCGCCGTACACTTCGGTGATCGACTGGGTCTCGATCCCCCCGCCCAGGAGTTCGTCGACCTCCGGAATCAGCCACGAGAGCTTACCGATCTCCTCGCGGCGCTCCAGCACGGTCGATCCGGTCTCGAACCCGCCGATGTCGGCGGCGTCCCGGGCGGCGTTGATGATGTCCGCGGCGGTCGACTCCCCCACGTCGGCGGTGTTCGACATCTCACCGGGGCTCGCAACGGCGATCGACTGGTAGCTTTCGAACCCCGCGTCGATCAGTTTGTCGGACGTCGCTGGACCCACGCCGGGCAGGCTCTCGAGGTCGTCTTGTGGCATCGTGTGCGTCCTTGGTTCCCGTCCGTACATAAACCCTCGTTAACAGCAATGTGAAAGTGAAACCGACCGACGGAGGCGGGGCGTTTGCGGCGCGTCGGCGAGGGTTGAAACCGGAAGCCGAGCGTCGACGCCGGCACTCACGAGGGCGGCAGCCGACCGGAGGAACCGGCGTCTGGGCGGGTGGGGCGTACTGGAGGGCATCGAACTCCGGCTGCCACGGGCGGGGGCAAATACGTCGTGGGTTCGTGTCGGCGACGACGGGCTCGAACGGTCCGCCGGTCGCCCGCTACTCCCAGGGGTGGCCGCCGTCGCGGTCGGGCCACATCGGGTACCAGTACGACTCGTCGTCCTCGACGTCGAGTTCGCCGTCGAGGACGGACTGGAGTTTGAACTCCACGTCGCTGGCCCGCTCCTTCCCGCGTCGGGGCGCAAACGGGTAGTACGCCCCCCGGCGGAACGAGTAGATCCAGTAGGCGGGATCGCCGCCGGACTCGAACCCGAAGACCGCGGCCAGAAGCCGGGAGCCGTACCCCCGCTCGCCGAACTCGTCGGCCGCGAAGTGGACCGAGGTGACGAGGTCCTCGGGGTCGTCGTCGCGGAGGACCACCCACTCCCACCCGTGACTGTCCTCGCGGACGTCGAACGTGGTGCCGGTCTCCTCCTCACCGGCACCCAGGATGGCCTCGACGTCTTCGACGGTGTCGGCGAAGTCGGTGCTGTCGACGCCCGAGAAACAGAGCGCCGCCGCGCCGACCGGCGCGTACCCCAGGTCGGCCTCCATCGTGACGTAGGCGGTGCTCATCCCGAAGAGGTCCTCGGGGTCGGCCTCGCGGGTCGCCCCCGCGTCGGCGCCGGTCCCCAGCACCGCGCGGATCGTGTCGAACAGCCCCATCAGTTCCCCCGGGTCATCGGGTTTCCAACTCGCGTTCGAGGTCGCGCAGCCGGTCGACGCGCTTCTCGGTCGAGGGGTG
>CAZIQT010000170.1:0-4270 GCA_964541645.1 uncultured Halobellus sp. | reverse complement strand
GACGGCGGCCGGCCGGTCGACGGCGACGAGGAGGGCGCGGGGACGGAACGCGAGAGCGACTCCGAGGACGCGACCAACGACGACCTGATCGACTCCGTCGACGCCGACGGGGCCGATGCGAGTGACGCGACGGACGGCTCCGGACCGGACGCGGCCGACCCCGCAGACTCCGACGCCGCCCCCGACGCGCTGATCGACACCACGCCCGGCGACGGCACGGTCGAGCCCGACGTCGAGCCCTCGGACGGCGAGAGTCGAGTCGAGGTCGAAGCGCGGTTCGAGGAGTACGCGGTCGACCGCCACCCGAGCGACCACCGGAGTGACGACGCCGGCGACGACGAGTCGGCGGCCGACGTCGACCGCAGTGAGGACCACGACGACCACGACCACCACGGCGGCGCCCCCGCCGGGGGGTGGGAGGTCCGCGGGTTCGGCGCCGAGACCACGTGGTTCATGCTCGGGCCGATCGCCGTCGCGGCCGCGGGCGCCGTCGCGCTCGGGATCGCGCCGCGGGCGATGGTGTTCCTCGCGGTGATCCAGCGGGTGGTCTTCGAGGTCACGGGGGTGGCGGTCTGATGTCCGGCGTCGCGTTCGGGGCCGTCCTCGCGTCGTCGGTGTCGCTGCCGACCGCGGACCTTCCCGCGGTGGCGCCGCCGGCGTTCGTGGTGCTCGGGGCCGCGATCCTCGTGCCGTTCCTCTCCCGGCGGGTCGGCCACGCGCTCGGGTTCGGCGCGGCCGCCATCGTCGCGGTCTGGTCGCTGCTGATGCCCGCGGGCACCTACCTCCCGGTGTCGTTCCTCGGGTTCGACGCCGTGCTGTTCAACGTCGACGCGTTCTCCCGGGTCATGGGCGTGATATTCGGGTTCATCGGCGCCGCCGCGGTGCTGTACTCGTACTCGACCGACGCCCGGACCCGACAGACCGGGTTCGCGTTGGGGTACGTCGGCACCAGCCTCGGGGCGGTCTTCGCCGGCGACTGGCTCACGCTGCTGTTCTTCTGGGAGCTCATGGCCGTCACCAGCACGCTGCTTGTGTGGGACTACGGCGGCGAGGCGGTCCGGGCGGGGTTCCGGTACGCCATCTACCACGGCGTCGGCGGCAGCCTGCTCATGATCGCGGTGGTGTGGCACTACGTCGAGGTGGGGTCGTTCCTGTTCTCGGCGGCCGACGGCATCACCGCGGGGATCCCCGCCGCGATCGCCGCGGTCGGGATCGGCGTCAACGTGGGGTTCGTGGGGCTCCACACCTGGCTGCCCGACACCTACCCGCGGCCCCACGTCGCCGCGAGCGTGTTCCTGTCGGTCTACACGACGAAGACCGGGGTCTACGGCCTCGCGCGGGCGTTCCCCGACGGCAGCCTCGCGATCGCGTACATGGGCGCGGCGATGGCGCTCGTCGGCGTCGTCTACGCCCTGCTCCAGAACGACATGCGCCGGCTGCTGTCGTACCACATCCAGTCGCAGGTCGGATACATGGTCGCGGGCGTCGGGGTCGGCACGGCGCTGGCGACGGCGGGCGCGTTCGCCCACGTGTTCAACCACATCCTCTACAAGGCGCTCCTGTTCATGACCGCCGGCGTCGTGATCGCCCGGACCGACGAGGGGAACCTGAAATATCTCGGCGGGTTGGGCCGTGCGTTGCCGGTGACCGCGCTTGCATTTACCGTGGCGGCGCTGTCGATCAGCGGCTTCCCCGGGTTCAACGGGTTCGTGAGCAAGGGGATGATCACTGCGGCGGCGCACAAGGAGCATCTCGACGGCATCTTCTACATCCTGCTCGCCGCGGGGGTGGGGACGTTCATGTCGTTCATCAAGTTCGGCTACTACGCGTTCCTGAAAGAGTCCTCGGGGACGTGGACGATCCGGCAGTCGGTCGCCGGCCAGCGGATCGCGATGCTCGGCGTCGCGGCGCTGTGTGTCGTGCTCGGGCTGTTCCCCGACGCGCTGTTCGCGCTGTTGCCCGGCAGCACCGCCGACGCACACCCGTTCACGCTGAGCCACCTCGCGGAGGGCTTCGGCCTGGCGGTGCTGGGGGTCGTCGGGTTCCGGCTGTTGAAGGCGCCGCTGTCGAAGGTCGGCCCGGGGATCGACGTCGACCGCGTGCTCGAACCGCTCACGTTCTACGGCGTCCGCGGCGCGGTCCGGGGCGTGACCGACCTGTTCGACGCGGTCGACCGGGGGGTCGTCGCGACCGCCCGACGGGCCCTCGCGGCCGCGGGGGATCCTTACGGCACGATCCGTGGGCCGCTCTCGGGGATCGTCGGCGGCGAGGAGCCGCTGCGCGACGGCAGCCTCCGGGCGGGCATCGCGACGAGCGTGCTGCTCGTGGTCGTGGTGCTCGCGGCGACGCTCGTCGGCCTGCTCTGAGGCCGACCCCCGCGGGCTCGGCGGCGGTCAGTCCAGTTCCCTCGCCAGCCGGCCGGCCACCTCGCCGCCGAGGGCGGTCTTCGACCCAGCGAACGCTGCGGCGCTGTCGCGGTCGACGAACAGGGTACGGGTGTCGTCGTCGCCCATCACCGACGCGTCGTTGGCGACGACGAACGCGCCGTCGACGCGGTCACGGAGGCCGCGGGCGGCGTCGATCATCGCGTCGTCGTCGCCGGTGGTCTCGGTTTTGAACCCGACGATGGTGAGGTCGGGATGGGCCTCGCGAACGCGGTCGAGCAGCTTCGGCGTGGGGTCGAACTCGAGGCGTCGCGGCTCCCCCGACCGGAGCTTCTCGGCGGCGGCCTCGACGGTGTAATCCGAGATCGCCGCCGCCGACACCAGCGCGTCGGCCGCGTCGGCGCCGTCCCCGCCGCCGCCGACCGCGGCCAGGACGGCGTCACACATCTCCGCGGCGGACTCGACGGAGACGGTGTCTGCGTAGTGGACGTCGCCTCCGTCGTGCACCAAGGTCACGTCGGCGCCGCGGACGTGACACGCGCGGGCGACCGCCCGCCCCGTCTTCCCGGAGGCCCGGTTGGTGAGGAGCCGGACGGGGTCGATCGCCTCCGCGGTCGCGCCGGCGGTGACGACGACGTGCGTCCCGGCGAGGCCGTCGCCGCCGGTCGCCCGCGCGGTCGCGGTCACGATCGCGTCTTCGGTCGCGATCTTGGCTTTCCCCTCCTCGATCCGCGGGTCGACCACGTCGACGCCCCACGACTCCACGCGGTCGAGCGCCTCCAGCACTCCCGGGTGGTCGTACATCGGCTCGTGCATCGCGGGCACGACGACCACCGGCACCCCCGCGCCGAGGGCGGTGGTCGCACACGTCGTCACGGGGGTGTCGTCGATCGCGGCCGCGACCTTGCCGACGGTGTTCGCGGTCGCGGGCGCGAGCAGCAGCACGTCCGCCCACCCCTCGCGGCCGCAGAGCTCGACGTGTTCGACGCGGCCGGTGATCTCGGTGACCACGTCGCGCTCTGTCGCGAACTCGACGGCCCACGGGTGGAGGATCCCCCGCGCGCTGTCGGTCATGACGCCGCGCACGGACGCCCCCTGCCGCCGGAGCTCGTGGGCGAGTTCGACCACCTTCACGGCGGCGATGCTCCCCGAGACCCCGAGCGCGACGTTGACACCCTCCAACATCGAGTGGCGGTTCGGGGGCGACGCTCAAAACTCCACGTGGTTCGATCCGGTGCGACAGCTCTGCCCCGATCAGTCCCCGCCGACGTGGGTGTGCGCCGCCCGGTACCCCTCGTCGGTTGCGTCGACCGCCTCGACCGCGTACAGCCGGATCGGAACCTCCTGTTTCGTCGTCACCGGAACGTCGTAGTGGTCGGCGTCGTAGCCGAGAGTGTCGCCGGCCGCGCTGCGCCGCTCGACGAACGCCCGGTGGTCGTCCAGCCGCGACTCGACCACCCGCCGGGACAGCGCGGGCACGTCGCCCACCCGGTCGTCGAAGACCTCGGCGAACTCGGGGTCGCGCTCGACCCCGACAGAGTCACGCCCGGCGACCAGCGCCGCCACCGACGTGGTGCCGGTCCCCCAGAACGGGTCGAGGACGGTGTCGCCGTAGACGCTGTACATGTTCACCAGCCGGTACGGGATCTCGAAGGGGTACGCGGCGGCACGGTCCCGGAGGGCGTCGTGGTCGAGCGACTGTTCGACCCCGCCGACGTCGGTCCAGACGTCGGAGAACCACCGGTTCCGTTCCTCCCAGAAGTACGCCGCGTTGTACCGCCGCTCGGCGTGCGGCTCGAACGTCCGGGAGTCGGGGCCGTTCCGGAACACAAGCACGTACTCGTGTTCCAGCGTGACGTACGCGTTCGGCGGCACCATCCCCGACC
>CAZIQT010000169.1:0-4355 GCA_964541645.1 uncultured Halobellus sp. | reverse complement strand
TGCTCACCGCCGACGGGCCGAAAGTGGTGGAGTTCAACGCCCGGTTCGGCGACCCCGAGGCGATGAACACCCTCCCGGTGCTCGAGACGTCGTTCCTCGACGTGGTGACCGCCGCCCGCGACGGCGACCCGCTTCCCGACCTCGAGTTCGCGGGCCGAGCGACCGTCTGCAAGTACGCGGTCCCGGACGGCTACCCCACCGACCCCGAAGCGGGCACGCGGATCACCGTCGACGAGGACAGCGTCGGCGACGCCCTGTTGTTCTACGCGAGCGTCGACGAGCGAGCTGACGGGCTCTACACCACCACCTCCCGGTCGTTCGCGGTCGTGGGCGTGGCGGGCTCGGTCGCCGAGGCCGAAGAGCAGGCCGAAGCCGCGCTCGCGGCCGCCGGCGACGGTCTCCGGGTCCGTCACGACGTCGGCAAACCCGAGGTGATCCGGCGTCGGACCGACCGGATGGCCGAACTCCGCGGGGAGTGAGCCGGGCACAGCCGCCCGTCGGCCACGCACTGCCGGTCCGGCGTCGTCGACCACCGCCGGCCGGGCGGTATTTTATCGGTCGGGCGAGAACCCGGTGTCGTGAGCGACGAGCCACCCGACGACGCCGAGCCGAGCGCCGGCCGGCCCTCCGAACCCGAGCCGACGGGAGCCGACACGGACGACGACGGGCGACACGGCCGCCTGACCCGCCACCCCACACCGGGGCGGCACAACTCCCTGCGGGGGTGGACCGACGCCAAGCCGGTCCCGCGGGTCGTCCTGAACTACCTGCTCGTGGTGGTCGCCCGGATCGCGCCGTCGCTCCGGGTCCGGAACTGGGCGCTCCGTCGGCTGGGCGTGACCGTCGGCACCGGCGTGTCGTGGGGGCTGGAGGCCACGCCGGACGTGTTCTGGCCGGAGCTGATCACGCTGGGCGACGACGTGGTGGTGGGGTACGACTCGGTGTTGCTGTGCCACGAGTTCCTCCAAGACGAGTACCGGACCGGCGCGGTCGACGTCGGCGACCGCGCGATGATCGGCGCGAAGGCGGTCGTGCTCCCGGGGGTCCGGATCGGCGCGGACGCGGAGGTGGCGGCCAACTCCCTGGTGACCCGGGACGTGCCCGCCGGAACGACCGTCGCGGGCGTACCGGCGCAGCCGATGGGTGGACGCGGCAGCGACGGCGACGGTGACGCGGACGGCGACGCCGAGCGGACGGCGGCGGGCGACCGCGGGTGGACGACCGACGACGAGTAGCTGGGCGACCGCGGGCGGGCGACCCGACGGACCGAGACGACGCCGCCGACCCCCGATCACCCCCGGACCCGGACCACGCCCGACTCGAAGACGGTGCTGTTGGGCACCACGAACTCCTCGCCGTCGTCCTCGATGTGGGTCACGAACAGATTCACCTCCTGGACGATCCCCCGGCGGTCCCCGATCACGACCTCGTCGCCGATGGCGTAGGGCTGTTCCAACAGCAGATACGACCCCGCGGCCGCCGACTTCAGCAGGTCCGAAAGCGCGAGTCCGCCGAGGAACACCACCGCAAAGAGGTACGCCGCGAGCAGGACCACCAGCGCGAGCGTGGCGACCCCGAGCTGCGACAGCGCGATCAGGACCGCGACGTAGAAGACCGTGAACTTCGCGAGCCGGGGGAACAGCCCGACCTCGGGCAGCTTGACCCCGGTGAGTCGCTCGCCGATCACGAGCTGCACCTTGTCGCCGACGACGACGCCCACGATGAGGATGACGAGCGCGAAGAACAACTGGGGGAGGAACTGGACCGTCCGGCCCCAGAACCCGGCGGCCACGGTCACGTTCGCGATCGAGAGCACGCCGAGGAACGTCACCCCGAGCACGAACAACCGGACCAGGGAGCCCAGCACGTCGACCGTGGAGGTGTCGAACTCCCGGACGGTCCGGTCGAACGCGGTGCCTTCGACGGCGTCGGGAACGCCGAGCCGCACCAACACCCGGGTGGTGAACGCCCCGAGCAGGAACGCGAGGACCACCCCCGCGACCGCGACGATGGCGCCGAGCCACACGGACCGCGGCACCGCCCCGAACGCGCTCGTGACCGTTCCCGTGTCCACCTGCGCGAGCACCCGCCCGCCGCCGGAGCCGGCCGGTCCGACGCCCGCCGCGCCGCTTCCCGCCCCGGCGCCCGCCTCGACCCCGGTCACCAGTACTCCTCCGGATCGATCTCCAGGATGAGCTGTCCGCCCTTGAACGCCCGCACCAGCCCGTCGGACTCGGAGAGCACGATCGCGGTGGCGTTGGTGTCGCGGGTGATCGCCGCGCCGGCCATGTGGCGCGCGCCGAGCCCCTTCGGGATGTCGACGCCCTCGGCGGCGGGTTCGAGATACCGGTAGGCGCTCGCGATCTTCCCGGAGTCGGAGATGACGAACGCGCCGTCGAGCCGGGAGAACTCCTTGAGCATCACGTTCACGATCGGATCGCCGACGTGGACGTGGGACTTCTCGAAGGGGTTGTAGCTGAGCGGCCGGGACTTGTTCATGACCTTCCCAGCGTCGCCGACCACGAACAGCGCGCCGACGGGCTTGCCCTTCTGGCCCTTCTTCCCCAGTTCGATCGCCACCTCGAAGACGTCCCGGATGACGCTGGGTTCCGCCCGGGAGTTCGCGAAGAGGTCGTAGATCCCCGACCGCATCGACTCGGTGACCCGAACCCGGACCACGCCGTCGGGGTCGCCGTCGAAGATCCGGACGCTGCAAGCCACGGCGTCCTCGGCGTCGACGAGCTCCCGTTCCAAGGCCCCCTCGATGCCGAACCGGATCCGGTCTCTCACGTTGTCGAACTCCAGCGGGAGCTCGACGTAGGTGTCGGCGCCGACGGCGTTCTCCGGGGCGACCACGAGCAGGTCCTCGTCGAGGTCGGCGTCGGCGAACTGTCGGTAGTGGGAACTACTCGGGGAAAAGAGGAGTACCGCCTCGACGTCCGACACGACATCGCTCAGGAGATCCGATAACGCCGACATTGGAAGACCTACGCTACCGCCGCTGTAAAGCGTTGTGGGACGATCTCACGCGTGAAAGAGGTCCGACAGGCGTCTGACGTCCGCGCCGGATCGGGCGTGTGACGCGGACGACACCTCCGACGTCGGCACGGCTCGTGGACGGGTTCGGTCAGTACGACCTCGCGTAGTAGGCGGTCTCGACCGCGTCGTCGCCGCAGACCGCACACTCGGCGCTGTGGTGGATCTCCGCGTCGGGGTCGTTCAGCGGCACCAACACGATCTCGGCGGCGATCTGGTCTTTGATCTCGGCTTCACACGCCTCCTCGCCGCACCACGGCGCCTTGACGTACCCGCCGTGTTGCCCGAGGGTGCCCAGGATCCCCGCGCGGTCCTCGGCCTCGCGGACGTTCGATTCGAGGTTCTCCTCCGCGGCGGCGTAGAGTTTGGCGTACACCTCGTCGAAATGCGACTCCACGGTGTCGGCGATCCCCGCACGGTCCTCCTCGGTCGACTCACCGTCGGGCCGGTGGACCAGGGTCGCGCTCCCGTCGGCGGCCTCGTTGGGGCCGACCTCGATCCGGAGCGGGACGCCCTTCAGCTCCCACTCGTTGAACTTGAACCCGGGGTTGCGCTCGTCGCGGTCGTCGAGTTCGACCCGGATCCCCGCGGCGTCGAGGTCGTCGGCGATCCCCTCGGCGTAGTCGAGCACCTCGGCCTTCGTGTCGGCCTGCCAGATCGGGACGATCACGACCTGTTCGGGCGCCAGCGCCGGCGGCAGCACCAGTCCCTGCTCGTCGGAGTGGGTCATGATCAGGGCGCCGATCGCGCGCCACGACAGCCCCCACGAGGTGGTGTGGGCGACCTGGGACGCCTCGTCCTCGTCGGTGTAGGTGATGTCGAACGCCTCCGCGAACGACGTCCCCAGGTAGTGGGAGGTCGCCCCCTGGACCGACTTCCCGTCGGGCATCAGCGCCTCCACCGTGGTGGTCGTGTCGGCGCCGGGGAACTTGTCGTGTTCGGGCTTGGCGCCGCGGAGCACCGGCATCGCGAGCAGGTCCTCGTAGGTGGCCTCGTACTGGTCAAGCCGGCGGGTGGTCTCCGCCCACGCGTCCTCGCGGGTGGCGTGGGCGGTGTGACCCTCCTGCCACAGGAACTCCTTGGTCCGGAAGAACGGCTTGGTCTCGGTGGCCTCCCACCGGACCACCGACGCCCACTGGTTCACCCGCAGCGGGAGGTCGCGGTGGCTCCGGACCCACTGGGAGATGTAGGGGGTGATGATCGACTCGGAGGTCGGACGGACCGCCAGCCGCTCTTCGAGCTCGTCGTTGCCGGCGCGTTCGACCCACGCCACCTCGGGGTCGAACCCCTCGACGATGTCCTTCTCGCGTTCGAGGTAG
>CAZIQT010000168.1:0-4379 GCA_964541645.1 uncultured Halobellus sp. | reverse complement strand
CTCGCCGCGGTCCGGGCGGCGGTTCGCGACCGGACCCGAGCGGTCGGCGACGCGGGCGACGGCGCGGTCGCGGTGGCGTTCTCCGGCGGCGTCGACTCGGCGGTCGTGGCCGCGGGCGTCCCCGACGCGCCGTGTTACGTCGCCGGCTTCGAGGGGTGTCACGACGTCGCCGCCGCCCGCGAGGCCGCGGCGGCGATGGACCGGGACCTCCGGGTGGTCGAACTCACCCACGACGACCTCCGAGAGCGGCTCCCGGAACTCGCCGCCGCCACCGGGCGCGCCAACCCGATGGACCTCGCGATCGCGCTGCCGCTGTTTCTGGTCGGCGAGCGCGCCGCCGCCGATGGGGTCGACCGGCTGGTGCTGGGACAGGGCGCCGACGAGTTGTTCGGCGGCTACGCGAAGGTTGCGAAAGCGCCCGACGACCCGCGTGTCGACGCCGACACGATCAGGGGGGCGCGTCGGGAGCTGATCGGGACGATCCCCCACCAGGCCGAACGCGACGTGCTGGCGCTCCGGGCCGCGGGCGTCGAACCCGTGACCCCGCTGCTCCACGACGACGTCGTCGCCGCGGCGCTGTCGCTTCCCGAACACCTCCTCGTCGACGGCGACGACCGGAAGATCGCGCTCCGGGCGGCCGCCCGCGGGATCGTCCCCGATTCGGTCCGGACCGCGGACAAGAAGGCGGTGCAGTACGGCACCTACGTCGCCCGCGAGCTGGATCGGCTGGCCCGCCAGGCGGGGTTCAAACGCCGGATGGACGACCACGTCGGCCGGTACGTCCGGTCGCTCGTGGGCGAGGTCGACGGGGAGCCGGTGCCGGATCCGAAGCCCGACGGGGAGGATTAACTCCCGACGCCCGCGGCGCTCGCGGCGTCGATCGCTTCGAGCGCGAACCGCACCGTGTCCGCATCCAGATCGGCCGCCCGGAGGTCGTCGCGGTCGTACCACGCCCACGCCGAGGGGTCGGCCTCGTCGTCCCCCGCGGGGTCGATCTCGCGGTCGTCGACGGTGGCGTAGTAGGTGTGATCGACGTGCTGGTGGGCGACGCGGCCGTCGTCGTGGATGTCGATGTCGTAGAGCATCTGGTGGCGGGGCTGCGGGAGCGCCCGGCCGGCGGGGGCCCCCACCTCGTCGGTGTCGTCGAGCAGGGTCGCCTCCAGCCCGGTCTCCTCGCGGACCTCCCGGAGGCCGGCCTCGTGGGGGAGTTCGTCGCGGTCGACGTGGCCGCCCGGGGGGATCCGGATGCCGAGCCGGCCGTGGCGGTGTAACGCGACCGCGCCGCCCTCGACGACGTACACCGTCGCGGTGAAGTGACGCGTGGTCTCCATACCGTCACGTCGGCCACCCCCGAGGTGGGCCTTGCGGTTCCGGGCTCGCCCCCGACACCGAAACCCTTACTCCCCGGCCACGGCTCCCAACGGGTATGACCGAGACGCCCGTCGACGCCGCGGAGGTCGAACACGTCGCCGACCTCGCGCGCGTCGACCTCGACGACGAGGAGGCCGACGCCTTCGCCGCGCAGTTCGCGGAGATCTTGGAGTACTTCGACGCCCTCGACGAGGTGCCCGAGGTCGACGCCGACGAGGAGCTCGTGAACGTGATGCGGGCCGACGAGGTCGAGCCGGGCTTGGATCAAGACGAGGCGCTCGAAAACGCCGCCGAGACCGAGGACGGCTACTTCAAGGGCCCGCGGGTGTCGTGATGGCACACAACGCGTTCATCACCGAGACGACGATCGAGGGCGCCGACGACGGACCGCTCGCGGGCCGAACCGTCGCGGTCAAGGACAACATCAGCACCGACGGCGTCCGGACCACCTGCGGGTCGGCGATGCTGGAATCGTACGTCCCACCCTACGACGCCACCGTCGTCGAGCGGCTGAAGTCCGGGGGGGCGACCATCGTCGGCAAGGCGAACATGGACGAGTTCGGGATGGGCGGCACCACCGAGACCTCGGCGTACGGCCCGGTTGCGAACCCGGCCGACCCCGACCGCGTCCCCGGCGGCTCCTCCGGCGGGTCGGCGGCGGCGGTCGCGGCGGGCGAGGCGGACCTCGCACTGGGGTCGGACACCGGCGGGTCGGTCCGGAACCCCGCGGCGTTCTGTGGCGTCGTCGGGATCAAACCCACCTACGGGCTGGTCTCGCGGTACGGGCTGGTCGCGTACGCCAACTCCCTCGAACAGATCGGGCCGATCGCCCGGACGGTCGCGGACGCCGCCGCCCTGCTCGACGTGATCTCCGGCCCCGACCCGAAGGACGCGACCACGCGGTTCGACCGCGACGGCGACGGGGCGGACGCGACCCACCCGGCGACGGATTCGGACTACGCCGCCGCGGCCGACGGCGATGTCGACGGCACGACCGTCGGGGTCGTCACCGACCTGCTCGACGGCGCCGACGACCGCGTCGTCGACCGGTTCGAGGCCGCCCTCGCGGACCTCCGAGCCCAGGGCGCCGAGACCATCGACGTGTCGCTCGACTCACTCGAACACGCGGTCCAGGCGTACTACGTCATTGCGATGTCGGAGGCGTCGTCGAACCTCGCGCGGTTCGACGGCGTCCGGTACGGCGTCTCCGGCGGCTACGAGGGCACCTGGAACGACGCGTTCGCCCGCGCTCGCGAGGAGGGGTTCGGCGAGGAGGTCAAACGCCGGATCCTGCTCGGCACCTACGCCCTCTCGGCGGGCTACCACGACAAGTACTACGAGAAGGCCCAAGACGCCCGGGCGTGGGTCAAACGCGACTTCGACGACGCCTTCCATCGCGCGGACGTGCTCGCGACCCCGACGATGCCGGTGCTCCCGCCGGAGCTCGGCGACAGCCTGTCGGACCCGCTCCAGCTCTACCTCATGGACGCGAACACCGTCCCGGTCAACCTCGCGAACCTCCCGGCGATCTCCGTGCCCGCGGGCGAGGCCGACGGCCTCCCGGTGGGGCTCCAGCTGATCGGCCCGAAGTTCGGCGAGGAGGCCATCGTCCGGGCCGCCGCCGCGGTCGAGGCGTAGCGCGAGGTCCGGACGCCCGGGGCGGCGGTCACGGACCCGGGTTCGCCCCCGGATCCGCGACTTCGGGCCCGGTTTCGATGGTTTGATACGCGCGTTCGTACTCCCTCGGACCGTACTACTCGTATGCCGTGGCGACCAGACTGGCGTGCGACCGTCGGGCTGCTCGGAACCGGGATGAAATACCTCTCGGTGACGATGCTGGTCCCGCTCGCCGTGGCGGTGCTCTACGCCGAGGACGTGTGGGTCTTCGCGGCCTCCGCGCTCGCGGTCGCCGCCGTCGGGTTCGCCCTGGAACGGATCGACCCGGACCCCGACCTCGGACCCACGGAGGCGCTGGTGTTCGTGACGCTGGCGTGGCTCGTCGCCGCGGTCGTGGGGGCGCTGCCGTACGTGCTGGCGGGCGCCGGAACGACGTCGACGCTCGCGGACCCGGTCAACGCGCTGTTCGAGTCGATGAGCGGGTTCACCACCACCGGTGCAACCGTGATGGGGGAGATCAGCTTCGAGCAGCACTCCCACGCCCTCCTGATGTGGCGACAGCTCACTCAGTGGCTCGGCGGGATGGGGATTATCGTGCTCATGATCGCGATCCTCCCGGAGGTCGCGGTCAACGGCGCCCAACTGATGGCGTCGGAGGCCCCCGGCCCGGAGCTCCAGAAGCTGACCCCCAAGATCGCGGAGACCGCACGGGCGCTGTGGCTCATCTACTTCGGGTTCACCGTCGGCTTGGTCGTGCTGCTGTACGCGCTGCACCTGCTCGGGATGGCGCCGAACATGACCGCGTACAACGCCGTCGCCCACGGGTTCACCACGCTCCCGACCGGCGGGTTCTCCCCGCAGGCCGACAGCATCGCGTACTTCTCGGCGGCGGTCCAGTGGGCGGTGATCCCGTTCATGATCGTCGCCGGCGTCAACTTCGCGCTGTTCTGGCACGTGCTCGACGGCGAAGCCGACGTGCTCTTCGACAACCCGGAGTTCCGGACGTACGCCGGCGCGATCGCGGTCTTCGTCGCCGGCGTCGGCGTGCTCCTGGTCGGCGGCGCCGCCCCCGCGTTGGGGCCCCTCGGCGGCGTCACCGGCGGGGTCACCGAGAACACGGTCCGGCAGGCGACGTTCCAAATCGCGTCCCTGATGAACTCCACGGGGTACGCCACCTCGGACTTCGCGGCGTGGGACACCCACGCGCAGATCCTGCTGTTGTTCGCGATGTTCGTCGGCGGGTCGGCGGGGTCGACCGGCGGCGGGGTGAAAGTGGTTCGGTGGCTGGTCGTGTTGAAGGCCATCCGGCGGGAGCTGTTCACCTCCGCCCGCCCGGACGTGGTTCAGCCCGTCCGGCTCGGCGGCAACGTCGTCGACGAGGACGCGATCCG
>CAZIQT010000167.1:0-4410 GCA_964541645.1 uncultured Halobellus sp. | reverse complement strand
GGTTCGAATCCCAGTCCCACCGTACGTCCGCGAGCGACAGCGAGCGCCGGGGCCGTCTGCGTCACCCGAGGCGTAACGGCTTTGCCGCGGCCGCCCGACCGCCGGATATGGACTGGCCACACGACCCCGACGGCGAGCTCGGCTCGGAGGGCCGGCGCAAGTACGGCCACGCGGTCCTCGCGAAGAAGGTCGACGAGGGAGCGGACTTCCCGCTGTCGCGGGACGCCTACGTCGAACGGTACGGCGACCACCCCGTCCGGCTCGACGACGAACGGGTCGTCTCCGTCGCCGACATCTTCGAGGGGGTCGACGTCGAGGAGTTCGAGGATTTCGTCGAGTTCCACCAGGCCGTCGGGCGGGCGATGCGGGAGCACGGCCACTGGACCTACGAGGGTCCGGGCGAGGTCTGAGGCCGGGGAGCCGGAGCCCCCGGGCGCCGAGCCCCGCTGGGTGGTCAGACCTCGGCGACCCACCCGCGGTAGGCCTCCGGCCGGTCGTAGACGTCGAGGAACAGCCGGTCGGCGAAGGTCGCCAGCCGGTTTGGGTCCGACCGGGCGGTGATCCGGGCGTTCGTCCCCTCGGCCTCGTCGGGCGATTCCAGCTGTTCGATCCGGAACTCCGGGAACTCGCCGACCAGATCCTTCAGGGCGTCGAGCTCCGCGTCGGTCACGTCGAGGTTGAACGTGTTGTCGCCGAACTGCACCCACGGACGGGCGTCGTCGTCCGCCTCGTCCGCTCCGCCTTTCACCCCGTCCTCGTCGGTATCGGCTTCGAGCGTGACGAAAGGGCTGGCGCGCGTCCGGTGGGCCGCGATCGCCTCGGCGAACAGCTTCCGGCGCGCTCTCGGATCGTCGGCGTCGAACCGTGTCATACCACCCTCTCCGTCCGGGGGCGGGAAAAGGTTCGCCGCCGGCGCCCCGGTCGGGTTTCTTCAACGTTATACGGGCGGGGCGGGACCTGCAGGTATGGGCAAGCACATTCTGCTCTTGGGCGCGCCGGGCGCCGGCAAGGGAACCCAGTCGAAGCGGCTCGCCGAGGAGTTCGGGGTCGAACACGTCACCACCGGCGACGCGCTCCGAGCGAACAAGGGGATGGACATCGGCGACATGGACACCGAGT
Organism: uncultured Halobellus sp.; assembly: GCA_964541645.1. Lineage (GTDB taxonomy): Archaea > Halobacteriota > Halobacteria > Halobacteriales > Haloferacaceae > Haloquadratum. The sequence goes on along the minus strand of CAZIQT010000167.1, from coordinate 3,291 downwards.
ACGACACGCCCGGCGAGTACATGGACGCCGGGGAGCTCGTCCCCGACAAGGTGGTCAACGCCATCGTCGAGGAGGCGCTCACGTCCGCCGACGGCTACGTGCTGGACGGGTACCCGCGGAACCTCGAACAGGCGGAGTTCCTCTCGGGGATCACCGACCTCGACGCCGTGATCTACCTCGCGGTCGACCGCGAGGTGCTGGTGGCGCGGCTGACCGGCCGCCGGGTGTGCGAGAACTGCGGGGAGAACTTCCACGTCGAGTTCGCGCCGCCGGCGGAGCCGGGGGTCTGCGACGACTGCGGCGGGGAGCTGGTCCAGCGGGAGGACGACACCGAGGAGACCGCACGCGAGCGGCTGAGCGTCTACGACGAGAACACCGCACCCGTCGTCGACCACTACCGCGAGACGGGGGCGCTGACCGAAGTCGACGGCGAGGCCCCGCCCGACGAGGTCTTCGCAGCGGTGGTCGACGCCGTCGAGTCGTAGTCGCAGCCGGATGCGGCGTCGTCCGAGCCACCCGGCCGCCGCGCGGCGGCGGGTTCGGAGTAAAAGGTTCATTACGGCCGGCGGGCTATCGTCGGGTAGATGCCGCAAACCGAATCGAAAGTCCGCTCGCTCGTCGACGGCGACGAGGGGATGCGGGACGCCGTCGAAACGGTCGTCGACCGGACCGAGGACGGTGACGTCAAATGGCTCGACGTGAAAGGTGACCTCTCCTCCGGACAGTGGGGACGCCTGATCGAGAAGGGGATCCTCGTCGAGGGCGAGGAGGGGTTCCGGCTGGCCGACGCCGAGGCCACCCGAGCCGGGCTCGAACCCGCCGAGGCGGCGGCCGCGGGCGACTCCGGGGAGAGTGCCGACGCCGGCGACGACGACGGCGAGTCGTCGTGGTCGATGTACGACAAGGGCGCGGCGGTCGTGACCCTGGGGCTGTTCGTCGGCTACTCCTGGAAGCCGCTGCGGGACGTCATCGGAACCACGATGGACGTCCCGCTCAGCCCGCTCGCGGATCTGCTCCCGTTCTACGCGGTCGTCATGATCCTCGCGCTCGCGACCGGGCTGTACTCGACGTTACTGCAGGCGAACCTGATGGACATGGAGAAGATGTCGAAGTATCAAGAGCGAATGCAGGAGATCCAGGAGCGCCGGAAGGAGGCGAAGGAGTCCGGCGACGACGAGGCGCTCGACGAGATCCAAGAGGAGCAGATGGACGCGATGGGCGACCAGCTCGGTATGTTCAAAGAGCAGTTCCGACCGATGGTGTGGATCATGTTCCTCACTATCCCCGTGTTCCTCTGGATGTACTGGACGATCGGCGTCGGGTCGAACGCCACCGCCCAGGCGAGCCTGGACGCGCTGGTGTTACCCTTGGTCGGTCGGGTGGAGTGGACCGAGTCGGTGCTGGGGCCGATCCAGGCGTGGATCGTCTGGTACTTCGTCTGCTCGATGGGGTTCACCCAGATCATCCGGAAGAGCCTGAACATCGACATCTCGCCGTCGACATCCTGAGGCGGGCGTCGAACCCGAACCGGACGCCCGGTCGGCCGTCCCGTCGGGGGCGTCGCGCCGCGATCGGGCGGGACGGGCCGGCGCGGTCTGCCGGGGTGACGCCCCGCAAAGACAACCTCTTTTACCCGGCTGTACCCAGAGATGGTATGTTGTTGACCGTCTCCGGTCCTCCGGGGGCCGGGAAGAGCACGACCGTCGCGGCGCTGGCCGAGGCGTTCGACCTCGAACACGTCAGCGGCGGCGACATCTTCCGGGAGCTCGCCGACGAGCGGGGGTTGACGGCCGTGGAGTTCAACCGGCTCGCCGAGGAGGACGACCAGATCGACCGCGACCTCGACCGCCGGCTCCGAACGGTCGCGCTCGAACGCGACGACGTCCTGTTGGAGTCGCGTCTGGCGGGGTGGCTCGCGGGCGACGCCGCGGACCTCCGGCTGTGGCTCGACGCCCCGATCGAGGTGCGGGCGGCCCGGATCGCCGACCGCGAGGCGAAATCCGCCGAGACGGCCCTGACCGAGACCCGGGAACGCGAGGAGAGCGAGGCGCTCCGGTACCGGGAGTACTACGGGATCGACATCGCGGACCTGTCGATCTACGACGTCTCGCTGAACACCGCACGATGGAGCGAACACGAGGTCCCGCGGATCCTGACCGCCGCGGTCGAGGCGTACGACCCCGGGAGCGACGAGGGGAAGTACGCCGTCGACGGCGTCTCCTACGACTTCTGAGGATGGAGGCGATCCGAGCGTGACCGACCGCCGCCCCGCGCCCGACGATCGGTCCGTCGACGAGCGCCTCGAATTCGGGGTAGTGAACCTCGACAAGCCGGCCGGGCCCTCCGCCCACCAGGTGTCGGCGTGGGCGCGCGACGCCGCGGGCGTCGACCGGGCGGCCCACGCCGGAACCCTGGACCCGAAAGTTACGGGGTGTCTCCCGATCCTCTTGGGGGACGCGACCCGGCTCGCGCCGGTCTTCCTCGAAGGCACGAAGGAGTACGTCGCGGTGCTGGAGCTCCACGCCCCGGCGCCCGCGGACCTCGACGCCGTCGTCGCGGCGTTCGAAGGCGAGATCTTCCAGAAGCCGCCGCGGAAGAGCGCGGTCACCCGGCGGCTCCGTTCACGGACGATCCACGAACTCGACGTGCTCGAAGTCCGTGACCGGCAGGCGTTGCTTCGGATCCGGTGTGAGAGCGGGACCTACGTCCGGAAACTGTGTCACGATCTCGGGCTTGCGGCGGGCACCGGGGCGCACATGGGCGACCTCCGCCGGACCGCGACCGACCCGTTCGACGACACCGACCTCGTGTCGACCGCGGACCTGACGGACGCGCTGGCGTTCGCGGCCGACGGCGACGCGGCGCCGCTCCGGGCCGCGGTCGCCCCCGCGGAACGCGCGCTGACGCACCTGCCGCACCTCACCGTCGCGGCCTCGGCCGCCGACCAGATCGCGGCGGGAGCGCCGGTGTACGCCCCGGGCGTCGTGGACGTCGACGACGCCGCCGCGTCGGCGGCGTCGAGCGGGGACGGGTCGGAGCCCCCGCTCGTCGTCTGCGCCACCCCCGACGGGACCGCGGTCTGTCTCGGCCGGTTGGTGGGTGACCCGTTCGCCGAACGGGGGACGGTGGTGTCGCTGGAGCGGGTCTTGGTCTGACGCCGGGGGTCGGCGAGCGAAACGAAGCACTTAACGGTGAAACGGGCGTTCGATCGGATGGACGCGGGACCGTGGGGTAGTGGTATCCTCTGCCGATGGGGTCGGTAGGACCTGAGTTCGACTCTCAGCGGTCCCA
>CAZIQT010000166.1:1426-4434 GCA_964541645.1 uncultured Halobellus sp. | reverse complement strand
AGCGGATCCAGTCTTAACTAAACAGTACCGACGCCGCCGACAACACACTAATGACGGTCCACGACGACGTGTGACGTATGAGCACGGTCGACGCCGGTGGACGGACGGCCGCGGCCGGGGCGCTGCTGTCGACGTTCGTGGGGTCGGGCGCCGTCGTTCTGGTGGGGTTCTTCTTCCCGGCGCTGGTCGGCGGCGTCCTCGGCGGCCAGGCGTGGCTCGTGGTCGCGCTCCTGTTTTTCGGCTCCGGACTGGGGTATCTCGCGGTCCTGCCACACGACCACGCCGACCCCGACGACTCCACGGGGTCGGCGCTGCTCGCGGTCCGCCGCGGGTCGGTCCGGTCGGTGCTCGAAGACGTCGTCGCCGCCCACGACCCCGTGATACTCTGGCTCCCGGTCGCGGTGTTCGCGTCGTACTTCCTGCTCCAGGTCGCCTTCCCCGCGGGAACGACCGCCGCGATCGAGGGGCTCACCGACGGCGTCCTCCGGGGGCTGGGGCCGGTGTTGCTCGGGGCGGCGCTGCTGTCGGTGTGTTACTGTGCGGCGCTGCTTCTGGGGCCGTGGGGTGACATCAAACTCGGCGGCGAGGACGCCACGCCGGCGTACACCTACCCAACGTACTTCTCGCTCGTGTTCACCGCGGGGATCGCCGCCGGGATCGTCTTCTGGGGCCCCGCCGAGGCGCTGTTTCACTACCAGCAGCCGCCGCCGTACTTCGACGCCGCGGCGGGATCGTCGGGGGCGGTCGACGCCGCCCTGGTGTACTCGCTGTTCCACTGGGGGGTGTCGGCGTGGGCGGCCTACGCCGCCGTCGGGATCCCACTGGCGTACTTCGTGTTCCAGCGCGGCGCCCCCCTCAGGGTGTCGTCGATCCTGACGCCGTTCCTCGGGGTCGAGGGGTTGGTGTCGCCGTGGAGCCGTGTCGTCGACACCCTGGCGGTGTTCGCCACGATCGGCGGGATCGCCACCTCGCTCGGGCTCATCTCCCGGCAGTTCCTCGCGGGCGTGTCGTTCCAGTGGGGCGTGCCCCCGAGCGACCTGGGGCCGGTGCTTCTGGTCGGCGGCCTGGCGGCGGTGTTCGTGCTGTCGGCGGTCTCGGGGCTTCACCGCGGGATCAGGCGGATCTCCGGGCTCACGCTGGTGCTGTTCGCGCTGTTCGCGCTGCTGCTGCTCGCGGTCGGCCCTCGCGGGTTCGTCGCCGCCCGCGGCACCGACGCCGTCGGGGCGTACGCGGTGCACTTCCTGCCGATGAGTCTCTTTTCGGCGGGGTCGTGGGTGACCGAGTGGACCGTCTGGAACTGGGCGTGGTGGTTCTCGTGGGCGCCGTTCGCGGGGACGTTCATCGCGGCGCTGTCCCGCGGCCGGCGGATCCGGACGGTGGTGTTCACGAGCGTGGTCGCCACCTCCGCGGCGACCGGGGCGTGGTTCCTGATCTTCGGCGGCACCGCGCTGTCGCTCCAGCGCCGCGGCGGGGTCGACGCCCTGGCGGCCATCTCCGAGCGCGGCGGTTCCGAGGCGGTCGCGGGGTTCCCGCTGCTGTCGTCGCTCCCGCTCGGCCAGCTCCTCCTGTTCCTGTTCCTGTCGCTCATCGTCGTGTTCATGGTCACCTCCGCGGACACCTCGACGCTGGTCGCCGCGATCCTGGCGTCGCGGCGGGGGGTCGCGCCGTCCCGGGGGAGCATCGCGCTGTGGGGGGTGTTCCAGGCCGTCGTCGCGCTCTCGGTGCTGCTCGTCGGCGGCGGTGAGACCCTCCAGGCGCTGGCCGTCCTCGCGGGCGCCCCCTTCGCGGTGCTGGCGGTGCTCGCGCTGGTCGGGCTGTCGCTGTCGCTGTACCGCGAGGAGCGCGGGCGGGGACACACCTCGGTCGTCCGGCAGGTGACCGACCGGCTGCCGTCGATCCAGACCCACCACGACGTCGACCCCCCGGACCGGGAGTCCTGACGCGCCGCGGCGGCGGTGGGACACACATTAGGCGGCTCGCGGCCGTGAGTCCGGTATGCGACTCGACTGCCTCGGGATCGACGAGTCGGTCTCGATCCTGTTTCCCCCGGCGGTACTGGCCGACGAACTCGCGGACCTGCCGGTCGAGACGACCGTGATCGACGGCCGTGACGGGGTCGACGGGTGTCAAGCGGTGGTCACGTTCGGCTACCACGACGCGTTCGACGACCTCGCGTGGGTCCACTCGATCCAGTCGGGGGTCGACCGGTTCCCGTTCGACCGGCTGCGGGCGGCCGACGTCGCGCTCACGAACAGCACCGGCATCCACGGCGACGCGATCGGCGAGGCCGTCGCGGGGTACGCGCTGGCGTTCGCCCGTCGGCTCCACGAACACGTCGGCAACCAGGCCGAGGCGTCGTGGTCGCCCCCGGCGTGGGACGACGCGTGGACGGTCCGCGGCGAGCGGGCGTGTGTGATCGGGCTCGGAACCCTCGGCCGGGGGATCGTCGACCGGCTCACGGGACTCGGCGTCGACGTCACCGGCGTCCGGCGAACCCCGACCCCCGAACCCGGCGTCGAGGCGGTGTACACCCCGTCGAACCTCGAGACGGCGGTCTCCGACGCCCGGTTCGTCGTCGCCGCGGTCCCGCTGACCGACGACACCCGCGGGTTGATCGACGCCGACGTCCTCGCGACGATGCGCGAGGACGCCTACCTGGTCAACGTGGCTCGCGGCGCCGTCGTGGACCAGCCCGCGCTGGTCGACGCCTTGGAAACCGGGTCGATCGCGGGCGCCGCCCTCGACGTCTTCGAAACGGAGCCGCTCCCGGAGGCGTCGCCGCTGTGGGGGATGGACGAGGTCATCGTCTCCCCACACTGTGCGGGGTTCACCGACCGGTACCACGAACACGTGGGGGCGATCGTCGCGGAGAACGTCGACCGACTCCGGGGCGACGACGAGTTGGCGAACCGGGTGGTGTAGTCCGGCGGGGCGGTGGCGGGCCGACGGCCGACCCGGACGCTTCGCCAGGGTGAGCAGTTTCCGGGGTGAAAGTCCGCGCGGACGGC
>CAZIQT010000166.1:0-1326 GCA_964541645.1 uncultured Halobellus sp. | reverse complement strand
GGTGCCGGGTAGGGGAATCGTCATCGGCTCCCGGCTGCGGCCGTGAGCGTAGATCCGGCCGATATCGCCGAGGTCGACGTCGTTGACTTTCCGGCCGACCACCGGCGCGTCCGCCGGGATCGTCACCGCCGTGAGCCGGAGCGCCTCGGTGAGTTCGCCGAGCGCGTTGAAACTCCCGCCCAACAGCGCAGTCTTTGCGCCCGCCGCCCCGAGTCGCTCGGGGTAGACAACCTCGTCGACGTCCTCGGCGTACCGCTCGTAGATCTCCTCGCGGTAGTCCTCGCTGATTCGCATCACGACCCGGCAGCCGTACTCCTTGCCGATCATACACGCCGCGAAGTTCACGTTGGGGTCGCCGGTGAGCCCGCCCACCGCGGCCGCGGTCTCGACGCCCGCCCGCTCCAGCACCGACTCGTTGCTCCCGTCGCCTTCGACGACCTCGAACCCGGACTCGCGGGCACGCTCGGCCTTGTCGGGGTCGTTCTCGACGACGACGACCGCGTGGCCCTCCTCGAACAGGATCCGCGCCGTCCGCGCGCCGACCCGTCCGTACCCGACGATGATGAACGTCATACGTGACCGTAGCACACGGAAGTACAAAAGCGTGGACCCGACTCCCCGCCGCCCCCGAGTTTCCAAAGGTCTTTGCCGTTCCCGCCGTTACCTGTGGGCGATGGACGACGCCGTGCGGGTCCGTGAAGCCGCCTGCGAGGCGGTCGACGACATCGAACCCGACCGACTCCGCGAGGTCCTGTTCGATCGGCTCTCGGACGCGCCGATGACACCGGCCGTGCTGACGCTCGTGAGCGCTCGGGCCCCCGAGACCGGGGTGGACGCGGACACCGACGGGATCGCCGAGCGCGCCGCGGGCGTCCAGTTGATCTACGAGGGGCTCCGGCTCACCCGGTCGCTGGCGTGGGCGGAGCCGTGGGCGGGCACCACGAACGCCGAGGCGGGGGACGTCGACGCCGATCTCGACGTGCTCGCGGCCGACGTGTTGGTCTCCCGGGGGTTCTACCTCCTCGCCCGCACCGAGGCCGCGGGCCGAGCGGTCGACGTGGTCCGGGCGTTCGGCCGCGACCAGACGCTCGCCCGGGCGGAAGGCGCCGACGCCCACGCCCTGGACCGGAACCTCGAGGCCGACGTCTTCGCGCTCGCGCTGGCCGCGGGGACGACCGCGGTGGGCGTGACCCCGTCGCCGGCGGCGATCGAGTACGCCGCGGAGCTCGGCCGGGCGTGCGACGTCGACGGCGAACTGGAGCCGGCGGAGACGGCGCTGTCGGAGGCCACCGTCGACCGGATCGCGTCGCTGTCGGCCGTCGGCGG
>CAZIQT010000165.1:0-4538 GCA_964541645.1 uncultured Halobellus sp. | reverse complement strand
CCGCATCGAGACCGACGGCGACGACGCCGCCGAGCGGGTCCGGGAGGCGCTGGCGGCGGCCGCGGCCGAAACCGAAATCGCAGTCTGACACCGACCGTTTGCTGCGGTCGCTCGCGGTACAGCGGTCTCCTATCTCCCGTGGCTCACCGTTCTCTTCGGAGTGTCGCAAGACATCGTCGCAGAGTTGTCAGGGAGTGTATCGGTCACTCCACGGCCGAATCAGCCGTGAGACTCTGATTGCAGGTGGACAAAAGAGGGCCGATGGCTACAACCCGATTTTAACGTCGGTGTACGGCCAATTCGGAGTATGGGAATCGTTCGGGATTCGGAACACAGCGACAGTACGCGACCATCGAAGGGACGGGCATCCGGGTCGAGGACGTCGCCTCGGCGTACGAACACGGCGGCTACGATCCCGACGGGATTACACAGCCGTCCCCCGATCTCAGCCTGAGTGACGTTCACCGGGCACTGGCATACTATTACGACCACATCGACGACTTCCGGTCGCCCTCGTCCGAACCGGCGTCCGCGTAATGCGACCGCTGTACTGCGACGGGAGTATCCGGATCCCCGTCGTCGATGGACTTCGCCGGCGCGGGTGGACAGTCCACACTGCCCGGGACGAGGGAACCCTCGGTGAGCCTGACGGTGAACAGTTGCGGTACGCGGTCGAGAATACTTGGATCCTCCAGACGTTCGATGGTGACTGTCTCTCACTTGTCGAAGGCAAAGAGTTAGAACACAGGGGACTGCTCTACGTTCGACAGGCTGGGCGTCAGATCGGCGATGTCGTGAAACTCGTCGACGAACACCTACAGTACCGATCCACGGAGGATCAGTCGATTCGATGCCTGTAACGTGGCGATACTCTCCTCTCAGTAGATTATCGATACCGAGCGACCCCTCCCCTGAGGTGCGGACCCCCGAACGACACCCACAACAGTACGTTCAGTCCGCCTTCGCCTGCCACTCCCGGACGGTGTCGGGACCGACCCCGTCGACCCGGTCGGCGACCGCGTCGGGCTCGGCTTCCTTCAGCGACGGCACGTCGTCGATCCCGGCGTCCTGGAGCTTCGCGGCTGTCTTCTCGCCGATCCCGCTCACGCTCTCCAGCTCCGACCCGCCGGCCTGCTCGGCTTGGTACTCCCGGTAGTTGCAGATCGGACACCCCAGCTCCCACGGCTCGCGGTCGCCGTCGTAGGTGATCCGGAGTTCGGGGAGGTCGTGCTCCTCGCAGACGCCGTCGGTCACCTCGATCTCGCCGCGGCGGGGCAGCGGCAGCGAGTACTCGCAGTCGGGGTAGCGGGTGCAGCCCACCAGCCGCGACCCCGACCGGAGCTGTTTGATCGCGAGCTCCCCACCGGCTTCGGCGGCGTCGCCTCCGTCCCGCGGCGTCTCCGACGCCGTGCCCTCCCCACACTCCGGACACGCGCCGATGACGCGATCCGCCTGCTCGTCAGCGGCCTCGGCCCGACACAGCGGACACCCGTGGACGAACGTCTTCCGGCCGGCGAGCATCTTCACGTGTGCGAGACCGTGGTCCTCGCAGGTCTCCTCCAAGAGCAGGGGTTTGCCGGTCGACGGCAGCGGCAGCGTGTGGGTGCACTCCGGGTAGGCGTCGCAGCCGATGAAGTACGACCCCCGGCGGCTCTGCCGGATCACGAGGTCGCTGCCGCACTCGGGGCAGGCGCCGACGGTCCGGTCGGCCTTCAGCGACTCCCGGAGGTGGTCGCCGACCGCCCCGCCCGACTCCATCAGCCCCTCGAAGACCTCCGTCAGGATCTCCCGGGACTCGGCGGTCACGTCCTCCAAGGTGGCGTCCCCGCGAGTGATCGCCTGCATGTCGGCCTCGAGTTGGGCGGTCATCTCCTCGCTCACGATACGTTCGGCGAACTCCTCTACGGCTTCGACGACCGCGCGAGCCAGCCGGGTCGGCCGCGGCGGGTCGCTCTCGATGTACCCGCGGTCGTAGAGCTTCTGGATGACGTTGTGGCGGGTCGCTTTCGTCCCCACTCCGAGATCCTCCATGGTCTCGATCAGCCGGGATTGGCCGTACCGCCGCGGCGGCTGGGTCTGCTTGGCTTGCAGGTCGGTGCCGGTAACAGCGAGCTCCTCGCCCTCCGTCACGTCGGGGACGAACGACTCGCTCGCGCTGGAGTACGGATAGACCGCGTGGTAGCCCGGCTCCACCAGGCGTTTGCCGTTGGCCTTCAGCGAGAGTGTGGCTCCCTCGTCGCCGACGGTCGCGACCACCCGGAGGTGCTCCCAGGTCGCCGGCGCCGCGACGGTGGCGAAGAAGCGCCGCACGATCAGTTCGTAGACCTCCCGCTCGTCGTCGTCGAGGTCAGACGCCCCCGGCAGCTCCCCGGTGGGGTGGATCGGCGGGTGGTCGGTGGTCTCCTCGTCGCCCTCGGTCGGCTCCAGCGACTCGCGGTCGAGCAGCGCCTCGGCGTCGTCGCCGAACCGGCGGGTGCCGACGAAGGCGTCGAGCAGCTCCCGGGGGTCGAGGTCGTCGGGGTAGACGGTGTTGTCGGTTCGGGGGTAGGTGACGTACCCTGCGGTGTAGAGTTCCTCCGCAATGCTCATGGCCCGCTGGGCGGAGTACCCCAGTGATCCCGCCGCGCGGATGAACTGCGTCGTGTTGAACGGGGTCGGCGGATCGTCGGTCCGGGTCCGCCGGCGTACCGACTCGACGGTCGCGGCCGACGCGGCTTCGAGCGTCCCGTACGCCTCGCTCGCGGCGTCCTCCTCGGTCACCCGCTCGGCTTCGGTGCCGTCGTCGTCGAGATAGAAGTACTGTGCCTCGAAGCTGCCGTCGCTGCCGCGCTTCGCGAGGTCGGCGAACAGCTCCCAGTAGTCCTCGGGGTCGAACGCCTCGATCTCGCGTTCGCGGTCGACGATCAGCTTGAGCGTCGGCCCCTGAACCCGGCCCACGGAGATGAAGTCGTCGCCGAGCTGGCCGGCCGAGAGCGACAGAAAGCGGGTGAGCGCCGCGCCCCACACCAAGTCGACGATCTGTCTGGCCTCCCCCGCGGCCGCGAGGTCGAAATCGAGGTCGTCGGGGTTCTCGAACGCCTCCGTCACCTCCCGGTCGGTGATCGACGAGAACCGCACCCGGTCGATCGGCACCCCGTCGTTGACCTCCCGCACCAGCTCGTAGGCCTCCTTCCCGATCAGCTCGCCCTCGCGGTCGTAGTCGGTCGCGATGACCACCCGGCCCGCCTTCCGGGCGAACAGCCGGAGCGCCGACACGATGTTCTCCTGGGTCGGCCGTTTGTCGATCGGAGCGTCGATCAGCTCGACGGGCTCGACGTCGCGCCAGTCGTCGTACTCCGGCGGGAAGTCGACGCCGACGACGTGGCCCGAGAGGCCGATGCACCGCGTGCCGCCCCACTTGTAGACGTTCACGCCGCGGGTCCGTTCGGCCTCGGCGGACCCGCCGCTCAGGATCTCCGTGATCCGTCGCGCGGCGTTGTCCTTCTCGGTGATGATGAGCTCCGGGCCCTGACTCATTGGGCGCCGGTACGCGAGGTGCCGGCCTAAACCTTTCGCGGCCGGACCGACAGGAGAGTCGGTGACGCGGCCGTGCGGGCGGGATCCGCTCGCGTGGACCGCGGCCGGCTACGCCGCGTCGTCGAGCCGGTCCCGGAGGAGCGCGTTGACGTCGCCGGGGTCGGCGCTCCCGCCGGTCTTCCCCATGACCTGCCCCACCAGGAAGTTGATCGCGCCGTCCTCGCCGGCGTGGTAGTCGGCGACCGCGTCGGGGTTCTCCTCGATGGCCGCCTCGACCGCGACCGCGACCTCGTCGTCGTCGGCGGTGCCGAGCCCCTCGGCCTCGATGACGGCGTCGGGAGCCGCGCCGTCGTCGAGCATCGTTCGGAGGACGATCTCCTCGGCGTTCTTGGTCGTGATCTCGCCGGCGTCGACCAGTTCGATCAGCCGCGCGAACTCCTCCAGCCGGTGGTCGACGTCGGTGATCGCCATGTCCCGGTAGTTGAGTTCCCCAAGCAGGTTGTCGGCGACCCACGTCGCCGCCAGCCCGGGGTCGAACCGCGCGGCCACGTCCTCGAAGAAGTCCGCGACCGCCTTCGTGGAGGTGAGCTTCGCCGCCGACTCCCGGTCGAGGCCGTACGCCTCGCGGAACCGCTCCCGGCGGGCGTCGGGGAGTTCGGGGATGTCGAGCCTGTCGGTCCAGTCGGCGACCGACAGCGGCGGGAGGTCGGCCTCCCGGAAGTACCGGTAGTCCTTCTCGGCCTCCTTCGACCGCATCGACACCGTGATCCCCCGCGACTCGTCCCAGTGGCGGGTCTCCTGTTCGACCACCCGGCCGCGCTGGACCGCGTTCTTCTGTCTGGTGACCTCGTAGGCCAGCGCCTGCTCGGCGCCTTTGTGACTGGAGATGTTCTTGACCTCCGTGCGGTTCGCGGATTCGAGCGCCGCCTCGTCGATCGCCCCGTCGCCGGCCGCCGACTCGGGGACCAGCGAGATGTTGGCGTCGATCCGGAGCGACCCGTCGCGGCCGGCGTCGAAGACGC
>CAZIQT010000164.1:0-4635 GCA_964541645.1 uncultured Halobellus sp. | reverse complement strand
GGTCACCGAGGTCACCATCCGGAACCGCTACCAGGAACAGATCGAAGCCATGGGGTTCCGGTAGCGGCGCCCGCGGGCTACGTTCTCCCCCCGCTCGCTTCCTCCCGGTCGACGAACACGACCACCTCGCGGTTCCACAGCCCCAGCCGGTAGGTCGTCGGCTCGTACGTCGGTCCGAGCCGCTCGGTCACCGCCGCCCGGCGGATCGGGTCGGCGACCACGACCGGTGGGACGGAGCCGCTCCCGTACCGTTCGGCGAGGGCGGCGGCGTCCGGCGTGCTCGTCGCCTCGGCGCCCGCGCTCGCGACGTACCACGGCAACGGCAACCGGTTCCCCCACGCGTCGTCGACGGGCGGCGCCCGGGTCGTCGCCGACGCGGGCACGTGGTACGCCGACCCCACGTACGCCACCTCTGCGGTCGCCGGGTCGCCGTCGGCGGCCGCCCGCGCGGCGGCCTCGATCGGTTCGAGGTCGTCGGCGGGCTGGGCGAACTGCGCCAACTCGGTCGTGCGGTCCGGCGGCGCGTAGACGTCGGCGCCGACCGCCGCGGTCCCGGCGCCGAGGGCGCACACGACGAGCAGCACCGCGACCGCCGTCCCGGCGTCGACCGCTCCGGCGTCACCCGCGACGAGGTCGTCGCGGTCCCCGCCGTCGGTGCCCGCGGCCGCCGACCGCCCCCCTCGGAGGAGTCCGACCAGCCCGACCGCCGCGGGGAGCGACAGCGGTGCCACAACGTGAACCAGCGTCCAGGGCGCCGACACCTCCGCGATCGTCGGGAAGACGACGATCGCGAGCAGCCCCCAGTAGCCGACACCCTCGACCAGCGGCTGTCGGCGCGCGGCGTACCGCGCCCGGAGGGTCGCGCCGACGCCCAGCGCGGTCACCGGAAGCGCGAGCGCGACCAGCAGCCCGCCCGCGTCGCCGACGTACGGGAGTACGGCGTGGGTTCCGTCGGGGAACCGGTCGACCACCCGGACGCCGACGAACCGCCGGAGCGCTCCGATCGTGCCCTCGTAGACCGCGCGGTGGACCGTTGCGGGGTCGCCGAGCCCGACGCCGGCCCCCGACCCCGACCGCGGCGCGAACAGCACCGCCGTCACCCCGACCGCCAGGAGGCCGGCGCGGGCCGCAACGGCCGCGCTGTCGGCGATCCGGTCGCCGAGCGCCGCGACGCGGGCTCGCGTCCCCGCGCCCCCGTCGCTCGCGACGCTCCGCTGGTCGACGACCAGGAGCCACGCGCCGGCCCAACACGCCAGGTAGCCGACGACGAATCCCGACGCCGACGCCGCGAGCGCGACCGCGACCGCGGCGGCGTACGCGTCGCGGCGGCGGCGTCGGTCCCACGCCCGGAGCGCGAACCCGACGGCGGCGAGTCCGAACAGCGCGAGCGGGACGTCGCCGCGGAGGACCCGCGAGTAGTAGACCACCACCGGCTGGACTGCGAGCACTGCCGCGAACGCCACCGTCTCGGCGTCGTCGAGCCGGTCGCGGAACAGCAGCGCCACCGTCGGGAGCGCGGCCCCCAGCGCGGCCACCGGGAGCCGGGCGACCCGTTCGGAGACCCCGAGCGCGGCGAAGGCGACTCGATCGAGGTGGTAGAGCAGCGGTCCGCCGGCGACGGGGCGATACCGGAACGTCCCGGTTTCGAGGTACCGGAGCGCCCAGTACCCCACGCGGGCCTCGTCCCAGTGGAACGGCCGCGCGCCGAGTCCGAGGACGCGGAGCACGACGCCGACCGCGACGGCGGCGGCGACGCCGCCCACGACGCGGTCGTACCGTGTCGACCCCGCCGAGCGAGCATCGCCGCCGTCGTCATCCGGCGCCCGCGACATAGCGACACCTCCAGACCGGCCGGATAGAAGTTTTGTGATCCGGTCCACGCGGCCGGCGCCGCCGAACACTCGCGGGGTGGGGTTTCTAATCCGTCGCCCGCGTAGGTCGAACGGACGCATGTACGACCGGGTGTTGGTTCCGACAGACGGAAGTACCGCAAGCGAGGGGGCGATCACGCACGCCGTCGACCTCGCGAAACAGTACGGGGCGACGCTCCACGCACTGTACGTCGTCGACGCCGGCGCGTACTCGTCGCTGGAGGTAGCCGCGGACGCCGTCGCCGACGAGCTCCGTGCGGAGGGCCAGGAGGCGGTTGCGGGGATCGCAGACCGGGCCGAGGCCGCGGGCGTCGACGTCGAGACCGCGGTCGAAACCGGGATCGTCCACCGCACCATCGTCGACTACGTCGACCGGGAGGACGTCGACTTGGTGGTGATGGGGACCCACGGCCGGACCGGTGTCGGCCGGTTCCTCCTGGGGAGCGTCGCCGAGAAGGTGGTCAGGACCGCCGATGCGCCGGTGTTGACGGTCCGGTCGACCGTCACCGGCGACGGCGACGACGCCGCGGAGTGACGCGCGGGTCGACCCGTTCGCAAAGAGTTTTGACGCGATCCGCCGAACGGCGAGGTATGACCGAGTACACCGTCGAGTTCGTCGGCACCGGCGAATCCATCCAGGTCTCGGACACCCAGACCGTGCTGAAAGCGTGCATCGAGGCGGGGATCGCACAGGAGTACTCCTGTCGCGTGGGGATGTGTCTGGCGTGCTCCGCCGAGATCGTCGAGGGAGAGGTCACCCAGCCGGCGGCCCGCGGGTTGACCGACGCGGAGGCCGAGGGGTTCGCGCTCACGTGCATGGCCCGGCCGCAGAGCGACCTGAAGCTCCGGCGCGGGGTCTACCCGCCGAGTCTCGAAGGCGAGGCCGGCGCCTCCGGGGCCGCCGCGGACGACTGAGCCGCGGCCGCCGAGCCGGCGTGGGCCGCGACCCCTATCCTCAGTCGGCGTCGGTCGCGGTGGCGGCGCAGTTGTTCGGGCCGAGTTCCATCTCGAAGGCCGCCGCGTCGTCGACGCGTTCGCGCCCGAGGTTGGTTGCGATGATCCGCTCGTAGTTGTTCGGCCGCGGCGGCATCGCCGAGAGGACGTGCTCGACGAACGCGTCGGCGTCCATCGACAGCGCGTCCACCGACCCCCTGAGGTCGCCCAGCGGGGCGGCGTAGGCCCCCGACTCGGCGGCCGCGGTGGCGGCGTCGTGGTGCCCCGGCACCACGACCACGTCGTCGGGGAGGTCGGCGAACCGCTCGGTCAGCGTCCGGTGGAGCAGCGCGGCCAACTCGGGCGCGCCGTCGACCCCCGCCTCCAGGTCGGGGCGTGCGACCGAGCGCAAAAAGAGGCTGTCGCCGGCGAGCAGGACGTCGGCCGCGCCGACGTCGGGGTCGTCCCGTGCGGCCGCGCCGACGGTGAACGCCGTCATCTCGTGGGTGTGTCCGGGGGCGTGGAGCGCACGCAGGGTCGCCGCCCCGACCGCGAGCGCCTCGCCGTCGTCGACCAGCGTCGCGTCGAACGCGCACCCGCGGTCGGCCGCGCCGGCCGGTAACACCACCGTGGCGTCGGTCCGTTCGGCGACCGCACGCACCCCGCTGACGTGGTCGGCGTGGACGTGGGTGTCGACCGCGTAGGAGACGCTCGCGCCGAGATCCGCCGCGTCCGCCACGTACCGGTCGGCGAAGGCCCGGAGCGGGTCGACCACCGCGGCCTCGCCGTCGCTCACGACGAGGTAGCTCAGACACCCGCTCGAGGGCCGTTGGTACTGGCGGACCGTGGCGGGGGTGTCGGCGGGCACCTCGGCGGCGACGAGCAGTTCCGCCCACGCCTCCATCCCGCCCGCCAGGTTCGCCGCGTCCACCCCGGCGGTCGCGAGGAGGTCCGCCACGTACGCGCTCGCCTTCCCCTCGCCGCAGACCACGACGATCGGCTCGGGCAGCGCCGGCGCCCGGTCGGCGACGGTGCCTTTGATCTCCGCCTGGACGAACGTCACGTACGGGACCTGTGCGGCGGTGACGCCCGGGCCGTCGACGTGCCAGGCGTCGTACTCGTCGCGGTCGCGAACGTCCAAGATCGAGACGGTCCCGCCCGCCCGGAGTCGGGCTGCGAGCGTCGCCGGCGAGAGCGAATCGACCTCGCCGTCGGGGGCCGGATACTCGGAGTCGCTCATACCAGGTGGTACGATCCGCGGCGGATTAAACGGGGTGGTCGGGGAGGCATGAGCCGGCGGACGCGCTTCCGACGCGGGACGCCCGTCCGATCGACGCCGACCCCGCGCCACCAACGCTTAACGCCCGCCACGCCGAAGTGAGTGTATGGATCCAGCCGACCTCCGGGCGGCCGTCGAGGCCGCCAAGGAGACCGAACTCGACCGTCTCGGGTCGAGCAAGCTGCTGCTCGCGCTGACCGACGCCGAACTCGACCGCCCGAGCGTCCTGCGGGCCGCCGCCGCCAGCGAACTCGCCGCCCGCGAGACGTTCTCGGCGTGGGCCGCCGACGAGGACCACGGCGCGGCCGCGGCGCTGTTCGCGGACGTCGCCGACCAGGAGCAGCGGCACTACGACCGGGTCGTCGACCTCCTGGGCGAGACGGTCGAGCCGCCGGGC
Source organism: uncultured Halobellus sp. (assembly GCA_964541645.1). Lineage (GTDB taxonomy): Archaea > Halobacteriota > Halobacteria > Halobacteriales > Haloferacaceae > Haloquadratum. The sequence goes on along the minus strand of CAZIQT010000164.1, from coordinate 155 downwards.
GCCGGGCCGATGCACGGCTACCTCCGGAACCGGGCGACGACGGTCGAGCGGCTGGCCGGCGGGCTGTTGGGTCGCACGCTCGTCAGCGACCGGACCCACCTCCAGGTGATCAGCTTCTTCGTCAACGAGGGCGACGAGGCCGCCGCCGACGTCGC
>CAZIQT010000163.1:0-4638 GCA_964541645.1 uncultured Halobellus sp. | reverse complement strand
ACGGCGCCGAGGCGCGCGGCGACCTCACCCCCGACCGGACCGTGATCGAGCCCACCAGCGGCAACACCGGGAGCGAACTCGCACGGCTCGCCACCAACCGCGGGTACGACGTCGAGATCGTGATGCCCGACAACGCCTCCGGCGGGAAGATCGGGGCGGTCCGCGACGCCGGCGCGGAGATCCACTTCGTCGACGCCGACAAGGGGTACGACGCGGTCATCGAGCGCTGCGAGGAGCTCGTCGCCGCCGACCCCGCGAACTACTACCGCCCGAACCAGTACGAGAACCCCGACAACCCGGGCGCCCACGAGTCGACCACCGCCCCCGAGATCTGGGCCCAGACCGACGGCGGGGTGACTCACTTCGTCGCGGGCGTCGGCACCGGCGGCACCATCACCGGGACCGGCCGCGGGCTCCACGACCGCGGGGACGTGACCGTGGTCGGGTTCGAGCCCGCGAACCCGCTCCACGCCATCGACGGGCTGAAATACCTCCGGACGGGCGACCATTACCACCCGACGACCTACGACGAGTCGGTCCTCGACGCGAAACTCTACGTCGACACTGGCGACGCCTACGACCGCGCCCGCGACCTCCGGGAGCGGTACGCCGACGAGGACCCCCGGATCGTCGACCCCGGGCAGTACGACCCCGGGTTCGTCGCCGACCACCTCCGGGTCGAGGGGCAGTTCGTGGTGGGGACGTCCGCCGGTGCCGGGGTGCAGGCGGCGAGGCGGCTCCACGCGGAGCACGGACTCACCGACGACGACACCGTGGTGATCGTGCTGTGCGACCGCGGCGACAAGTACGCCGACATCCCGCTGTGGGACGACTACCTCTCGGGCGAGGCGTAGGCAGGCGGAGTCGGCGGGCGGGCGCGGCGGCGTTACGCCTCGACGGCGCGGCCGAAGTCGTCGGTCAGCGGCGCGATGGAGTTCGCCACGTCCCACGGCGGGACGGCGGTCCGGAGCTCCCCGCCCAAACGGTCGAGTTCGGGATCGACGAGTTCGCGTGTCTCGCTATCGAGCTCCGACCGGAAGCCCTCGTATCGCTCGGTGACGCGGTGGTAGAACCCGCGGCCGTCCCAGTACTCGCCGGCGAGTTCGATCTCCCCGTCGTCGGTCACCGCGGCGGAATACTCCTCTGTGAGCCGGCCGGCCAGCGCGTTCAACACTTGGGCGTGGAACGCGGTGGTGTCGCGCACGTCGTCGGGGACGACCGCCGCCACCGCGTCGTCGAGCAGCGGGAAGACCTCGCTGTCGAGGAACGTCCCGAACGCGTCGGCGTCGTCTGACCCGACCCGGTCCTGGACCGCCCGGAGCCGGCCGCGCAGCCGGCTCGCGAGTTCGGGGTCCTCGTCGCGGAGCGGGGTGAGCACGGGCCCGAAGTAGTCCGCCCCGTGGCCGGCGTGGAGCGCGGCACCGTCGCCGCGCCCCCCGAGCCGTGGGAGTGCCCGTGTGAGTCGTCGCTGTCGGCGGCGACGGTCAGCCCGCCGTACCCGCCGATCGTCGCCGTCGCCCCGATACCTGCCAGCCGTAGCACGTCTCGTCTACCACGCACGTCTGTTTTAGGTACACCTAAAACGTAAAACCGTTCTGATTTAGGTCGGCCTAATCCATCCGCGCGCCGCTGAAGCGTGTGGCGATTTCGTGAGTCGAACGGACGCGGACGCGGCACTGCGGGGGCGCACGGAACCGCCGCGGCGGCCCGACTACGCCGGCTCGGGCGCCCACCACGCCAGCGCGGTGCCGACGACCGCGAGCGCGCCCGCCACCAGAAACGCCACGTCGAACCCCGCGGCGTCGACGACGGCACCGCCGGCGATGGGCGAGAGGAACGCCCCCGCCAGCCCGACGCTGGTCTGGAACGCCACCGCGGTCGCCGCCACGTTGGCGTCGACGACCTCCCGGACGTACGTGAACGAGAGCCCGAGGGTGAGTTGGATCACGAACCCCGCACAGAACAGCACCCCGACGAGCACCGGCACCGACCCCAGTCGGGTGAAGACCAACACCAGGGGGACGGCCAGCCCGAACGACCCGAGGAAGACCGGCGCCCGCCGCCCGCCGAACACCCGGTCGGAGAGCAGCCCGCTGGAAACCCGGGAGAGCGCCCCCACGCCGGGGAAGACCGCGACGATCAGCCCGCTGGCGGCGAGCGACAGCCCGATCTCCCCGGTCAGGTACGACGACCCCCAGGAGTTGACGAACAGGTACAGCGCGTAGCTCAGGAACCCCAGGGCGCCGACGACCCACACCGCCCCGCTCCGGAGGACGGTCCCGAACTCGCCGAGCGACGGAGCGTCGGCGCGGGCGCCGCCCAGCCCGCGGCTGGTCCGCCAGAACAGCCCGAACCCGACGAGCGTGAGCCCGGTGTACGCGGGGAAGATCGCGGGCCACCCGAACCGTGCCGCCACCAACGGCCCGGTGCTCTGCCCCAGGGCGAACCCGACGGGGCCGCTGGCGGTGAACACCCCGATCGCCGTCGCGCGGTGGGCGGGGCCGACCGCCCGGCCGATGATGTCGATCGCGGCGTTCCACACCACCACGAACGCGGTCCCCCCGAGGATCCGGGAGGCGATCAGCGCCCAGTACGCCCCGGCGCGGCCCGCGACCCACCCACAGACCCCGGCGACGAACAGCCCACACACCGCGACCGCCATCACCCGCCGGGAGTCGGTCCGGTCGAGCACCGCGCCCGCCGGGAGGCTCACGACGACCGCGACCCCGAACATCACCCCGACGAGCAGTCCGGCCAGCGTCGACCCGATCCCGAGCGACTCGCGGATCAGCGGGGTGACGCTGGCGGGGACGATCTCGTAGGCCGCGAGCCCGGTGGAGACGAGCCCCGCGCCCGCCACGAGACCGTAGGTCGTCCAGTCGCGGCCGGCGTCCGAACCCGCTGCTCCGGCACCCGCCGGGGAGTCGTGCGGAGAACCCATCGCCTCGGAGTCCACCCCCGGCCGAGATAAATCGGACGCTCCGCGGGCGGCCGGGTCCGGGCGGCGTCAGCGCCCGCCGCTCGCGGCCGGGATGATTCGGATGCGGCTGTCCTCGTCCACCGACGCGTCGGGGTCGGCGGTCTCGCTGCCGTCGACGTAGACGTTGATGAACTCCTTGATGCCGTCGTCGTCGAACACGCTGTTCCGCAAGCCGGGGCCGTGCTCGGCCGCGTGGTTCTCGAAGACCTCTTCGAGCGTCGCGCCGGCGACCTCGACCGTCGAGGCGCCGCCGTCGCCGAGTACCGCCGGAACTTTGATCGTCGCCATACCCGGCGTTGGTCGATGCGCCCTAAAAACTGCGTGTCACCGGCAACGGGCGCCGGACGGCTGTGACGCCCGGGTCGAGGCGGCCGGCGCGGCCGGTAGCGTCGCAGGCGCCGGCGAGGACCCCACGGCTCCAACGGGCTTATTCCGGACGCCGCCGTACCGCGCGGTATGTCAGACCTCGATCTCGACCCGACGCAACTCGACCGATACTCCCGGCACATCATCATGGACGACGTCGGTCCGGAGGGACAGAAGGCCCTGCTCGACGCCGACGTGTTGGTGCTCGGGGCGGGCGGGCTGGGGTCGCCGATCATCCAGTATCTCGCCGCGGCCGGCGTCGGAACCCTCGGGATCGCCGACGACGACGAGGTCGAACTCTCGAACCTCCAGCGACAGGTCGTCCACGGCGACGACGACGTCGGTCGGAAGAAAGTCGACAGCGCCGCCGAGTTCGTCGCCGACCTCAACCCCGACGTCGACGTCGAGAGACACGACCTCCGGGTCGACCCCGACAACGTCGAGGCCCTGATCGACGGGTACGACTTCGTGGTCGACGGCACCGACAATTTCCGGACGCGGTATCTGGTGAACGACGCGTGTACGCTCGCGGGGATCCCCTTCTCCCACGGCTCGATCTTCCAGTTCGAGGGACAGATCACCACCTTCGCGGGCGGCGACGACTCCCCGTGTTACCGGTGTATGTTCCCCGAGGCCCCGCCGGCGGGGATGGTCCCGAACTGCGCGACCGCGGGCGTGCTGGGCGTGCTCCCCGGCACCGTCGGCTGCATCCAGGCCACCGAAGCGATCAAGTCCGTCCTCGGAGCGGGCGACCTGCTCGACGGCCGGATGGTGTTCTACGACGCTCTGGAGATGGAGTTCGACTCCGTCGAGATCACGAAGAAGAACGACTGCCCGGTCTGCGGCGACGACCCCGCGATCGACTCCGTCCACGACGTGGAGTACACCGCGTCGTGTTCGATCACCCGCGAGGCCGAGCCGGCGGTCTCCGACGACTGACGCCGGCAGCGCCGATCGGACGCCGGACCGCGGGGCGTCACTCCGCGTCGACGCCGGTGATCTCGAACCGCGCGCCGCCGTCGGCGCCCTCGGTCGCCCGCACCGTCCAGCCGTGTGCGTCGGCGATCTCGCTCACGATGCGCAGCCCGAACCCCGTTCCGCGGTCGCCGGTGGAGTAGCCCGCCTCGAACACCCGTTCGCGCCGCTCCGCCGGGATCCCGGAGCCGTCGTCCTCGACGTAGAACCCATCGGGAAGCTCCCCCACGGTGATCGTCACGGTCGAACCTGGGCGGTCGACGGCGTCGTCGTGATCGTCGGGCGCGGGCCGACCCGTCGCCCCGCGTGTGAACGTC
>CAZIQT010000162.1:2430-4687 GCA_964541645.1 uncultured Halobellus sp. | reverse complement strand
CCGACCCGGACTGTACCCGCGTATGGGATACGAAGTGGTAGACAGCCGGGCGGTGGAGCCCGCCGAGGGGCGGCCGTGTGAGCTCCGTCGACTGACCGACGCCGGAACTCTCTCGAACCTCGCGATCAACCGCTACCGCGCCGAACCAGGGGAACAGCTCCCGCTGAACTACCACTACCACGACGCACAGGAGGAGGCGTTCTACGTCCTCTCGGGGACGCTGGCGGTTGAGACCCCGGACGGGACACACACCGTGGGGTCGGGGTCGCTGTTCACCGCAACCCCCGGGTCGCCCCACCGGGCGTTCAACCCCGCGGACGCCGACGACCCGGTCGAGGTGCTGGCGGTCGGCGCCCCCACCGGCGAGGGCGGGGTCCACGCGTACGAGCCCGGGCGCGACGGCGCCGAGAGCGACGCCGACGGGGGTGCGTGAGGATGCCGATCGAGGACCGCGACGACGCGTACCTGATCACCCACGCGCTGGCGAAGGACACCCTCTCGCGGCTCCGGGACGTCGAGACCGAACAGGTGGGGTTCCGGAAGGGGCTGGTGAAGCTCGGCCGGATCTGCGGCTACGAGATCATCGACGGCGCCATGGAGACCGAGTACGTGGGCGTGGAGACGCCGCTGACCGAGACCACCGGCGAGCGGGTCCGCGGGCTGGGCGACGTCGTCATCGTCAACGTACTCCGGGCGGCGACCCCGTTCGTGGAGGGGTTGCTGAAGGCGTTCCCCCGCGCGAAGCAGGGCGTCATCTCCGCCGGTCGCGACGAGGACGCCGGCATGGACGACGACGGCGGGTTCCCAATCACCATCGACTACGTGAAGCTGCCGGAGATCACCGAAGACGACACCGTGATCGTCGCGGATCCGATGCTCGCCACCGGGTCGACGATGACGGCGGTGCTCGATCACGTGCTCGAATCCACCGACGCCGACCCCGCGGACCTGTTCGTGCTGTCGGCGGTGTCGGCGCCGGACGGGCTGTTGCGCGTCGGCGAGGAGTTCCCGGACGCCGACCTGCTGACCGTGGCCATCGACGACTACCTCGACGACGACGGCTACATCATCCCCGGACTGGGCGACGCCGGGGACCGCGCGTTCGGGACGATATAGCTCGACGCGGGGGTGTGGGACACGAACACCTTTGATGACGGATGCCACACGGGTAGGTATGGCCGGAACCGAGCCCTGCGACGGCTGCGGGACGCCGACGGAAGACCCCCTCGCGCGGACGGTCCAGCTCCGCGTCGACCGCTCGGAGGTCGACAGCCAGCGGCTGTGTCCCACGTGTTTCGCCGACTGGATCGAGCGGTACCGGCGGCAGATGCAGCCGGGGACCGACGAGCCGACCGTCGACACCGACGCCGACATCATCGTCGACTGAGCCGGGGCGCCGGCAGGTCGGACCGCGACCGATCAGAACCGCCGGTCCCCCGCAGGGTAGATCGCGACGTACGGCGCCCCGTCGTCGTCGGGGCACGCGGCGGTCCGCTCGACGGGGAACGTCTCCCCGGCGACGTCTGCCGCGTCGAGGAACAGGTACGCCGGGTACGTCCGCGATGAGAAGCCCAGTACGTGGTCGTTGTAGCCGTCGTCGACGTTGAGACCCGCCCTGACCGGCGGGCGCTCCGTCCGGTCCGGCTCCGCGGGACGGCGGTAGTCGCTCCAGTCGCCGGCGGCACACGCCTCGTACCGCGGGGTATCGACCCGCTCGGGCAGCGGCGTGGGGTTGGTGACCGTGACGGTGGCGGCGACGGGGTTCTGCCGGGAGTCGTCGTCGATCTCGACCCGGTTCTCGGGCCGGAGTTCGTACGCGAGGCCGCCGGTGACGACGTCGACGACGACGATCACGACTGCGACCGCGGCGAGCGCGCCGAACAGCCGGGTGGCGGTCGCCCCCGAGACCAGCCGGTTCGCGTCGTCGAGCCGAGCCCGGAGTCCGAACAGCGCGGCGGCGATCCCCAGGAGTCCGAGCGCGGTCACCCCGCTACCGAGGTCGAGGGTGTTCACGACGTCCGCGAAGACGCCGACCGCCGAGACCACCACCGCGCCGTACCCGAGGAACGTCAGCTGTCGGTCGTCGGTGCGCTGGGTGATCGCGACGACGCCGGTCAGAAACGCCGCCACGACCGCGACCTCCGAGACCGGGGAGTAGCCGAGGTCGACGTTGAACACGAACACCAACACCGCGGCGGTGGCGAGCGTCGCCGCCGCGGCGTTGAACAGGGTTTCGGCGTCGACGGCGACCATACCG
>CAZIQT010000162.1:0-2330 GCA_964541645.1 uncultured Halobellus sp. | reverse complement strand
GCTCGATCGTCGCCCGGCCGCTGGTGGCGCTTCTGATCCGGTCGCGGAGCCCCGGCGCGTCGTCTACGGGCGCTCGAACCGCGAAGGAGACGTCGGCTTCGTAGGCCGCCTCGAACTCGACGTCGGCGCGTTCGAGCAGCCCGCGGACGGTCCCGGAGTCGTCGTACGCGACCGTCACGTCGAACCGCTCGCGGGGGACCGCCTCGACCACGTCCGCGTCGTCGACCGCGTCCGTGACGGCTCGGGCGTACGCACGGGCCAGGCCGCCGACCCCGAGGTTGGTGCCGCCGTAGTACCGGACCACCACGCTCGCGACGTTCCGGAGCTCGCGCTGGACCAGCACGTTCAGCGCCGGTTTGCCCGCCGACCCCGCGGGCTCACCGTCGTCGGACTGGTACTCCCGGAGCATCGGCCCCGCTGACCCGCCCGCGGACACCGCGGCCGCTCCGGATCCCGCCCCGTCGGCGGGCACGCGGTAGGCAGGGACGTGGTGGGTCGCGTCGGGGTGTTCCGACCGGACCGAATCGAGTAGGGCGTCGGCGTCGTCGACGCCGGCCGCGGGGGCGACGTAGCCGACGAACTCCGACCCGCGGACCTCGAACGCCGCCTCACCCGGGCCGTCGACGGTCCGGAACGGCTCCGGAGTCTCCGGACCGGTTCCTGGGTCGCTCACGGGTAGTAGTAGCCGGCGGCGGGACGAAAAGGGTTCGCGTCGCACAACCACCCGGATTTGGGCGCACTACTATCGGGTGAAAACTACCGTCGGGTGGGACTGGAAGGGGCTGCGCTCTCGTCAACGTCCCGAGAGCGCGGGGTCATCCTCACGCCGTTTTCCACGGTGTTCACGGCTGAACGGTTCTCTCCGACGGGTATCACGTACTCACGCGATGCTGATCCGCCGGACGAAGTCGAGGCCGGCAAGTTCGTTCAGCAGGTCCCCCGGGACGGGGTCGTCGGTCACGACGTAGAGCCGCGGGTCGTCGGTGAACTCGGGGTCCTCCGAGACCGTCTGCCGGATGGAGATCCCGCGGTCGGCGAGCAGTCCGGTGACCTCCGCCACGATCCCTGGACGTTCGGCGTCGTTCGGTTCGATCGTCAGCACCGAGAGGTCGAGCACCGGCGCGAGATCCATCAGGCTCGGGATCGAGGAGATGTTCTGGAAGATCCGCCTGAGCTCGTCGTCGTCCAGGATCGCGGTCGTGGTGGCGTCGACAACCCGGCGGTCGACACCGATCTCGCGGGCGATCCCGGTGTTCGGGATCTCGATCCCCCCGGAGACCACCCGGCCGTCGTCGTTGACCGAGAAGCCGCGTTCGAGCAGGAGCCGGATGACCGCCTGCTGGCTCGGGCTGTCCTCGAACTTGCCCATTATCTCGTCGAACATGGCGGTGTGGTGGCGGGGAGTGTGGTCAGTTGTCGAACCGCGCCTGTACGAACGGCTGGGCGTTCTCGATGTCGCCGAGCCGGGAATCCGAGAGGAGGACCGCCTCGGTCTCCTCGATCGGGACCGACAGCGAGATCTCCTTGGTCCGGCCGTACCGGCCCTTCGAGACGACGACCGCGTTGACGATCCCGAGCATGTCGAGTTCCGAAATCAGGTCGGTGACCCGGCGCTGGGTGAGCACGTCGGCGTCGATCTCCTCGCACAGCCGCTTGTAGATGTTGAACACCTCGCCGGTGTTGACGTTGTGGACGCCGTTCTTCTCCAGCAGGATGGTGGCAAAGAGCACGATCTTCGACTGCGTCGGGAGCGTGCGGACGACCTCCACGACCCGGTCGAGTTCGATCTTGTCCTGGGCCTTCCGGACGTGGGCCTCCTCGACGGTGTCGGCCTGGCCGCGTTCGGCGAGTTCGCCCGCGGTCCGGAGCAGATCCAGCGCGCGCCGGGCGTCGCCGTGTTCCTGGGCCGCGAACGCGGCACACAGCGGGATCACGTCGTCGGTGAGCGCGTCGGGCTTGAACGCGACGTTCGCGCGGTGCTGGAGGATGTCCCGAAGCTGGTTTGCGTCGTACGGGGGGAAGACGATCTCCTCCTCGCCGAGGCTGGATTTGACCCGCGGGTCGAGGAAGTCGGTGAACTTCAGGTCGTTGGAGATCCCCATGATCGAGATCCGGGAGTTCGTGAGTTCCGAATTCATCCGCGAGAGGTTGTACAGGGTGTCGTCGCCGGACTTCTCGACGAGCTTGTCGATCTCGTCGAGCATGATGACGACGACCCGCTCCTGGTAGTCGACCGCGTCGAAGAACGTGGAGTAGACCCGGTCGGTCGGCCACCCCGTCATCGGCACCGGATCCATCCCCTCGCGGTCGGCTTCGAGCTCCGCGATCCG
>CAZIQT010000161.1:0-4701 GCA_964541645.1 uncultured Halobellus sp. | reverse complement strand
CGACTTCCTCGGGACGTTCGAGTCGCCCGCGGTGGTCGCGTCGTCGCTCACGGGCGCGTACCTCCTCGACGTCGCCGCCGACCTCGACCTCTCGTCGGTGGCGCTTATCTGCCCGACCGAACGCGGCGGCCCCGACCGGATCACCGCGCTCCGGGAGCTCCTCCGGGCGCCGGTGGTGGGAGAGGCGCTGTTCAACCTCCTCACCTCGAAGCCGTCGATCCGGTATTTCAACGCCGACCACGGCTACTACGACCCCGACGGGGTGAGCGACGAGTGGATCGACTACGAGTGGCGGACCGCCCACCAACACAACGCCCGGTACGCGCCGGCGTCGTTCATCAGCGGCTTTCTCAACGCCGACGTCGACCTCGAAGCCGAGCTCCGGTCGCTCGACGTCCCCGTGACGCTGGTGTGGGGCCGGGAGGCCGAGATCGTCCCGCTGCACCGCGGGCGCGACCTGGCCGAGGCCGCCGACTGCCGGCTGGTGGTGGTCGACGACGCCAAGCTCCTCCCCCACGTGGAGTTCCCAGAGCAGGTCCTCGACGTGCTGGACGACGCGCTCGAACGGTAACGGTCCCCGCTACCTCGCCTGGCCGGCCCGCGCCGCGCCGTCCTCGGTGGGTCTCTCCGCCGTCCCGCACCCAGCGGCGAACCCCCGGGTCTTTTGCCCCGACCGACGTACCGCCACGTATGCGCTGGAGCGACCCGGGAGTCGCGGGGGGCGGGCGGTGAGCGAGCCCCCGGTCGCGGTCGTGACCGAACCCGGCACGGTCCCCGACGCGCTCGCGGGACCCGACGTCCGTGTCGTCGACCCTGCTGCCGACACCGACGCCCTCGCGACCGCCCGGGTCGTCGTCGCGGTCGGCGAGCCGTCGCTGCTCTCGGCCGCCCGACGCCGTCCCGACGCCCCCATCGCCCCGGTCTCGACCGGCTCCGACCGGTACGACGTGCCCGGCGCCGCGCTCGATGCGGTCGTCGACGCCGCGGCCGACGGCGACCTCCGGACGACCGCACACCCCGCTCTGGACGTCGCGGTCGACGGCGACGACGTGGGGACCGCGATCGCGGACGTGACGCTCCTGACGGCCGCGCCCGCCCGCATCTCGGAGTTCGGAGTTGCCGCCGACGACGGGTGGCGCGCGTCGGTCCGTGCCGACGGGGTCGTGGTCGCCACCCCGCTGGGGAGCACGGGGTACGCCCGTGACGCCGGTGGGCCGGAACTCGCGCCCGACACCGGGCTGGTCGCCGTTCCGATCTCGGCGTACGCGATGCACGCCCACCCGTGGGTGCTCCGCCCGCCGCTGTCGTTGTCGGTGGAGCGCGACGAGGCCGACGTGACGCTGCGGCTCGACGACACGGCGGTACGGTCGGTGCCCCCGAACGCCCCGGTCGAGGTCACGACGGGCGAGCCGCTATCGTTCGTCTCGCCCCGCCAGTTTCCGCGCGAGTGAGTCGGGTCCGGGGCCCGTCACACGACCGCGTTCCAGAGCGGCTCGATCACGAAGAACAGGCTCTGGTACCCGGCGTACAGCAGCGCGAACACCGACGCTCCGATGGCCGCCACCGGCCGCTGGAGGTCCTTGCTCCGCGACCGGGCCTCCACGCGCCGGGACTCGTACTCGAAGAAATCGGAGACGAAGACCGCGAGCGCGAGCACCGACATCACCATCCCCCCGTGCGGTTCGACGATCAGGAACACGAACGACGACAGCACCAGCCCGAGCGTGGTCGCGGTGTGGGGGGGCCACCGGCCGAGTTCCTCGTCGTCGTCACCCGACGACGCCTGCGCCTCGTGTCGGCCGTGCTGCAGGATCCGCGTCACCATGTTCGCGACCGCGAACCCGAGGATGACGAAGGGGAGAACCGGAGCGACACCCTCGAGCGCGCCGATCGGAACGAGGAACTGTAGCGGTTGCATACCCGAAAATTCGGGCAGGCCTCATTAGAGTTTTTCCAATCGAACCCGCAGGCGCCCTACCCGGCGCGTTCGTCGAGCGCCTCGCTGGCGCGCCGTACCACGGGGATGAGCACCCAGAACGTGAGCGCACCGATGATCGCGAACCAGAAGAACACGTCCATCAGCAGGACGCCCAACGAGTCGAACATCGTCGCGGAGTCCGCGAGTTCGATGGGGGCCACCAGCTGCTGTTCGCTCTCGAAGCTCGGCGTGCGGTACCACCCGGCGAGTACCATCCACGCGAGCCCGGCGCCGGTGAATATGGTCAGTCCCTTGATGAACTCGTCAGCCATTGTCTGTTGGTTCGTCGGAGTCCTCTTGAGGCTTTCCCATCCCCTCCGCACGGAACCGCGTGCCGACGACGTACACGCCCGCGCCGAGCCCGATGATCCCGAGTCCGCCCGCGGCGAAGACCGTGCTCAGGATCCCCTCGTCGACCGCGACGCCGACGGCCCCCAACACCCCGGTGACGAGGTTCCCGAGGAAGCTCACGTTGAGCGTCGCGGCGTCGAGGAGCATGAACCCGAACACCACACACACCACCGCGATCAGCGTCGAGAACACGGTCACGGTCTTGTAGAGCCGCATCGGGACGACGACCTCGCGGCCGGACGGCCCGTCGGCGGCGTCGGCGCTGGCCGGCGGCTCCCCCTCGGAGTCCGGTCGCACGCCCGCGGCGTCTCCATCGGTCATGGCTGGCCGTACGCGGGGCAGCGAAATGGGCCTTTCCGTATGTCCACGTTGTTTGGCTTCGAGACCGGGGAGAGAACAGTGTGTCGTCGCGGACCCTCCACATCTAAACAGTAGTCAGTTAGCGTAGAGCGTTCCCCCGCCAACACAAAGACCCTCTCTCAACTGAGAGGGTCGTGCTTAGGTAAGCGACGGTCGATCACAAAACCGCCGCTGGGCGGGACTGGAAGAGCCCGGCTCCCGAGACCGTCACTCTCCGCTTCTCACCGATCTCACTCCTAACTAAACAGTACCACTGAGAGCTAGACGATCACCGGTTAATTCCTACTGAGTCGGGGATCCGTCTTCTTGATTGGTATCAGGATCCGCAAAACGATCCCAACGGTTACTACTGCAGACACGACGAACAGCGCGTCGCCTACCCATACGGGAAACCGTCCCTTTTGATCTTCAGGCGGCCACTCGGATATGATCGTTCCAATAATCAAGATCAGAGCGGCATACGGAGCAGCCAAATTAACCAGGGGGCTAGCCTCTTCACCAGGCTCCGTCTTGGCCATACTGCTCAATCAATATAGTGTATAAAAGTGACTGGGGCTGGAAATCGGCAATTACGCGACCTATATACACTGTCTCTTCGCGTCAGTTCAGTTTGATATGTACCGCAGTCCCCGAGTCGCGGTGTGTTCTGTGGGTGTCTACTGGCTCTCTCAATGAAGAGTACCGTCGCAACAGTGGTGTTTGACACTCTTGAAAAGAGCCGAAACGGCTGACGGAAACGATTGTCAGCGCGCTCTTACTTCGGCGGCCGGAGCCGGTAGTACCGACGGTTGAGGTCGTACATGTACCCCTCCCGCATCGTCTTCAGGACCGCCCACGTGACGAACCCGCCGACGATCGGGATGAGGAACGTGAGATCGAAGAGCAGATCCAGGTTCATCGGGATCAGGTTCTTCGCGGAGTAGACGCTGATGGTGAACGCGAAGAGCACGCCGCCGACGCCGACGGCCGCCCAGAACGGCTGCTCGACCGGCCGCCGGGCGCTGCCCTTGTTGAGGAACGGGACGATCGCGACGAAGCCGACCACAACGATGTTCGCGAGCACGCCGTAGGTCCGGTCGGCCATCAGCTTCTGGCCCCCGAGGATCGACAGGTCCGGGTTCAGCGGGCCGAGCTTCAGGAGGCCGAACGACCAGTAGAGATACCAGTCCGGCAGGATGATCGCGGGCGTGCTCGACGGGTTGGCGGGGTCGCCGATGTGCGGCGGGAGCGTCGCCGACAGGAAGATCAGCATCCCGACGAAGAAGCTCGCAATCGCGAGGTTCCGGATGACCTCGTGGGGCCACGTCGGGAACGCGAGCACGTCGCGTTCGACGTAGTCGGACTCCTGGCGGAGGTCCTGGTCCTCGCGCCGGGCGCGCTCGAAGTACTCGTAGGTGAGCTGTGAGAGCCCCTGAGTGCGCGTCTTCCGCTCGCGCCACGTCGGGGTCTCGTTGTCCGGTGCGACGATGCCGCTCCCGTCCGCACGGGGGTCTTCGGGCGTCGATTCGGCGTCGGTCTCTGGATCGGTCGTGTCGTCGGTCATGTTAGTGTGGTTCCGCGATGCCCTGCACCCAGACGATGCCGATGTGGATGGCGATCAGCGTCGTCACCACGAACGGCAACAGGAACACGTGCAGGATGTACATCCGTTGGAGCGTCGCCTGGCTCAACGAGAAGCCCCCGAACAGGAGTTGGGCGACCCACTCGCCGGCCAGCGGGATCGACAGCGACATCTCCACCCCGATCTGGCCGGCCCAGAAGGCCAGCTGGTCCCACGGGAGCAGGTAGCCCGTGTACCCGAAGACCATCGTGAGGCTGATCAACACGATCCCGATCAGCCAGTTGAGCTCCCGCGGCTCCTTGTACGCCCCGGTGAAGTACACCCGGAGCATGTGGAGGAACACCGCGGCGACCATCACCTGCGCCGACCACCGGTGGATCGACCGGAGCATGAAGCCGAACTGGAGGTCGCGCATGATGAACGCGATGCTCTCGTAGGCGACGGTGCCCGC
>CAZIQT010000160.1:0-4707 GCA_964541645.1 uncultured Halobellus sp. | reverse complement strand
CCGGCCCGAACGCGACGCCGGTCGACGAGCCCCCGATGTTGACGCCGACGAAGACGGCGACGGCCACTCCGCCGAGGAGTATCGCAGGCCCCACCATGGGTGCGTCTACGCGGGTGAATACAAAAAACGCGTTTCACCCGCACCGGCGTCACGCGCGGGAGCGCTACCCCGACCTTTGCCCCCGGGGGTCGGCCGCCGGAGCGTCCGGTTTCGTATATCATCATATTATTTATCTCTGGTAACGGAGGCGGAAACCCGGCGGTGGGAGCGCAACCGACGCGGCGACCGACCCGCCGCACCGTCGGGTTCGGGATTCGGTCGTCGTCCCGGGTGTTGGGCGTGCGGTCATCCGAAGGGCGGGCTCCGCACCGGTCGCTCGACGGGGTGACTCACCACCGTGCGCCGCTTCCGAACGCGGACCCGGCCGCTTGCGGTGCCGGCGTCGTTGAGGAGCGAAGCCCTCGGCGTTACGAACACAGGCGGCCGTCGTCTCGAAGCCGCGCCCGCCGGCGGGCCCCGGGTCGCAATCGACAGACGCCCTCGGTACGCGGACGGAGTAAACGTCCCGCGGGAGCCGCGCGGTCGTCCGCACCACCGTACGCTCATAAATCAGATGCCGATATACGAAACGCCGGTCGACTGGTCCGACGGCCCCGGGAGTCGGTGTCAGCCCGCCAGTTGCTCGCCGACGATCCGGTCGGCCTCGCTGACGAACTCGGCGCGGGTCCCGGCGGGGATGGTCGCACCCGCCGCGACGTCGTGGCCGCCGCCGTCGCCGCCGACCGTGCGGGACGCCTCGCGCATGACCGCCGAGAGGTCGAGCCCGTTCCGGACCAAGGTGTGGGTCCCGCGGGCGCTGACTTTCACCGCCTCGTCGGACTTCTCCGCGAACGCGAGGATCGGAACGTCACCCCGGATCTCCGCGGTGCCGACGGCCATCCCCGCCACGATGCCGACGATGGTCTCCCGGATGCGCGTGCCGGCGTCGAACCACTGCACGTTCGTCTCGAGGGTCGTTCCCTCGCTCGTAACCCACTCGATCCCCTCCGAGAGGTTCCGGCGGTGGTTCCGGAGGAGGGTCCGGGCCCGGTCCAGCGCCTCGTCGCGGTCGCCCAGACACACCGCGAGGCCGACGTCCGCGCGTTCGTACCGGGCGGTGGCGTTCAGGAGCGTGGAGAACTCGCTGACGTCTCTGAGTTCCGTGCCGGGCTCCTCGTCGATCAGGGTGTAGGTGGTCCCCACTAGGTCGTCGATCCGGTCGGCGGGCACGCCCGAGGCGATCGCACGCTTCACCAACCCGCTCACGACGGCCCGGCGCTCGGGCATCGTGAGGTCGACCCACCGGCGCCACTCGCCGTCGGTCTTCAGATCCAACTCGAGCCCCGAGAGGAACTCCACGGCGCCGGCTTGGTCGTTCGTGATCCCCGGAATCCGGACGTCGTTGGCGTACTCCAGCAGTTTGGGGAGCGGCCGGGTTTGGCGGCCGTAGACGAGCAGGTCGGTCGCCTCCTCGATCACCCCAGCGGCGACGCCCTCCTCGACGATCCGGCGGTTCGCCCCGGAGAGCCCGCCGTCGGTGGCCTGCATGTCGCCGGTCGCCCCCACGACCGCCAGCCCCGCGAGGTCGCGGTTGTCGCCGCCGGGAGGCTCCAGCGCCCGGGCGAGGACGTAGCTCGCGCCGGCGCCGGAGAGCTCCGCGGCGCCGTCGATCCCGAACAACAGCGGGTTGAGGTGGAACTCGGGGCCGTCGGTTTCGGGGAGGTCGGCGGGTTGGTGGTGGTCGACCACGACCGGGGTGAACGCCCCGGCGTCGACGTGGGGAGCGATCAGGTCGAGTTGGCCGCTGCCGAAGTCGGTGAACAGCACGGTGTCGTGGTCGGTGGCGGCGATCCGGTCGATCTCCGCGGCGTCGAGCTGTTTCGCGAACGCGGTCTCGAACGGGATCGCGGCCCGCCGCAGCGCCGTCGCGGCGACGGCGGCGCTCGTCAGCCCGTCGGCGTCGATGTGGGACGCCAGCAGCACGGAGTCGGCGTCGCGGAGCCGACCCGCACAGGCGGCCGCCCGCTCCCGGAACTCCGGAACCGGCCCGTCGGTCGTCGTCGTGTCCGCGCTCATACCCGAGCGTGGGTCGTTCTCGGGTTTAAATCCACGCTCGGGTGGGACCGGGCTACACCCGTCGGGCGACCGCCAGCAGGAGCACCGCCGCCACGCCGGCGGTGAGAGCCAGGAGACCCCACGCGGTGCCGTAGCCGCCGACCTCGACGAGGGAGCCGAACGCCGGCGGGGTCACGACGCCGCCGACGTTGATCGCGGTCTGTCCGCCGGCGGTCGCCGCGCCCACCTCGTCGCCGTCGACGATGTCGGTCAGACACGAGTAGAAGACCCCGGTCGAGCCGTGGATCGACAGCCCCAGCCCGGCGAAGACGGCCAGCGCGGCGGCGGTCGACGCGGCCCCGGTCGCGAGCACGCCGAACAGCGCGGCGCCGAGGCCGAGCTGCGACAGGCAGACCAGCGCCGCCCCCCGAGCGCCACCCAGCCGGTCGGCGATTCCCCCGGCTCCGAGCCGCGCGACGCTGCCGGTGACCTGCGTGAGCGCGAGGGCGGCGCCGGCGACCGCGACGCTTCCGCCGGCGGCGTCCTGGACGTAGAGGACGACGTACCCGAGCATCGTGAAGATCGACGCGCCGACGAACAGCCCGGCCGCGACGACGAGCGCGTACGTCGGCCGGCCGAACAGCCCGCGGACGTCGGGGACGGCGAGGTCGCCGGTTCCGGGTCGGCCGCGGTACCGTACCGCGAAGACGCCGGCGTACCCGACGGCGAGACACGCGACGGCCCAGAACCCCGCGCGCCAGACGGCTACGGCGGCGATCCCGGTAACGAGAAGCGAGGCGGCAGCGCTTCCGGCCGTGACGCCGACCTGCTTGAGTCCCATCGCGAAGTTCTCCCGGCCGGGCGGCGCCCCGGCGACGATGCCGCGGTTCGAGGCGGGCATCGCCGTCGAGTACGCCGCGCCGAGCGCGGCGCCGGCGACGAGGGCAGCGGCGTACGTGGGCGCCGCGGCGACGCCGACCGCGGCCGCTGCGAGCCCGACCAGCCCCGCGATCATCACCGGTCGCTCCCCGTAGCCGTCGACGGCCGCCCCGCTCGGAAACAGCGCCACCGTGTAGCCGACCATCGCGGCGGCGAGAAAGAACCCGACGAGCGACTCCGGGAGCGAGAACGCATCCCGGAGAAACCCCGTCGCGGCGAAGATGCTGTAGTAACAGAGGCTCGCGGCCGTCTGCCACCCCGCGACGAGCGCGACCGGGCGCCACGCGCCGAACACGCTCGAACCGTCCGACGGGCGGGGCTTCACCCTGTCGGGTCGGGGGCGACAGCCGTGGTCTGCCGGGGACGTCGGCGGGGTCGATCACGACCGGGGCGGAGCCGGCGGCGGCGTACCGCTACCCGTGGTACGTCGGCGCCGCGTCTTCGACGACCGCGGTCGCCAACGCCTCGAACGTGGCGTTCTCGGGCACGACGTCGACCCGGATCCCGAACGCCGCGGCGGTTTCGCGGGTCGGCTCCCCGATCGCGCCGACGGTCGCGCGGTTCAGCCCCGCGACCGCCGCCTCGCGGACCCCCCGTTCGTCGGCCGCGTCGAGGAAGTTCTCGACGGTGAGCGAGGAGGTGAAACACGCGGCGTCGAGCTCGCCGCCGGCCGCCATCACCGTCGACTGGCCGGCGCCCTCCGGCCGCCGGAGGCGGTAGAGCACCGTTTCGTCGACCGCCGCGCCGGCGTCGGCCAGCCCGTCGGTCAGGACGTCGCTGCCGTGGTCGCTGCGGGCGACCGCGACGTGTCTCCCGTCGACGTCGCCGTCGAGCGCCGCCACCAACCCCGCCGAGGAGTACTCCTCCGGGACCAGATCGACCGTCCACCCAGCGTCGCGGGCCGCGGCCGCGGTCTTCGGGCCGATACACACCAAGGTGGCGTCGCCCGGCGACCACCCCGCGTCGGCGAGGAGTTCGACGCCGGTCTTGCTCGTGAGGACGACGGCGTCGGGAGCGGGGTCGTCCCCGTCGTCGCCCGGGACCGCCCCCGTCGGCTCGACCGCCAGCATCGGATCCGGAACCGGGGTCGCCCCCAGCGACTCCAGCAGTTCCACGGCGCCGGCCAGCCGCTCGTCGTCCGGGCGGAACGCCGCGACGCGGACCGCCCGGGTCACGCGTCGGTCACCCCACGCCCCCGCAGGAACTCGACGACGCGCTCGCGGGTGGCCGCCACCGCGCCGATCACGGTGATCGCGGGGGGTTCGATCCCCACGGCGTCGCGGACCGCGACGATGTCGTCGAGGGTGCCGGTCGCAACCGACATGTCGGGCCACGTCGCCCGCTCGACCAGCGCGACCGGCGTCTCCGGATCCATCCCGGCGTCGCGGAGCGCGGCGGTGTACCGGGGGAGCTTCCCGACGCCCATGAGGACGACGATGGTGCCGCCGGTGGCCGCCAAGGCCTCCCACTCGACGGCGGACTCATCTTTCGTGGGATCCTCGTGGCCCGTGACGAACGAGACCGACGAGACGTGGTCGCGGTGGGTGACCGGGATCCCCGCGGTTCCGGGGCCCGCGATCGCGGAGGTGATCCCGGGGACGACCTCGAAGGGGATCCCCTCGCTCGCGAGGTGTTCCATCTCCTCGCCGCCGCGGCCGAAGACGAACGGGTCGC
>CAZIQT010000159.1:0-4759 GCA_964541645.1 uncultured Halobellus sp. | reverse complement strand
CCATCGTGTACGGCGGACCGCAGGGGTGGAATCCTCATCTCTTGCGGACCTGAACATACACCGGACGTAGCCATAAAGGCATCGGTCCGAGTCCGCTCGGTCCGCGCTCGAACGGTCCCGACCGGGTCGTCCCGGGCGGGCTTCCGCGTACTAATCCGAACGGCTGGGTAACATAAAACCCCGTCGAACCGTCCCCGCCTCGTTATGCGGTTTCACACCGCGGTGGGGGAGGGCGGACTCCTCCAGCCATCCGGTGCGGCCACGTGACGCGCGGTCGCCGGCGCGGCGGCTGACAGCGGTCGGATGTGGCGCGGCAGGAGGCCGACGCGTCATCCCACGCGTTCGACGTGTGGTCGGGCCGGATGGTAACCGCGCGGACGACGGTCGTCGCGGGGCGGACAAATCGGTGTCGGACCGCACATCCGGGGCGGCCGGAACGGCGGCTACGGAACCGTAGCGCGAGAGGACGGAGCGGGCGGCCACGACGCCCGGGGCGCCCCGGACGTGGCCGCGAACTACTTCTCGACGTGTTCGATTCCCTGTTTTGAGACGTTTCCCCGCGTGACGACCGACACGTCGTTGTCTTTCATCCAGTCCGGCTTGGTGTCGGGAGCGCTGTCCCGCCACGCCCACGCGTGATAGACGTGAACGCGGTCGGTTCCGCGTTCCAGAAGCCGGATCTCGGTCGGGTTCTCCTCGGCTTCGGTCTCGGTATCGTAGGAGTCGTACCCGTCCAGCCGGCGGGCGGCCTTCAACGCCGCCTGGCGCGGCATCTCGCCGGCGAACTGCTTGGTCTTCTCCCCGTCCTCGAGCATGACGAAGTTTCGTTTGCCGTCCTCGCGTACCATCGGATTGACACCCCTATGACAAAACAACACATAGTTCGGCATAAGTATATCGGCAAAATCAGGTGCGGCGTCGGGGTCGCGGCCGTCGCGGCGCCGACGTGACGGGAGGCTGCCGCGTGGCTCGCCGGCGACGCCCCGTCCCGACCGGCGGATCGGGGGGCCGAACGACACTTATGTATATCGCGGGGCGAATTGTTCCGTAGACACCGCCGATGGTTCGGAAAAAGAAGCTCTCTCCAAGTGGCGCGAAAGACGACGACGGGGAGTACCACAACGTCCACGTCAACCTCCACGAGGACGAACTCGCCGTCGCCGGGATGGACATCGGCGACGAGGTGTTCGTCCGCGTCCGGGACGGGAAGATCATCATCCAGAAGGCCGACGCCGACGCGGTCGAACACGACTTCTGACGCCCATGACCCGGAGCACGGAACGGCCGGCCGGCGCCCCGCGTGGGGTCGATACCGCGTGATCCGAAGCGCCTACCGGGCGCTCCGTCCGGTGTTGTTCTCCGTCCCCGCCGAGACTGCCCACCGGACGGTCCACGCCGGGTTGGAGGCGATCCAGCACACCCCCGGAGAGGACGTGCTCCGCGACCGGTTCGTCCACGGGGACGACCGGCTCGCGGTCGACGCCTTCGGCGAGTCGTTCCCGAACCCGGTGGGCGTCGCCGCCGGCTTCGACAAGAACGCGGAGCTCACCTCGGCGCTCGGCGCCTTGGGCTTCGGCCACGTCGAGGTCGGGGGCGTCACCGCCGAGCCCCAGTCCGGCAACCCCCGGCCGCGCATGTTCAGGCTGGTCGAGGACCGCGCCCTGGTCAACCGGATGGGGCTGAACAACGACGGGGCCGCGGCCGTCGGCGACCGGCTCCGGACCGCCCCCGATCCCGGGATCCCGGTGGGCGTCAACGTCGCGCTCTCGGAGTCCGTCGACGCCGCCGACGCCCCCGCGGACTACCGCGAGACCTACGAGCACGTCGGCGACGCCGCCGACTACGTCGCGGTCAACGTCTCGTGCCCGAACAGCGAGGGGATGCGGGCGCTCCAGAACCGCGACTCCCTGGAGGCGATCCTCGGGGGATTGGTCGACGCCGGCGCCTCGCCGCTCCTGGTGAAGCTCTCGCCGGACCTCCCCGACCGCGCGGTCGAGGAGGCGCTGTCGGTCGTCGACGACTACGACTTGGACGGCGTGATCGCGGTCAACACCACCACCGATCGCCCTGATCGGCTGGCGAGTTCGAACCGCGCCGAGCGGGGCGGGCTCTCCGGGGCCCCGATCGAGGCGGAGGCCACGGCGGCCGTCCGGTTCGTCGCCGAGCGGACCGACGTGCCGGTGATCGGGGTCGGCGGCGTCTCGGACGCCGCGGGCGCGTACGCGAAGATCCGAGCGGGCGCGAGCCTGGTCCAGCTCTACACCGGGTTGGTCTACGAGGGGCCGACGCTCGCCCGCGACATCAACCGGGGCCTCGTCGATCTGCTGGATCGGGACGGGTTCGACCGCATCGCCGACGCCGTCGGCGCCGACCTGTAGCAGGGGCGAGCGGGGGACGCGCTACTCGCGGTGGACGATCACGACCGCCTCGCCGGCTTCGACCATCTCCCCCGCGCCGGTGTACCGTCGTTCCGCTTCGATCTCGAACATCTCCGCGTCGAGTTCGGCGTCCGCGGCGTGGAGGGCGCCGTCGACGACCTCGTAGTCGCCGGCCTCGATCGCGGCCTCGATGTCGGGGACCCGGCTCCCGTACGCCGGCCCGACGAGCGAGTAGTCGAGGTCGACGCCGGTCACGACCGACTCGATCTCGGGGCGCTCGTCGAGCGAGTTGAGCGTCTCGACGTGCATCACCCCGGAGACGTCCGACTCGAACCCGGAGACGTCGCCCCACACGTCGACGCGGGCGAGCGGCTCGTTCATCGGGAGCTGGCGGTCGCTCTTGTACTTCCGGAGCGCGCCGACGACCGACATCGCGGTCTCGCCGGCGTCGAAGTCGGCGTCGATCCCGAGCGGGTCGGGCCACCCGCTCGTGTGGACGCTGCCGTCGCCGTGCATGTCGTGCCACAGCTCCTCGGTGACGTGGGCTAAGATCGGCGAGAACAGCTTCAGAAACCGCCTGTGGGCGACCTCAAGGGTGTACGCCGCGGAGTCGGCTGCGGCGCCGTCGTCGCTCCGGATTCGCTGTTTCGCGATCTCCAGGTAGTCGTCGCAGAAAGTGTGCCAGAAGAACCCCCGGAGCTCGTCGCGGGCCTTCGAGAACTCCCGGCTCTCGAACCAGTCGGTGAGCGTCTCGATCTCCCGGTCCAGGGAGGCCAAGAGCCACCGGTCGAGTTCCGTGAGGTCGTCGAAGTCGACCGCGTCGCGTGCGGGCGCCTCCTCGGTCAGGCTCTCGACGAGCTTCGAGGCGTTCCACAGCTTCCGGAGCAGCTTCTCGCCCGCCCGCAGCCCTTTCTCGGAGTACGGGAGGTCGTCGCCGACCGCGGAGCCGGCGGCCCAGAACCGCGCGGCGTCGACCGGGAACTCCGAGACGACCGCGTCGGGGTCGACGATGTTGCCCTTCGACTTCGACATCTTCTCGCGGTTCTCGTCGAGCACCATGCCGTTGATCATCACGGAATCGAACGGCACCTCGCCGGTGTGCTCGTAGCATTTCACCACCGTGTGGAACAGCCAAAACGAGATGATGTCGTGGCCCTGCGGCCGGAGGTCGAACTGGTAGAGCTCGGGGTGGTCGAAGCCGAATCCGTCGTCTTCGTCCCAGTCCCACCCGGCGTTGATCAGCGGCGTCAGAGAAGAGGTGGCCCACGTGTCGAAGACGTCGTCCTCCGGGGTGAACGCCTCGGAGCCGCACTTCGGACACGTCTCGACCGGCGGGTCGTCGGCGAGCGGATCCACCGGGAGGTCGGACTTGTCCGCGATGACGGCGTGGTCGCAGCCGTCGCAGTACCACACGGGGAACGGGATCCCCGACGACCGCTGCCGGGAGATCGCCCAGTCCCACTGGAGCCCCTCGATCCAGTTTCTGTACCGGGTGAACATCTTGTCGGGATACCAGTCCATCTCCCGGCCGGCGTCGAGATACTCCTCGGTCTTGTCGAGGAGTTCGACGTACCACTGCTCTTTCACCAGGAACTCGATCCCGGTGCCGCACCGCTCGTGGACGTTCACGGTGTGGGTGATCGACCGGCGGTCGAGCAACGCCCCCGCCTCGTCGAGATCCTCGACGATCGCGTCGGTCGCCTCGTCGGCGGAGAGCCCCTCGTACTCCCCCGCGACCGCCGTCAGCGTCCCCGACTCGTCGATCGCGAGCCGGAGGTCGAGGTCGTGAGCCTGGTACCACTCGATGTCGGTCTGGTCGCCGAAGGTACAGCACATCACGATCCCCGAGCCGGTCTCCATGTCCACCCGCTCGTCCGCGACGATCGGGACCTCCTGGCCGAACAGCGGCACCTCCGCGGACTCGCCGACGAGATACTGGTTCCCGTCGTCGTCGGGGTGGACGAACACCGCGACGCACGCCGGCAGGAGCTCCGGCCGGGTGGTGGAGATGGTGAACGTCTCCTCGCGACCCGAAACCGAAAACGCGATGTCGTGGAAGTGGCTGGGCTGCTCGTCGTCCTCGGTTTCGACCTGCGAGATCGCGGTTTCGCACTCCGGACACCAGATCGCGGGCGCGCGCTTCCGGTACTCCCGGCCCTGCTCGTAGAGGTCGACGAACGACAGCTGCGAGACCCGCTTGACCTCGGGGGAGATGGTCTGGTAGGTCCGGTCCCAGTCGATGGAGATCCCGAGG
Organism: uncultured Halobellus sp.; assembly: GCA_964541645.1. Taxonomy (GTDB): domain Archaea; phylum Halobacteriota; class Halobacteria; order Halobacteriales; family Haloferacaceae; genus Haloquadratum. The sequence continues at coordinate 127 of CAZIQT010000159.1, read as the reverse complement.
CGCTGCATCTTCTCGGTGAACTCCGCCTCGTAGCGGTCGCACACCTCCCGGGTCAGCTTTTGGAACTCCCGACGGCCGTACTCCTGGTGGCGGACGCCGAGTTCGTCCTCCGCGAGCCGCTCGGAGG
>CAZIQT010000158.1:0-4801 GCA_964541645.1 uncultured Halobellus sp. | reverse complement strand
GCGACCATCGGATTAGAAGTCCGACGCTCTGTCCGACTGAGCTACGCGCCCTCGTCGACAGCCTCGCGCTCGCAGGTAAAAAGGAACACGGGTTCGCAGCCCCGGGGCGCCCGCGACGCCCCCGAACGGAACTCGTAAGGTCGGGTACCGTGAACTCGCGGTCGATGAGAGTCATCGGAACCGTCGGGCTCCCCGGCAGCGGCAAGGGCGAGGCCGCCACCGTCGCCCGCGATGCGGGCGTTCCGGTCGTCACGATGGGGGACGTGATCCGTCAGGCCTGTCGCGACCGCGGACTCGACCCCGCGGAACACCACGGCGAGGTCGCCCGCGCGCTCCGGGCGGAGGAGGGTCCCGCGGCCATCGCGGAGCGGTCGCTGCCGGCGATCGAAGCGGAACTCGACACCACCGACACCGTCCTCGTCGACGGGCTGCGCTCCGACGTCGAACTCGACCGCTTCCGGTCGGCGTTCGGCGACGCGTTCCGGCTCGTGAGCGTCGAGGCGCCGTTCGAAACCCGCGCCGACCGGCTGCTCGACCGCGCCCGCGACGACTCCGACCTCGACCGGGCGTCCCTCCGCGAGCGCGAGGAGCGCGAACTCGGGTTCGGGATGGGCGAGGTGATGGACCGCGCGGACGTCGTCGTCGACAACACCGACACCCTCGACGCCTACCGCCGGCGGATCCGGGCGATCCTCGACGGGGACCTCGACGCCGTCGCCGACAGCGACCACGTCCACGTCCGTTTCGACGGCGACGACGTGGCTCGCGGGGCCGCGGCGGACCCCGAGGCGGCTCCGCCGGAGGGAGGTGACGCGCCGTGATCTACCGGATCGACGCCCGGATCGTCGCCCCCGTCAACGACACCGAGGTGACCGACCGGGTCGAAGACGCCGTCCGGAACCTGTTCCCCGACGTCGAGTTCGAGCGCGCCGACGGCGAACTCGTCGGCGAGACCCACTCCTTAGAGCGGTTCTCCGAGCGCCTCCGCGACCAGGAGATCCTCGACTCCGCCCGCCGGGAGTTCTTCAAAAGCGCCGACGGCGAGGGGTTCTCCTTCTCGCTGAAGAAGCAGGCGGCGTTCAAAGGCGTGATCAACTTCGCGGTGGGGAACCCCGACGAACTCGGCGATATCGAGGTCTCGGTGACCGTCCACGACCCCGACGTGGAGGCGTACGTCGACCACGTCGCGCCGCCGACGGAGGACGGGACCCCGATCGACCCCGACGGGGACGGCACGGACGGCGGCCGCTGAGCCCGGCGGGTCCCCGGGCGGCGCCCGATCAGGCGTCGTGGTCGATCCCGAGTTCCGAAAGCAGCGTGACCGCGGCTTCGTGCGAGGACGGCGGCCCCCGCGCCGTCACCAGGTCGCCGTCGACCGTCACGGAGGTGTCGGCGCCGAGGTCGGCGTCCCAGTTCGCGCCGGCGGCGTTCACCTCGTCTTCGACCCAGTACGGCAGCTTCCGGCCGTCGGGTAGCAGGTCCCGGTCGTCGACGATCCCCTCCTCCCACGCGTTCGGGAACCCGGTCACGTCGCGGCCCTCGACCAGGAAGCCGCCCGCCGAGTCCCGGGTGAACGCTAAGATTCCGACCGCGTGACACACCACGAGCGCGGTTCCGTCGTCGCCCTCGACGGTCGTCCGGAGCGCCGCGCGGGCGTGGCGGTCCTGTGTGACGTCCCACTCGGTTCCGTGGCCGCCCGGGAACACGACCGCGTCGTACGCGTCCGGCTCGACGTCGGCCAGCGGCGTCGGGTTCCGGAGGCGCTCGTCGGTCTCGTGGACCTCGGTGACGTGTGCGGCGGTCTCCTCGCCGACGTTCTCCGGGTCGACCGACCGCTCGTCGACTTCCGGCGGGTTCCCGCTCGGCGTCGCCACGGTGATCTCCACTCCGGCGTCCGACAGCGTGGTCAGCGGCTCGATGCACTCCTCGCCCCAGTACCCCTCCTCGCTCACGACGAACAGCGCCGGAGACATCACAGGAGCCGACGGCCACCGACGGCTAAAACCTGTCCGACTCGTCCGGGCGACCGCCCGTCCTACGTCGGGACCAGCAACGCCGCGAGCGCGATCGCGATGAACACGATCTTCAGCGCGGTGTTGACCACGATCACCTTCGACCCGAACCGCGGGCCCCAGATCCCGTACTGGAACGGGATCGACCGCTTGAACGTCGACACCGCAAACGAGACGATCCCGCCGAGCAGCATCGTCGCCACCGCGGTCCGCGGGGTGAACGGGTCGCCGATCAACGGCGCGATGGTGGCGGCGCCCGCGGTGGTGTCGAACGCGAACACCGCGATCACCGGGAGCGACGCGCCCGGCAGCCCGAGCAGCGCGGTCAGCGGCTCCGCGATCCCCGTGACCGACCGGAGGTCCTGTGTCTCGACGACCAGCGTCACCAGCACGTAGACGGCCGCGAGCCGCGGGACGATCCGCTTCAGCTTCGGCCACGTCTTCCCGGCGGCCGTGCGGAGCACGTCCGGCGGCGACTCGGGGTCGTCAGATTTCCCCGCCGCCGTGCCGCCGTCCGGCGCGCTCTCGGGGCGGTCCGCGTCGCCGGCCGCCGCGGGTTCGGTTCCGGTCCCTCGCGACAGCAGCACCGCCCCGGCGGCGACGCCGACGAGCGTGATCGCGGCCGCGATCGCCGCGCGGGCGCCGACGTAGAGCAGCCCCGTCTCGACCCCGAGGATCGGGATCAACACCGGGGCGTAGAACGTGAAGATGTGCTGGACGAACCCGAAGAACGTGTTCATCGTGACCGCGATCAGCGTCTCCACGTCGTCGAGCCGACCCGACTCCCGGAAGTCCGCGAGCATCCCGTACCCCGCGGTGGTCGACGCCGCGGTGGTGACGATCGCGGTCCCGACCTCGTCGGGGAGGTTCGCCGGCCGCGTGAGATGCTTCGAGAACGCCGCGATGCGCTCGACCGCGCCGAACCCCACCGCGACGTTCGCGAGGAAGACCCCCACGCCGATCAGGACCGCGATCCGGGCGACTCGCGGCGCTACCCCGACGAGCACGGGCCAGACGGCGTCGACGACGGCGGCCGGTTGCACGTCCGACGGTCGGCGCCTCACCGACTAATCGGCATCGGTTCCGCGCCCGGCGGCGGGGCGCCGCGTCACACCACCACCTGCGCGACCGCGACCAGCACCACCACCCCGAGGACGTCACAGACGTTGGTGACCACCGGGATGACGACGTCGTCGGGATCGAGTTCGAGCCGGTAGGCGACGTAGGTCACGGTCACCGTGACCACCACCGCGAGGATCGCCAGCCCGAGTCCCGACGCGACCGCGATCGTCACCACGGTCACGGGCGACAGCCGGGCGCCGCCGGTCAGGGCGGTCAACGCCCACGCTCCGACGCCGACCACCGGAAACAGCGTCACCCCGAGCCCGACCGTCGCGAGGGCGTTGCCCGCCAGGGTGTCGTTCGTGGGGTCGAACGACAGCGTCCCCAGGTGGAAGGCGGTGGAGAGCCGGGCGGCGAGGATGCTCCCGAGGTTGCCCGCGGTCCCGATGGTGACCGGCACAAGCGCCAGGAGCGTTGGAAACCGCAGGAGTTGGGCCTCGAACCCGCCGAGCACCAGCCCGCTGCCGACCTCCACCAGCGTCAAGACGAGCAGAACCGGCAACATCGCACGCGAGATCGCGCGGACGCTCCACTCGGTGGCCACTCACACCACCCCGCCGACGAACAACACCAGCCTGACCGCCCCGAGCAGGAAGAGAACGCCGAACACGTCGCCGGTGGTGGTCACGAGCGGGCCGACCAGGGTGTCGGGGTCGCGACCGCGTCGGTAGCCTGCGAACACCGCGGTGACGACCACCGCCGAGAGCGCGATCCCCGAACAGATACCGGCCACGACCGCGATCGCGACGAGGGTGGGAAGCGGCGCGACCGGCCGTCCGAGCCCGACGAGGATCGCGAACGCCGCCACCGCCGCGAACGTCGACGCCACGAGCCCGTTCGCCAGCGCCGCGGCCACCGCCGCCCGGAGCCGCTCGTCGCCCGCGCGGACCCGGGGTTCCACGAGCCCCTGGTGGAGCGCGGTCGAGATCCGCGCCCCCAGCGACCCGTAGACGTTGCCGCGGGTGGCCAAGAGTGCGGGCACCAACACCAACAGCCCCGGGACCGCACGGAGCTCCCCGCGCATCCCGCCGAGTACGACGCCGGCGACGAGCCCGCCCACGAGGCTGGCCGCGAGCGCCGGCAGCGCCTCGCGGTAGGCGTCGACGGCGGCGTCCCGGACCGTCATACGACCACGGTCGGCGCAGGGGGGTAAAAAGTCGGCCCCTCGCGGTCGGGCCATCCACCACCTCCGGGTGGTCCGGCGCGGTCACGGCGACCGGCCCTCGACCGTACGGCCGGCAGCGGCGCCCCGCCGGGGATCTCAGCGACGCTGGTAGCCGCCGTCGACGTGGAGCGTCTCGCCGGTGATCCACCCGGCGGCGTCACTCGCGAGGAACACGACCGCGTGTGCGACCTCGTGGGGGCGTCCGATCCGTCCGAGCGCGTACGACTCGCCCAGTTGCTCCCGGTACTCCTCGACGAACTCGGCGGTCGACGGCGTCTCGACCGTCCCCGGACAGACGCAGTTGACCCGGACGCCGGAGCCGCCGACCTCCTTCGCCACCGTCTTGGTGAACGACCGGTTTGCGGCCTTCGCCGCGCCGGAGACCGTCAGCCCGGGGTCGTTGCCTCTGTCGGAGGCGCTGGCGTAGTTCACCCGAACGGACCCAGTCCGCCGCCGCCGAGCCCGCCCATCCCGCCACCGCCGCCGTTCTGGAGCTTCTTCA
>CAZIQT010000157.1:0-4917 GCA_964541645.1 uncultured Halobellus sp. | reverse complement strand
AGCTTGTACCCGTCACACAGCCGTTCGACCAGGTCGGTCGCGGTCCCGACGCCGACGCGGTGGCCCGGGCTGACGTAGAGGGGGTTGATCCTCCGGCTCGACTCGTACTGCCGGGACTGGAGTGCGTGGCCGATCACGCTCCCCGAGTCGGCGTTTTCCACGTCGGCGTCGGCCCGGATCGGCGTCCGCCACCCCTCGGGGCGGCCGCCGGGGTCGTCGTCGGGCGTCCCGCAGAGCAGCCCCTTCGCGACCCCGACGCTCGGCACGTCGAGAGTCACGCCGACGTGGGTCGCCAGCCCCGCCTGCCGGAAGTGGATCCGGCCGCTGCCGTCGAAGACCACCAGATCCGGGTCGCAGTCGAGTTCCGCGAACGCCGCGAGGATCGGGCCGCCCTCGCGGAACGCCAGGAGTCCCGGGACGTACGGGATTTCGGGGTCGGTCACGGCGTGGGCGCGCTCGACGACCGCCCCGCCGCGGGAGACCACCACGGCGCTGACCGCGCGGTCGTCGAGGAACGCCTGGTCGACCCCCGCCACCAGCGGCGGGTCGGCGTCCGGGGCCGTGACCGACCGGGCCGCGCCGCCGACGGACTCGACGGCGACCCCGAGGTCGTCGGCCCACGTCGCCGCCGCCGCCACCGCCAGTTGGAGCGACTCCATCCCCTCGCGGGTCGCGTCGGGGTCGGGAACGAACTCCGGGCGGGCGGGTCGCATCGGCTCAGGGGCCGCGTCCGGGGCCACCCGGGCCGCCCATCCCGCCGCCGCCGCGGCCGAACTCCAGCGAGTTGGGCACGCCGACGTTGCCCTTCACACGGGCGCCGTACGCCAACCCGATCACGAGCCCCGCGAGGTGGGCGAGGTGAGCGACGTTGCCGCCGGCCAGCCCGCCGCCGAACGCGCCGAACCCGGCGACGATGCTGAACCCGGCGAACCCGAAGGTCAGCACCCACAGCGGCATCGGGATGATGAAGTAGAGGTACACCCGGAGCCCGGGGTTCAACACGGTGAGCACCCCCAGCACGCCCATGATCGCACCCGACGCGCCGACGACCCCCGGCCCGAACGGGCCGACGGTCAGGAGCGTCGAGCCGACCTGCGCCAGCCCCGCGACGATCCCGGCGCCGAAGAACAGCGCGGTGAACCGCCGGGTGTCGAGGTAGCGCTCCACCACGGGACCGAAGAAGTACAGCGCGATACTGTTGAACGCGATGTGGGTGAACCCACCGTGGGCGAAGACGGAGGTGACCCACGTCCAGACGAACCCGACGCTGCCGGGCGAGAGCACGAAGACCGCCTGCCACAGGTCGCTGCCCGGCGGCGCGCCCAGCGCGAACGGGAACACGAGATACTGCAGCGCGAACGTGATCCACATCGCCCCCAGGAGGGAGTAGCTCATGTTTCCGCGGAAGTAGCCGAGCACCCCGCCCGTACCGGTGAGCCCGTCGAGGTAGCCCCCGCCGGACGTGCCGCCGCGCTGGACGGAGTCGTCGAACCCGCTGTCGAAGACCCCCGAGGGGTCGTCCCACCCGTTCAGTCCCGGGCAGTCGTGGTTCTCCGGCAGCCGGTGTTCCCCGCAGAACGTATCGCCACACCGGTGACACTGGTACGGGAGGTTCTCGTGAGCCCCGCACTCGTCACAGGTAGCCATCACCCTACGTAGCGCCGGCGGGAGTAAAAGCGGTTCCCTTCAGTTCACTCCCGGCGCACGACCCCGGCTCACGCGTCGTCGTCGCACCGGGACTCGCCGTCCTGCTCCGCCGCCCCCGATCGGCGTCGGTGGTTGGCGGGGACGACCGTCGGGTGGGCAACGCCGACCCGCGGGGTGGTGTCAGTCATACTCGTCCGTGTGGAGGGTCGCTACGGTAAAAAGATTACCCATGCGCATAACGAATGGTCGCTGCGGCGCCGATAACTCGTGGAGATATCCCGGCGGGGGAGACGCCGTTACCCGAACTGTTCCTCGTAGAGGTCCATCGCGTGTTCGATGGCGTCGGTCGCGGCGTCGGCGTCCGTCCACCCGAGCGTCTCTGTCTGTTTGCCTGCTTCGAGGTTCTTGTAGGTCTCGAAGAACTCCGAGATCTCCTCTTTCCGCTGGTCGGTCAGGTCGTCGACGTCCTCGATGTGGTCGTAGCGGGGGTCCTCGGCGGGCACGGCGATCACCTTGTCGTCCTTCTCGCCGTCGTCGTCCATCTCCATCATCGCGACGGGTCGGGCTTCGATCACGCACCCGGGGAACGTCTGGTCCTCCACCAGTACGAGAACGTCGAACGGATCCCCGTCGTCGTAGTAGGTTCGCGGCAGGAAGCCGTAGTCCGAAGGGTAGTGAACGTTGGAGTGGAGCACCCGGTCGAGGACGACGCCCGGAACGTCCTTGTCGTACTCGTATTTGTTCCGCTCGCCTTTGAGACACTCCACGACGGCGTAGACCACGTCGGGGGCGTCGGGCCCCGTTTCGAGGTCCTCCCAGAGGTTCGTCATACCGGGTGAACTCCGAACTGACGGAAATTCCTTTCGCATCGGGGCCGGCCCGGCCGTCGTGTCGGACAGCGTATAATTATGGAGTGGTATTCCTCGGGTGTTACTGGGGTAGGGTTCGGATAGTCGGTAGCGAGGGGCGAGATCCGACCGTACGCACACTCTTCGGCGTGATTCGACGGTGTCCGTGGTTCCGTGCCCCGACGGGCGCCGTACGGCATTCTCACACCGGACGCGGCCGATACTCGTCGCTGAGTTGAGAAGGGTTAAATATGCCGACACCTTCTGCTCCGGTATGACGGAAGTACAAACAGCGGTCGAGAACGAAAGCGTCGTCCGCGACCTGACCGCCTTCCAACAGAACATCCTCGTCATTCTGGCCGAGGAGCCGATGTACGGCCTCGCGATCAAGAGCCAACTCGAAACGTACTACGGGACCGAGGTGAACCACGGCCGGCTCTACCCCAACCTCGACGACCTCGTCGAGATGGGGCTGGTCGCCAAGAGCGAACTCGACAAGCGCACGAACCAGTACGAACTCACCGACGACGGCCACGCCGCCCTGCTGGATCAGTTCGATTGGATGTTCTCGAAGTTCGTCACCGGCGACGGCCGCGCCGCGGAACTGACCGACCTGGTCGACGCGAACCGGTAACCCCGGCCGGCGCCGTCCCTCGGTGGCTCACGTGCCGTCGCCGTCGGCCGTCTCCGCCGCCAGCGCGAGGCTCTCTTCGACGATCGCTTCCTGCTCGGCTGACGGCCACGCGTTCCGCGGGTAGTAGTCGGTCAGGAACTCCTCGCGTTCGGCGTCGGTTGCGTCGCCGACGCGCTTCAGGTAGTGGTTCCCCATGAAGTCCGCGAACGCCCGGACGTTCGCGGCGTGGGCCGCGCCGTGTGCCTCGGCGACCGCCGCTACGACCGCCTCGTTGTCGGCCTCGACGGACGCCCACTCCGCGCCGTGGTCGGGGCCGGACAGCGACACCTCGACCGCGCGGTCGGTGTCGTCGACCCGGTCGACCCGGACGACGCCGTCGTCGACCCACTCCGCGGGGTGGAGCACGAGGGTGTCGTCCGCGTCGCGGACGCGGGCGACGAAGTCGTGATCGTCGACGATCGACGCCCGGCGCTCGCGGTACACCGCCGCCTCGGCCTCGACGGCGGCGTCGGCGGCGAGTCGGGTCAGCCGCTCGGCCTCGGAGACGACTTCCGCGGGAAGCTCCCGGTCGGTGCCGTCGGGAGGCCCCGTCGGGTCCGCGTCGATGCCGTCGCCGTCGTCCGCCCGGTCCGAGCCGTCGCGTCGCGTTTCACGCATCGTCGAGTGCCTCGTTCGCTAGCGTGTCGGCGCGGTCGTTTACCTCTCTCGGTACGTGTTCGAGCGTCCACCGGTCGAACCGGTCGAGCAACTCCCGCACCCGGACCCGGCGTTCCCGGAGTTCGGGGTTGTTGGTGTCGTACTCCCCCCGGACCTGCCGGACGATCAGTTGGGAGTCCCCCCGGACGTCGACCGCGTCGAAGCCGTGCCCCGCGGCGGCTTCGAGCGCCCGGATCAGCGCGGCGTACTCCGCGCGGTTGTTGGTGGTCTCGCCGATCCGGTCGCCGCCCTCGTCGACGATCCCCTCGTCGGTGACGAGCACCCACCCGACCGCCGCCGGACCGGGGTTGCCGCGGCTCGCCCCGTCGAAGTAAACGTGCGCCCGGCCGCCCGCCTCGGGCCGGAGCAGCGGGAGGATGTCGGTCGGGTTCGTCCCCTGGACGACGACCGTGTCGTCGTAGGCGACGGCCGTGGCGTCCCCGCGTTCGGCGCGCCACCGTTCGTACTCCGTGTTCCCTGCGACCACCTCGACGCCGGCGGCTTCGAGCCGGTCGCGGGCGTCGTCGGGGTCGCACTCGACGCTGGGCATACCGGAGGGAGTTCCAGCGAGGGAAAGAAGGGTTCGATCTCCGGTCCGCCGGCCGGCGCCCCGGGGATCGGTCGCCGGTGAGTTTTTGTCGCCGTCGGCGGTGTGTTTAAGTTTATCCAGTTGTCGAATATAAAAATGCGATGACACGGCCCACCCGCCAGCGGGAACAGGACGCCGACAGGACGCGATGGCAGGGCGACCGCGAAGAGGAGTCCGAGGAGGTGACGGACGACATCGATGTCGAGGACATGGACGAGGAGGATCTCGTCCGGACGGGGGACGGGGAGCTCATCCACGAGCCGACGGGGATCGTCGTCGAGGAGGAACAGATCGACCCCGGGCCGGAGTGGCGGGCGTTCAACCACTCCGAGCGGCAGGAGAAATCCCGCGTGGGCGCGCCCACGACGCAGACGATGCACGACAAGGGGCTGACGACGACGATCGACTGGAAGGACAAGGACGCCTACGGCCGGTCGATCTCGTCGCGGAAGCGCTCGCAGATGCACCGGCTGCGGAAGTGGCAGGAGCGGATCCGGACGAAG
>CAZIQT010000156.1:0-4975 GCA_964541645.1 uncultured Halobellus sp. | reverse complement strand
TCGGCGGTCACCGGGGAGTTGTCGCGGGTGATCGCCTCCTGCTTCGGCACGTCGAGCGTCTGGGTCCGCATGTCGAAGGTGTAGGTCTTCGAGACGAACGGCGGGACGACGCTCAGCCCAGGGTCCAACAGCCGCCGGTACTCCCCGAACACCGTGAGCGCCCGCTTCTCGTAGGCGTTGACGATCTCGACCGCGCTGTAGACCGTCGCGGCCGCCAGCGCGAGCGCGACCAGTCCGACGACCGTGATCGGGTCGGTGCCGAAGGCGGCGACCGCGAGGATCAGGGCGACGACCACGGCCGCCGCGGGGAGGAGCCGGTTCGGCACGCCGCGGGCGGAGCGGCGGCCGAGTTCCCGGAAGATGCTCGACATACCGAAGTTTGGGAACGTATCGCATTAAGCGTGTCCCGGGGCCCGCGGCCGGCCGCTCGGCGTCGCGGCGGTCCGTCGCGCCGTCGCCCGCGGATCGACCCGAAGCTACTTGCCCGCCACGGCGCATTCCGGCGTATGGGCCGTTCGAACCCGAAGCGCGACCGCGGCGACCTCGACGTCGACAGCCTGCTGCGGATCGTGCTGGTTCTCGTCGTGATCTGGCTCGTGCTGGAAGTCGTCGGCGGGATCCTCGGCATCCTCGGGGAGCTGCTGGGCCCGCTCCGCCCGCTGCTGGGGCTGGCGGTCGTGGCCCTGCTGGTGCTGTGGCTGACCGACCGGCTCTGAGCTAGCCGTCGGGACACGCCTCGGGACCGACGGACGCCGGCTCGGATCCCTGATCGACCCCTCGAACCGCCCCCGACGCGAGGTCGACGACCGCGAGCCGGCCGCCGTACCCGTGGGTCTCGTCGTGGCCGCGGACCACGACGCAGCCGACGTCCGCCGGGACCGCGACGGTCGCAGCGCGGGTGAACGGCTGCCGGGAGTGGGCGTGGAGCAGTTCCCGCCGGCCCAGCCGCTCGCCGTCGAGCCGCTCGATCTGCCACCAGTTCGCGTAGCCGTCCTCGCCGTCGTCGTCGTGGTGGAGCGTCACCTCGAAGTCGTAGGCGTCGCCGTCGCGGGCGACCGTCACGCCGACGACGTTGGCCTCCCGAAGGTCCAGCTCCGGGGCTTCCGTCGGCGCCGCCGCATCGCTCCGGGTCGCGGTCGGCGACCCACCGGATCCGCCGTCGGAGCCCGCGCAGCCGGCTACCAGCCCGACGCCGACCGCGGCCGCGCCGGCGAGCACGCGGCGCCTGCTGGGGGACTCGCGCATACTCCCGGTTCGGGCGCCCCGCATATACCTCCACGGGGCCCGACGCGTTCTTGTCGCCGCCCCGCCCACCTCCGGGCGTGTTCAGCCTGAACGTCCCTGTCCCGGGAGCGGTTCGGCGGCTCGCGGGGGAGCTCCACCCCGAACTCGCGGCGTTCGACCGGATCCGGGACCGTCACTCCCTGCTCGCGAAACGGTTCGATTCCGGGCTCGACGCCGACGCCGACTCGCTGCCGCGACTCCGCGAACGGCTCCGGCCGCTGCTCCGTCGTGCCGCCCCCGCCGCGGGCGGGCTCGACCTCCGGGTGACCGGGATCGGCTACTTCGAACGCCCGCCGCGCGGCCCCGGGCCGGTGGTCTACCTCGCCGTCGACAGCCCCGGCCTCCGCGCGCTCCACCGGCGGCTGTGTGACGCGTTCGGGACCGTTGCGGGGATGGAGGGCGACGACTACGTCCCGCACGTGACCCTCGCCCGCGGCGGCAGCGTCGCCGACGCCGCCGACCTGGCGTCGAGGCGGTCGATCGACGCGGTCGAGTGGACCGCCGGGGAGCTCCGGATCAGGGATTCGCGGTACCGCGAGGACGCCGCGCGGCTGCCGCTGGGGTAGCGCGGGGCTCGTGTGGGCGTCGGTGGGAAACGGATTTCACGCGCCCGCCCGATTCGCCGACGATGACAGCGTTCGCACTGCTCCGCGTGACGCCGATCAAGGAGGGCGATATCACCGCCGACGTCGCCGCCGCCGTCGACGCCCTGGAGGACTTCGACGTCAGCTACGAGACCACCCCGATGGCGACCACGATCGAGGCCGAGGCGGTCTCGGAGCTGTTCGCGGCGTGTGCGGCGGCCCACGAGGCCGTCGACGCCCCTTCGGTCCAGACGACCGTCCAGGTCGACGAGAAAGAGGGGGAGATGGCCGCCGCCGAGAAGGTCGACGCCGTCGAGACGGAACTCGGGCGCGAGGCGAGAGGCGGCCCCGACTGAGACGCCGGTCAGGACTCGACGAGCTCGCGTTCGACCTCGCGCTGCCACCGGTCGAGGTTGCCGTCGAGCCGGTCGTACCCCAGGAACACGCCCTCCGCGGGTTCCTTCGCGAACGCCCGGTAGACCTCCGGGGGCGTCGCCGCCGTGTTCACCGGGCCGGTGACGTTCAGCTCCGCGATCTTGGCTTGGACCTCCGGCGAGAGCACGAAGTCGACGAAGCGGGCCGCGAGGTCGTCGTTGCTTCCGTCGGCGAACCGCGCGACGGCGTTGAGGTTGGTGTACCCCTGGCCGTTCGGGAACCCGATCCGGTGTCGCTCCAGGTCGCTGTCCGACCGCTTGGCGTACACCCGGTCGTTGGAGTACGACACCACCATCGGGACCTCGCCCTCGGCGAACTGCGAGTACATCGCCCCCCACGACCCGACGACCCGCGTGCCGTTGTCCAGCAGGTCGCGCCAGTAGTCGAGGTAGGTGTAATCGCCCGACTCCCCGAACCGGCTGACCGTCCACAGCAGGAAGTAGAGTCCGGTGTTGGTCTGGGCGGGGTTCGGAACCGCGAGGGTGTCGGCGTAGGGGTCGGCGGTCAGCGCCTCGAACGTCCCCGGGTCGTCGAGTTTCCGGCCGTCGTAGACCAGGCTGACGTAGTTGGCGTAGGTGGGGACGGTCCGCCCCTCAGGGTCGAAGTAGAACCGCTCGCCGACGTCGCCGACGTGGTCGAGGGCGTCGCGGTCGATCGCCCGGAACAGCTCCCCGTCGGTGGCGCGGTCGACGCGCACGAGCTCCTGCGGCTTGATGCCGAGGTAGAGTTCGGGGTCGACCGTCTCGCCCGCGTTGTGCTGTTCGATGTAGAAGTTGATCGGGCGCTCCGGGACCGCCCACTCGAACTCGACGTCGTAGCGCTCCTCGAACTCCCGTTGGATCCACTGCCCCGGGCTGTCGCTGGGGGCATCGACGAACGTGCTGTACGTCGCGACGGTCAGCGACTCGGCGCCGCCGGCCGACCCCGCGGTCGTCCCCGCCGGCTCGTCGGACCCGCCCGTACACCCTGCGAACCCCGCCGCGACCGCCGCCGCGCCGGCCGAGAGGAACCGTCTCCGTCTCATTACTCGGTTGTTCCAACCGATGGTAAGTAAACGGCACGATCCGTGCGTCGCGCCGGCGGGGAGACCCTCCGGCGCCGTCACTCCCCGACGGGGAGGCGCAACTCGACGCTCCCCGGCGGGTCGGCGTCGGGGTCGGCGAAGTCGAGCCGGCCGGTCGCTTCGAGCGTCCGGAGCGCGTAGAAGCTCCGCGCCCGCCCCGCGGCCGCCCGCCACCCCGGGTCGATCACGCCGTACCACGCGAGCGGGTGCGACCCGGGCGCCCCCCACGACGCCCGCGGCGCGGTGAACGGCGGGTCCCACGCCCCGTCGCGCTCGGTGAACTGCCGGACGGGGGTGTGTCTGAGGAGCGACAGCAGCCGGTCCGCCGGCGGGAGGCTCCGGTCGGTCACCGTCGCCCGGCCGGGGGGCACGTCGGCGGCCGCCCGGTAGTACGCCGCGGCGAGGTCGGCGTGGAGCGACTTCCCGCGGCGCGATGCGGCCGGGAGCCGGTGCCACGCCGCGACGTACGCCGGGTCCCACAGCGGGAGCCACCACTCGACCCCGCAGTCGTCGTACACCCGGAGGTCGCCGTTTGTGAACGTCGACATCCGCGCGGTCCACTCCCAGCGCTCGTATGCCGCGGCCGCGCTCTCGGGGTCCGACACCGCGGTCGCCGGCCGGTCGCCGAGGAGCCCCCGGCGGATCCGCTCGGCCGCGGCCGCCCGGAACGCGTCGTCGTCCCACGCCCACAGCGAGTAGTGGGTATCGAGGACGTACTCCACGAGCGCCTCGACGGTCGGCGCGATCGCGTCGTCGTCGGGCGCGCCGGACGCGTCGGCGCCGGACCGGAACCGCGGGAGCCGCTCGCCCGGCGTGGCGACGGTGTGGCCCGGGCAGAACACCGCCGTCTCGGGAACCCGACCCGTCCCGACCAGCCGGCGGACCGCGGGCCACTCGGCCAGAAACGGCAGCGCGTCGCCGCCGAACGCCGCAGCGCGGTAGCGCCGCCCCGCCGTCCCGTGGAACCACCCCTCCCACTCGGCCTGCGAGTACGGCACGAACGCCCACTCGATCCCGAGCCGGGCGGCGACCTCCCGGCTCGCCTCCACGTCGGGGTGGCCCGACCGGCCGAACGTGAACCCGATCACCTCGCAGCCGCGCTCCACGAGCCCGGCGGCGAGCAGCCGGGAGTCGTGGCCGCCCGACAGCGGGAGCACGATCGGGCGGCCGTCTGCGACCCGTTCGAGCCGGTCGAGCGCGGTCTCGAACCCCGCCCGGAGCGTGTCGATATCGCCCGGCTCCCCGCCGGGGTGCGGCCAGTGGCGGCGGTACCGCCGCCGCGCCACGCCGCCCGGCCCGACCCGGCGGACCTCGCCGGGGACCGTGGAGCCGACGCCCCGCCAGACGGTGTCGTCGCCCGCGACGTATCTGGTCACCAGGAACTCGCTTTCGGCCACGGGATCGCGGGCGGCGCCGACCGCGTCCGCGACGACCCGGCCGCGGTCGCTCACGACGGCGCCGTCGTCGGCGTGGTACAGCGGCACGGACCGGGCCCCGTCGGCAACGAGGTACGCCGCGGCGCCGTCGGCGACGGCTGCGCCGAAGAAGCCGTCGAGGCCCGCGGCCGCGTCGGCGATCCGGTCGAGCGGCTCCCCGTCGGCGCCGTCGA
>CAZIQT010000155.1:0-5019 GCA_964541645.1 uncultured Halobellus sp. | reverse complement strand
CCCTCGTCGCCGCGCTCGCCGTGCTCGCCCTGCTGGCAGCCACAGCACCCCTCGCCAGCACCCAGGCCGCCGAGATCGGCGAGGGCGTCGCGATCCAGCCCGCGAACGGACCCAACGGCGACTACGCCGTCGTCGGCGACGACGGGACCGTCTCGATCCAACTCGACGCCGACGCCACGGTTCCCGGCGAGGGGCTGCCGGCGGACACGCGCACGCGCTTCGACCGTGTGCTCTTGATCACCAACACCAACGCCGCCGGCGACGCGGAGGGGAGACAGGCGTACGTCTACGTCGCGGGCGAGGGCGCCGCCGCGAACGGGTTCGAGTTCTACCGCGGCAGCGACACCGATGAGTCGATCGAGGGCGAGCCCAACGCCGTCCGACTGGACACCGGCGAGTCCGCCGCGGTCGGGTTCGCGGTCGACACCGGCGCCGACGACTTCGCGGCCGGCGACGCGACGATCACCGTCGAGGCCGACGTGAGCCAGATCGCCGAGGCGGTGCTCGACGTCGTGACCGGCGCCCCGAGCGCGGGTGAGGCCGTCGAGTTCGACGCGAGCGGGAGCGTCGGCGACGAACTCGCGTACGAGTACGACTTCGACGACGGCACCATCGCGTCCGACGCCGGCCCGACGCGGAGTCACACCTTCGACGATCCCGGCACGTACAACGTGACGCTCGCCGTCGAAGAGACCGCCGCGCGCGCACCCAACGGCTCCGATTCCGTCACCCGGGAAGTCGTGGTCCGCGGCCCGCCGCAGACCGCCGGCTCCGGGGAGACCGTCACGCTCCCGAACGCGGGGCCGGGGAGCGGCCAGCCCGGCATCCGCTCGGTCACCGTCGAGTTGGCCGACGGGGCCGACGACGACGTCACCGTCCGCGCGCTCGCTACGGAGTCCGCCGCCGACGTCGCCGACGGGAACGCCCCGCAGGGATCGTCCGTGGTCGGCGCGGCCGACGTCTCGGTTCCGACCAACCCCGACGCCGACGCCACGATCACGGTCGAGATCGACGCCGCGGCCGTTCCGGCGGGGACCCCGGCCGCCGACCTCGCGCTCGAACGGTACAACGGCACGGCGTGGGAGGCGCTCCCGACGGCCGTCGAGAGCACCGGCGGCGGCACGATCACGCTCGTCGCCGAGACGCCCGGGTTCTCGCCGTTCGCGGCGACGGTGAACCCCGGCGCGCCGACGCTGGACCTCGGTGGTGGCGGCGGTGGTGGTGGCGGCGGCGCCGACGACGCCGACGACACGGACGACGTCGACGGCGACACGCCGGTTCCGGACGAGTCGGACGACTCGGACGATCCCGCCGACACCGCTACGCCGCCGGCCACGGCGCCGCCGACGGAGACGCCGCCGAGCGGAACCGCCACGCCCGCGGCGGATACGCCCGCGGCTGATACGCCCGACGACGTGGCCGAGCCGACGACCGTGGTCGAACCCGGCGGGTTCGATCTGGAGCCCGGCGGGTTCGACCTCGGGGCGGTGCTCGTCGCGGTCGCCCTGCTGGTCGTCGCGGGCGCGGCGCTACTGGTCCGCTCCCGCGGCGGCGGGGAGTGACGTCCCGGCGGGTGCACCCGAACACGGCCCTGCCCGGTCGACGGGCCGCGCCGCGAACCCGCACCACGGCTCCGGTTCGACGGCCCGACGACCGACGTCGGAGCGGGCACCCGACCGCCGGTCGCACCGAACCCCTTTTGTGTAATCTACGTAAACACTCCGCGAGAATGTGGACGCAGGCCGAGCGAACGATCGAAGCCCTCGTCGTCCTCCTCGCGGTGGTTCTCCTGGCCGGGCAGGCGGTCGGCCATCCGGTGTTGTTGGGGTACGTCACCACCGGGAGCATGGAACCGGTGCTCGACCCCGGCGACGGCTTCGTCTCCCTCCCGCCGGCGGTCGCTGGCGACCCCGAGCCGGGCGACGTGATCGTCTACCGGGCCGAGCAGGTCAACGGCGGCGGGCTCACCACCCACCGCGTGGTTCGGGAGACCGACCGCGGCTACGTCACCCAGGGGGACGCGAACCCGTTCACCGACCAGTCCGCCGGCGAACCGCCGGTCCGTGAGCCACAGATCGTCGCCGTGGGCGTCCGCGTCGCCGGCGGGCTCGTGACCGTCCCGGAGCTGGGTACGGTCGTGACGGGACTCCGTGGGGCTGCGACCGGCGCGGGGGAGCGAGTCCCGGGGAACGTCTGGATCGGGGTCGGCGTGGCGGCGGCGTTCGTCCTGCTGGCGACCGGCGGGACGGACCGGACCGGGCGAACGCCGCTCGGGGACCGCAGCGGCGGTCGCAGCCGCGCGGACGGGCTGGGGGTCGGACCGCGGGGCATCGTCCTCCTGTGCGGCCTCGTCGTCGTCACCACCGCGACCGCGAGTGCGGTCACCCCGCTCGGCCCGACCGAATATCGGGTCGTGAGCGCGGACGCCGACCTTCCCGGACCGCGAGTCATCCCCGCCGGCGAGAGCGAGACCACGACCTACCGGGTCCCGGGCGGCTCGCTCGTCCCGGTGAAATACTACGTCGAGCCGGCGAGCGACGGGATCAGCGTCGTCGACGGCGGGAGCGGACGAGTCGGGCCGAACGCCGCAGCCAACGCCACACTGCAGCTCTCCGCTCCCCCGGAGACCGGCGTCTACCGCCGGTATCTCGTCGAGAACCGGTATCCGCTCGTGCTTCCCGAAGCCGTCGTCGACGCGCTCTACTCGCTTCACCCTCTCGCCCCCGTCGTCGCGCTCGACGCCCTGCTCGCGGCCCCGTTCGTCCTCGCTGCCCGGCTCGTGGGCGGTAGGCGCCGCCCCAGCGGCACACCGGGTGCCGGAACGGGGCTGACCGGGTCGGGGTGGTTCCGTCGATGAGCCGGTCGCCCGACGCCGACGACGCGTTGGAGCTCCGCGTACGGGAGGCAGTCGACGAACAGTACGTCGTGATCCTCGTGGTGCTGCTCCTCCTCTCCGTCGGCGGGCTGTGGGCGGGCTACACCGCGTACGTCGACCCCGGGACCCAATCCGAGACGCGCACCACCTCCGAGTGGCGCCGGACCGCGACGTTCGACCACGGGTCGACGGTGACGGCCGACAACCCGGTGTACGACACCGGACAGCGGCTCCGGAACCAGCAGGCGTACTTCCCGCTGGTCTCCCCGGATCTGAACGGCGAGTACCGGTTCGGCTACGCCGCGAGCGGCAGCGGTGACGTCGACGTCGACATCGACCTGCGACTGATCCTCCGCGGCCGGAGCGACGGTACCACCCTCTGGCAGCGGAGCCGACAACTCCGGCGGACGGGCGCCACGGAGGTTGCACCCGGGGACGGCGCGACCGCCGAGTTCGACTTCGACATGAACCGGACCCGACTCCGGCTGGAGCGGATCGACGGCGCGTTCGGCCAGGTGCCCGGGGAGCCGGTCGTGGTCGTGCAAGCTCAGACCCGCATGACCGGCCGGATCAACGGTCAGGTCGTCAACCGCGAGTTCGTCGACGAGCTCCGATTGACCCGGGAGGGTGACGCGTTCGTCGTCAGCGACCCCGGGGAGATCACCAACGCCACCCGACGGACGACCACCGTGCTCGTCCCCCGGGAGTACTCGCCGCTGCGACGCGTCGGCGGACCGCTGGCTGTGGTGCTCGGAGTCGGGGCGGCGCTCGGGCTCGTCGCGGCCCGCCGACAGGGGGAGATACGCCTCTCGGCGGACGAACGCGCCCGGCTGACACACCGGGAGTACGTCGAGTGGATCTCCGAGGGGTCGATCCCGGATCGGGCGGATCCGGACGACCCGACCGTCGTCCCGATGGCGTCGCTTCCGGACTTAGTCGACGTCGCGGCCGACACCAACGAGCGGGTGCTGTACGACCCCGACCGGGAGCAGTACGCGGTGTTCGGGAGCGACCGAACGTATGTCTGCGGGCGGCCACACGCCGCGGAGCCGACGCCAGGGACCGACGAACCGGCCGACGGAGAGGAGTAACCGAAGCACGCCCACCGCTTCGCGGCGGCGGTGGCTCGCCGCACGTCCCGGCGGCGTCCCCGTCCGACACCTCGCGGCACCGCACTGGGGCTCGCTACCGGTAATATCGTGTGGCGGTGGTGGCTTTATCCGTCCCCGGGCCGGAACTGGGGTAGATGAACCGAAACGACCAGCAGGCGTACGACCGGGGAACGTCGCTCTTCTCCCCGGACGGCCGGATCTACCAGGTCGAGTACGCCCGCGAGGCGGTCAAACGCGGCGCGCCCAGCCTCGGAATCCGGACGGCCGACGGCGTCGTCCTCGCCGCACAGCGCCGCACCAGTTCCTCCCTGATGGAGGGAGACAGCATCGAGAAGCTCCACAAGCTCGACGACTACCTGGGTGCGGCCTCCGCGGGCCACGTCGCCGACGCCCGGCGGCTGATCGACGGCGCACGGACCGCCGCCCAGCGGAACCGACTGCGGTACGGCGAACCCGTCGGCGTGGAGACGCTGACGAAGACCCTCTCCGACGAGATCCAGGAGACCACCCAGGTCGGCGGAACGCGACCGTTCGGCGCCGCGCTTCTGATCGCCGGCATGGACGGCGACGGGCCGGACCCCCAGCCTCGGCTCTTCCAGACCGACCCCTCGGGTGCGCCGCAGGAGTGGCGGGCCGTTGCGATCGGCTCCGGCCGCGACGACATCCAGGAGTTCCTCGAAGCCGAGTGGTCGGCGGAGCTCACACTCGACGACGGCGTCGACGTGGCAGTGCGGGCGCTGCTTCAAACCGACGACGACCTCGACGCCGCGAGCGTGAGTGTCGCGACGATCACCGCCGACGGCTACCGAGCGGTTTCCGACGACGACATCGAGCCGACCATCGACGCGCACGCGCCCGAATCCGACGACGACGGGGACGTCGCGGAGTAGGTCCGGGGCCCGATTCGGGCGGCGCTCGGCCCGTCGCGGCGGCAAAACGGAACCGTTTTACACATCCCAGGGATATCGGAAGTTGCCAGCGCGCTCCGTTGGTGTAGTCCGGCCAATCATCTTGCCCTCTCACGGCAAGGAC
>CAZIQT010000154.1:0-5030 GCA_964541645.1 uncultured Halobellus sp. | reverse complement strand
GGTGTTCGATCGCCTGCATCAGCTTCTGGATCTCCCCCTCCTGGTCGCCGGTCAACACGAGGTCCTGGAGCGTCGTCTCGATCTCCTCGGGGGCGCGGACCTGGACCAGATCCAGCATCTCCGCGTCCTCGTCCGCGTCGAAATACTCCTCGAGCAGGCTGTCGATCCAGACGCGGTCGGCCTGGATCGGGCGGGTGTGCTCTCTGGCTTCGGCGTGGGTCACGTCGACGCCGTCGCGGCCCTCGGCGGCGGCGGCGAGCGTGGGGTTCGTCGCCAGCCGGTCGCGGTCGGCGCGGTCGAGATACCACTCCAGCGCCATGTCGGGCTGGGTGATCGACAGCCGGCCGGAGAACTCCTCGCGCTGGGTGAAAAGCAGATCCGAGACCGCGTTCCAGGGGTGTTCGACGCCCGTCGCCTTCCGCGCGACGGAGTCGGTAACGACGAGCGGACGCTCGATGTCGACCACGTCCGGGTCGTCGGCGTCGCCCGACTCCTCCTCGTCCGAGGGGTCCGTCCAGAACACCCGTCGGTATCGCGGCGGCAGATCGTTCGCGTCGAGGTCACGATCCTCGGTGTAGAGGTGCGACGTGAGGAGAAACTCGACAACTTCGAGAGCCCGGTCACTCATCCCACTCAGTTTGCCATCCAACCCGCATAAGCGCGTCGGAACCGACACGCCAGCGGTGTAGTGACGGCGTCGGGAGTCGGGGTCGACGGGACCACCGCGGTGGGGGCGCCGCCGCGACCGACCCGGCGCCCTCACCGGTCGGGGTGGACGAACCGCAGCGCCTCGTGAACCTCCTCGCGCCCGCCGATGATCGTCAGCCGGTCGCCGCGCTGCAACGTCAGTTCGGGTTGGGGGACCGTCGTCTCGCCGTCGCGCTGGATCAAGGCGATGAGGGTGTCGTCGGGGAGTTCGGGCCCGACCTCCTCGACGGTCCGGCCGATCAGCGCCTCGGAGGTGATGTCGATCTCCTGGACCTCCCCGGTGTGGCCGATCTCGGCCATCCAGTCCATCATCGCGGGGCGCTCGATGTAGTTGTCCATGGCCTGGGCGACCGCGACGGTCGCGGAGATCGCCCGGACGCCGAGTTCCTCGAACGCCTCGGCGTTGTCGGGGTCGTTCACCCGCGCGAGGATGGTCTCGGGGTCGAACTTCGAACGGGCGAGCTGGGAGACCAGCAGGTTCACGTCGTCGTCGCCGGTCGCGCCGACGACGATCCGGGCGTTGTCCGCCCCTGCCGACCGGAGCACCTCGGTGTCGGTGCCGTCGCCGTGGTGGGTGGTGAACCCCGCGTTCCGTGCGGTTTCGACCGTTTGTTGGCTCTGTTCGACGATCACGACGTTCTCGCCGCGGCCTTCGAGGCGTTCGGCGAGCGACCGGCCCACCGTTCCGCCTCCGATGATGAGTACGCGCATTGGGATGATGTCGAGGTATTCCGCGATCCGTCTGGCGAAGCCCCCCTCGAAGACGACGGTCACGAAGATCACGAGGAAGACGGTCCCCACGAGGAGGTCGGCGGCGGCAGCCTGCCCCGCGTTTCGGAGCTCGATCGCGAACAGCGTCGCCACCGACGCCGGGATGATCCCGCGGGGACCCACCAGGCTCATGAACCACTTCTCGCCGGTGGTGAACCGGTCGCCGGCGGTGGAGACGAACGTCAGGAGCGGCCGGAGCACCAGGGCGACCACGCCCGCGACCGCCAGCCCGCCGAGCCCGAGCTCCGCGAGGACGTCGAACTGCAGAAGCGCCGCCAGCGCGATGAAGACGAACGACAGCACGATCAGGGTCACGTCGCCTTTGAACGCCGAGATCTCCTCCTCGTAGGGGATCTCCAGGTTACCGAGCAGGATCCCCGCGGTGGCGACGGCGGCGACGCCCGCCTCGGTGTCGATGGTGTCGGCGACGCCGTACGCCACCAGGGCGCCCGCGAGCACCAGGAGCCGGGCGTTCCGGGGGGCGCTGCCCGGCGAGAGGTCGACGTACCGGAGCCCGTAGTAGAGCGCCGCCGCGACCAGCCCGCCGACGAGGATCCCGACGCCGAGCCGTTCGGTGAAGAGCGTGAGCAGTTCCAGCGGGGCCGTGGTGCCGAGCGCGACCGCCTGGAAGATCACGACCGCGAGGATCGCCGCGGTGACGTCGTTGACGATCCCCTCGGTCTCCAAGGCGGTCTCGACGCGATCGCGGGCGGGTACCACCTCGAGGATCGGGGTGATCACCGTCGGGCCGGTCGCCACGAGCAGCGCGCCGATCAGGAACGCCACGTCCCACGCCGCGCCGAGCAGGAACCGGACCGCGACCGCGGTGCCTACAAGCGCGATCCCGGCGCCGACCGTGATCAGCTTCAGGGTCGCCCGCGGCGCCTCCCGGAGGTCGTCGATCCGGAGGTGGAACGCGCCCTCGAAGACGATGATCGCGACCGACAGCCCCACGATGGCGCCGAGGGCGTTCCCGAAAGAGTCGGGGCCGACCACGCCGAGTACCTCCGGGCCGAGCACCACCCCCGCGAGGATCAGGAACACGACGCTGGGGATCCGGAAGCGGTCGGCGAGTATCTGGGCGACCACGCCGATCCCGATGATCACGGCGACGATCGCGATCAGGTTCGGCCCGCCGGAAGTCGCCACGATGACACCTCCACGTCGAATCCAGGACGCCCGGCCCCGATAAATCCACAGATACCGGCGGGCCGCGGGTCAGACCCCGAACCGCAGCACCCAGAACGCGGCCATCCCGGCGACGATGGTCGCGAGGATGTCGTCGACGTACCACGCCACCGCGCTCGCGACCGCCGCCGCCACGATCCGCTCGTTGCCGAGGAGCGCGATCGCCCCCTCGGGGGCGACGATCGCGGGGAGGGTGAGCGCCGCGAACACCGCCGGCGGGACGAACCGAAGCGCGTTCGTCACCCGGTCGGGGACGTCGTCGATCCGCCCGAACAGGTAGACGAACGACGCCCGGATGCCGAACGTGACGACGCCGAGCGCGATCACCACCCCCCACACCGCCGCCGGCCCGTAGTCGGTGGGCATCACTCGATCCCCCCGGGATCCGCGTCGTCCGGGTCGGTCGGGGTGTCAACGTCGCCGGCGTCGGTCGCGGCGTCGCCGGCGTCGTCCTGCAGCCGGGCGTCGACGAGGACGCCGGTCGCGACCCCCGCGGCGCCGCCGGCGATCAGTCCGAGGTTGAGCGGGACCGCGAGCACCGCGCCCGCGACGGCGACCCCGCCGCCGACCGCCGCCGCCGCCAGCTTCGGCCACGACGTCGTCGCCGGGACCAACAGGCTGAGGAACACCAGCGGCACCGCGAACTCCAAACCCCACGCCGGCGGGACCCGCGCGCCGACCACGATCCCGACGACGGACCCGACCTGCCAGACGACCCACAGCGCCCCGCCGACCGCGAGGTAATACTGCAGTCGGCCGCCGGCGTCGGGGTCGCGGTCGGCGTCGCCGCCGGAGTCGGAGGTGGAGTAGCGTGTCACCGACAGCGCGTACGCCTGGTCGGTCAGGAGATACGAGCAGGCGGCTTTCCACCGGGACCGGAACGCCCGGAAGTGTGGCGCGATCGACGCCGAATACATCAACATCCGGAGGTTGATCACCACGCCGGTGGCGAACACCACGACCAGTTCGGCGTTGTCGCCGAGCAGGCCGATCGCCGCGAGCTGTGACGCGCCGGCGAAAACGACGACCGAGAGCCCGACGGCCTGCAGCGGCGACAACCCGGCGTCGACCGCGGTCGCGCCCGCGACGAGCGCGAACGGCGCCACTCCGAGCAGGATGGGGGCGACGTCGCGCAGGCCGCGGCGGGCCTCCGCGGGGAGGAACGAACGGGACACGGTGAGTGGTCCGGTCGGAGGGAGTAAACCGCTGCTGTTTCGCGGGCGGGAATCGGAAACGAACTCCCCGCCGATCGCGAGAGCCGCGGCGCGTCCTGCGGACGACGACGGGTCCCGAGCCGGGACCGCCGTGGTCCCGTTCGGATCCGTTCCGTCCCGGTTCGAGCCGTCCGTGTGCGACACGACTAACTACCTCTCCGGAGAACGAAGGGGTATGTCGAACGACGCACAAGCGCAGGCCGGGACCCCGGAGGGACAGGGTCCGGTCGAGATCTCGGTCGACCTCGCCCGACAGCTCCAGGAGAAACGCGAGGAGCTCTTCGAGGAGTTCGAGGTTCGCGACGCCTTCCCCCCGGAGGTCCGTGCGGAGGCGAAATCACGGACCGAGGGGGTCCAAGCGGAGATCCAGTCGGAGCTCGACGACCGGCGGGACCTCCGGGAGCTGACCACTTGGACCACCGACCCCGTCGACGCCCAGGATTTCGACGACGCGCTCAGCATCCGCGAGGACGACGAGACCTACACCCTGTGGGTCCACATCGCGGACGTGAGCCACTACGTCCACCCCGACTCCGAGATGTGGGCGGAGGCGATCGAGCGGGGGAACACGGTCTATCTCCCCGGCTACACGGTGCACATGCTCCCGCCGATCCTGGCGGAGACGGTCTGTTCGCTCGTTCCCGAGACGGACCGGCTGGCACACACCGTAGAGATGGAGATCGAGAAGGATACCCTCTCGTTCGAGTCGGTGGACATCTACAAGTCGGTGGTCCACTCCGACGAGCGGCTGACCTACACGCAGTGTGAGCGCCGGCTCGACGAGCCCGACGCGCCGCTCCACGAGGAGAACGCCCTCGTCTACGACCTCGCCGAGGGGCTCCACGAGCAGCGGAAGGAGGACGGGTCGCTCGTGTTGAACCCCAGCCGCGACCGCGCCCACACCATCATCGAGGAGTGCATGCTGAAAGCCAACAAGGCCGTGACCCACGAGCTGATGTGGTCTCGCGGCGTCGAGGCGATGTACCGGGTCCACCCCCAGCCCACCCCCGACCAGTGGGACGACGCGCTCCGGGAGATCAACGACTTGGACGGCGTGAACATCTCCGGCGCGTCGTGGGACGACCCCCGGAAGGCGGTCAACGACGCCCTGGAAAACTCCGAGTCGCGGGCGCTCGACAAGATCCAGCG
>CAZIQT010000153.1:0-5051 GCA_964541645.1 uncultured Halobellus sp. | reverse complement strand
CGCACCCGCGACAGCCGCATGGCGTTCGCGGTCACGCCGACGGTCATCCCGGCGTCGCCCGCGAGCACCGCGAGCCAGATCGGGACGTAGCCGAACGGGACCGCGACCGCGAGCAGCGCCTTCAGCCCCAGGCTGGCCCACACGTTCTGGCGAATCACGCCGTTGGCGTCGCCCGCGAGCTCGTAGAGGTACGGCAGCTTCGAGAGGTCGTCGGCGAGCAGCGCGACGTCCGCGGTCTCCAGGGCGGCGTCGGTGCCGGCGGCGCCCATCGCGATTCCGACCGTGGCGGTCGCGAGCGCCGGCGCGTCGTTGATGCCGTCGCCGACCATCGCGACGCCGCCGTCGTCACCCGCCGCGAGCCGGCTGACGGCCTCGACCTTCTGCTCGGGGAGCAGTTCGGCGCGGAACTCGTCGACGCCGACTTCCTCGGCGACCGCTCGGGCGGTCCGCTCGTTGTCGCCGGTCAGCATCACCGTCCGCGACACGCCGAGCTCCCGCAGCCGGGCGACCGCGCGGGCGGCGCCGGGCCTGACCTCGTCCGCGACCGCGATCACCCCCTCGATCTCGCCGTCGGCGTCGCCGTCGCCGGGTCTGCCCACCAGCACGACCGTCTTGCCCTCGGATTGGAGCTCGGGCACGATGCCGTCGAGCAGGTCGACGCAGTCGGTGCGCTCGCAGAGCCGCCGCGTGGTCGTGGTCACCGCCCCGCCGTCGGTCGCGACGTGGACGTGCGAGAGGTCGAACCCCAGTTCCTCGAACAACCCCGGCTTGCCCGCGACGTGCGGGGTGCCGTCCAACCGGCCGCGGACGCCCTTGCCCGCGAGGCTCTCGAAGCGATCGGTCTCGGGGACCGCCGACCCGGCGACGCCGGCGTCGTCGGCCGCGGCCACGATGGCCGCCCCGACCGGGTGTTCGCTCCGGCGCTCCAGCCCGCGGGCACACCGGAGCACGTCGGTCTCGTCGTTGCCGTTCAGCCCGATCACGTCGGTCACGGCGAGGTCGCCGGTGGTGAGCGTCCCCGTCTTGTCGAACGCCACGGTCCCGACCGCGCCCATCGCCTCCAGGTGAGTGCCGCCCTTGATCAACACCCCGTTCTTCGCGGCCGAGGTGATCCCCGACACCACCGACACCGGCGTGGAGATGACGAACGCGCACGGACACGCCAACACGAGCAGCGTCAGCCCGTAGACCAGCGCGGTCGGCCACGTCACCCCGAGGACGAACGGTGCCGCCGCCGCGACCACGACCGCGAACCCGACCACCACCGGAGTGTAGTACGACGAGAACCGCTCGACGAACTGTTCGCGGTCGGTCCGCTCCGCGCCCGCGTCCTCGACCAGCCCAACGATCCGCGACAGCGTGGTGTCGGCGGCCGCGGCGGTGACCCGGATCTCGAGGTAGCCGTTCTCGACGAGCGTGCCGGCGTAGACCTCGTCGCCGGTGGTCTTGTCGACCGGGACGCTCTCGCCGGTGATCGCCGCCTGATTCACCGCGCTGTCGCCGGCGACCACCTCGCCGTCGGCGGGGATCTTCCCGCCCGGCCGCACCACCACGACGTCGCCGGGCGAGACCGCATCGACGGGGACGGTCACCGCCTCGCCGTCCGCCCGTTTGACCGTGGCCGCCGCCGGCGAGAGGTCCATCAGCTCCCTGAGGGAGTCGCGGGCGCGGTCCATCGAGTACCGTTCGAGGAGTTCGGCCACGCTGAAAAGCACCGCGAGCGTCGCGGCCTCGAAGTACAGCGCCTCCCCGAAGCCGACGCTTGCGACGAGCGCGCCGAGGATCGCGGCGGACATGAGGAAGTCGATGTCCAACTGACGGTGGCGCGCGGAGTAGTAGCCGCTCTTGAGGATCGCCTGCCCGCCGACCGCGACCGCGATCAGAAACAGCGCGTCCGCGAGGTGGAGGGGGCTCCCGAGCACCGCCCCGACCCGTGGGTTCGACCCCGTCACCAGGAACTCGAAACAGAGCCCCGCCGCGAGGAACCCGGCGCCGATCCAGGTCTTCACCGCCCGCGGACTCCGCCAGACCGACCCGGCGTCGTCCGCGGCCCCGTCGCCGTCGTCGCGCCCGGTGTCGGTCACCTCGTAGCCCGCCCCGGCGATCGCGTCGACGAGGTCCGGGACCGACACGGCGTCGGGGTCGTAGGTGACCGTCACCCGACCTGTCGTCGGGGCGGTCGCCAGCTCCAGGACCCCTTCGACCGCGTCGAGCGCGGCCTCGACCTTGCCCGCACACGAGGCGCAGTCCATCTCCGGCACCTCGAACCGCGCGGTCGAAACCTCGCCGGAGCCGCCGCTCGCGGTGGCGTCCGGCGGCTCCGCCCGCTCGTGGTCCGGTGTCGACGGCATCACTAGCCCGAAGCGGCTCGGCTCCTATTAAGATAGCTGCTACGCCCGCCCCCGAAAGTTGGGAGAAATTATTATCGAAGCGGTTACGAGATAATAACTAGCCGTCGGGCGGGCCGTTCCGGGCGTCGTGAGAGGGCCGCCGCCGGTAGCGTCGGCGTCGACTCCGGCTGCCGGTCCGCGCCGACCGCCGGACCCGGATCCGGCTCCGGCGGCGCCGTCGAAGCCAACAGGGTCATAACGGTGCGGTTCGGAACCACAATATCCGTTCCCGTATGACAGCCGAACCCGTTCGGGCCGGGCACTCGGTCGGCGCGGTGCGTCCCCCGTCCGGATCCGAACACGTCCCCACGCCTCCCGCGCGATGAACCGACGCTCGCTGTACTTCACCGGCCCGTCGGAGGCGGCGATCAGGCCGACCTCGGTCGAGATGGCCGCCGACGAGGTGCTCGTCGAGACGCACGTCTCGGGGATCAGCGCGGGGACGGAGCTCCTGATCTACCGCGGCGACGCCCCCACGGACATGCCGGCCGACGAGACGCTGGAGGCGCTCGACGGCGACCTCTCGTTTCCGGTCCGCTACGGCTACGCGGCCGTCGGCGACGTGATCGACGCGGGTCCGGCGGTCAACGACGGGTGGATCGGCCGTACCGTCTTCGGGTTCACGCCCCACGAGACCCGCTTTGCGCTGCCGCCCGACCAACTCGTCCCCGTGCCCGACGCGGTCGACCCCGAGGCGATGGCGGTGTTCCCCTCGGTCGAGACCGCGACCTCGCTGGTGCTCGACGGCCGCCCGCGGGTCGGCGAGGAGGTGGTCGTCTTCGGGGCGGGCGTGGTCGGGCTGTGTACGCTGGGCGTGCTGTCGTCGTTCCCGCTCCGCCGGCTGATCGCGGTCGAACCCGTCGCGAGCCGCCGGGAACGGGCCCGGGGGATGGGTGCGGACGTCGCGGTCCCGCCCGCGGAACTCGGCGACGTGCTCGACCGCGGTGCCGGCCCCGACGGCGCCGACCTGGTGTACGAGCTCTCCGGCCGGCCGGCGGCTCTCGACGACGCGATCGACGCCGCGGGCTACGACGGCCGGGTCGTCGTCGGGTCGTGGTACGGGGACAAACCAGCCACCCTCGACCTGGGGTCGACGTTCCACCGCGACCGGATCTCCGTCGAGTCGAGCCAGGTGAGCACGCTCGCGCCCGAGACCCGGGGGCGGTGGAGCAAGAAACGACGGGGCGACACCGCCGTCGAGCGGCTCCGCTCCCTCGGCGCCGCCGACCTCGTGACCCACCGGGTTCCCTTCGCCGACGCGCCCGAGGCGTACCGGCTTCTCGATCGACACGACGACGACGACGTGCTACAAGTGCTTCTCACCTACGAGTGATATGTCACGACCAGGATCACCAGCCGACGGAACGTACGAACTGACCGTCACGCGGGAGTTCATCGCACAGCATTACCTCACGGTCCCGAACCCCGGGCCCGAAGGGGAGGTCCACAGCCACCACTTCACCGTCGAACTCCGCTTTGCCGGCCCCGAGTTGGGGGAGTACGGCTACCTCGTCGACATCGACGCGGTCGACGCGTTGCTCGACGACCTGGAGGACCGCTACCGGGACGCGCTGTTGAACGACCTCCCGGAGTTCGAGGGGCTGAACCCCAGCATCGAACACTTCTCCCGGCTGTTCGGCGACCGCGTCGCCGACGCCCTGTCGAACCCGACGCCGACCCGGCTGACGGTCCGGATCTGGGAGGACGACGTCTCGTGGGCGAGTCACACCCGCCGACTCGACGGGTAGCGACATGGAACACGCCCGGCCGCGGTATCTGGAATCGAAACGCTCCGTCGACGACCGGGCGCTCGCCCCGCGGGTCCGCGACCGGTTCCTCGCGGCGCTCCCGCCCGCACCCCACATCGTCGAGGCGGCGTGCGGAACGGGGGTCACGGTCCCCCGGCTGGTGTCGTGGGGCGTCGACGAGGGTCGCTACCGCGGGGTCGACACCGGCGACCGGATCGTGCCGTTCGCGCGGTGGCTCCGCCCGCGGGAGTTGCGGCGGGCGGGCTACGACGTCGCCGACGGTGCGGTAGGCGACGCCGACTTCACGGTCGCCGACCTCGCGGTCTCCTTCGCCGTCGGCGACGCGCTGGACGTACTCGACGCGACTACGGGGGCCGACGCCGTGATCGCACAGGCGTTCGCCGACCTGGTTCCGCTCCCCCGGCTGGCGTCGGCGATCGACGCCGCGCTCCGCCCCGGCGGGGTGGCGTACCTCCCGATCACGTTCGACGGCGGCACGCTGTTCCAGCCCGACCACCCCGCCGACGACGCGGTCGCGGCGGCCTACCACGCCGCGATCGACGACCAGCCGGGACGCGACAGCCGGGCGGGGCGACACCTGCTCGACCTGTTCCGCCGGCGCGACGGCGACCTGCTCGCGGCCGGCAGTTCCGACTGGGTCATCCGCCCGCACGAGGACGGGTATCCCGCCGACGAGCGGTACTTCCTCGGCCGGCTGCTCGGGTTCGTCGAGGCGACGGTCCCCGGCGCCGACCGGGCCGTCGAGGGGTTCGACGACTGGGTCGCGACCCGTCGGGACCAACTCGCGGCGGGGGAACTGACGTACGTCGCCCACCAGTACGACCTGCTCTACCGGACGCCGACCCGGTGAGGAGCGGTCGTCGCCGCCGCGCGGGGGGCGGTTCGGAGGTGC
>CAZIQT010000152.1:0-5119 GCA_964541645.1 uncultured Halobellus sp. | reverse complement strand
CGCATCCCCGCGGGGAAGGTCACCACCCCGACCCACGACCCGTCGGGCTGCCACTCCTCCCGCTCGAGGTCGCCGTACTGCCGGACCTGCGCCTGCGCGCTGCCGGCGTAGTCGGCCGGAACCTGGACCGCCACGGTCACCTCGTCGAACCGGATCGGGATGACCGGTCGGAGCGCGTCCAGAGCGTCGTCGACCTGCGCTTCCACCGGCTCCATCGGATCGACCTGGAACCCCGCCTCCTCCAGGGCGCGTTCGATCCGTTCGGGCGGGTGGGGGGCGTTGTCCATCTGGGGGTTGACCGCGTTCCGCGCGATCCGGGTGATCAGGTTCCGGCGCTTCTGTGCCTGCATCTCCCGCCGTTGGTCGGCGGTGATCTGGATCTCGCCCTCGCGCACGACCTCGGGGATGATCTCCAGGGGGTCGGTCGTGCCGAACACCGTCTCGAGGTCGGACTCGGCCGGCCGGTCGCCCCGGGAGGCATCGGAGAAGACGTCCTCGGCCGCGATGACGTCCTCCAGATCGCCCTCGAACTCCCCGCGCTTCATCGCGAGCGCCGCGTCCGGGTCGACGAGGACCTCGAACCGCTCGCCGTGGGATTCGAGCCTGGCCGTCACAGCTTCGTCGAGCGAGATCATACTGCAATCTACCGGCTCCGGGGTAAAAAGGTCTCCCTGCGCGGGTCGAGCCGGGGGCGACGTGTCGGCTGAGTGGGCCGATTAATCGGTCGTTAAGCGCGGTCCGAACCGCGCGGCGACGGGTAATCGGCGATTAGTTAAGCGGTAGTATCACGATGTGATTCGTATGACTGGTTCCCGAACGGGAGACGCGGCCGAGGGACCGGGCGTCTATCACGTGGTCTGTCACGACTGCCGGACCGAGTTCCTCGCGACCGACGGGTCGGAAGCCGAACGACAGCTCTCCGAGCACCGATCGTCGACGGGTCACAACGTGGAGTTCGCCGCCCTCGACGGCGTGGACGTCAGAGTCGAACACGAGTAGCCCGCGGCGTCCGAGCGAGTCGGTCGCCGGGGGAATCCAGTCTCTCGGTCGCCGCCTACGCCGCCAGTTGGTCGATGATCCCGACCAGGTCGGACTTGTCCTGGACCCCGACGACGCGTTCGGCCTCCTGGCCGTCGTGGTAGAACGCCAGCGTCGGGACCGACCGGACCCCGGCGTCCTGGGCGACCGTCCGCAGGTCGTCGATGTCGATCTTCAGGACCGTCGCGTCGGTCTCGGCGGCGATCTCCTCGACCGTCGGTTCGAGCATCTTGCACGGGCCGCACCACTCGGCGTGGAAGTCGACGAGCACGATCTCGTGCTCGCCGAGCAGCTCCTCCAGGTGGTCGTCGCTCTCGACGTGGATCGGCGTACCGGTCGTCTCGGGTGTACTCATCGCTTACGAGTTGGGGAGGCAGCCCTTTACTTATTTCGAGGGTGGGACCACGGGTCGCACGACCGTCACCGGGTGCGGCGCACCGGTGCGAGCGCGCGTGTCGGCCCCTACGCGGCGTCGGAGCGACCGACCACCCCGTATTCGAGCAACACGCCGTCGTCGATCCGCCGGACGTCGTCGAGCGACAGCTCCGGAAACGATTCGACGAAGCCGTCGCCGTCGGCGAGCGTCGGCGCGTCGCGGCCGCCGAGGATCAGCGACCCGACGTACACCGAGAGTTCGTCGACCAGGTCCGCGGCGAAGAAGGAGTGGATGATCTCCCCGCCGCCCTCCACCATCAGGCTCCCCACGCCCCGGTCGGCGAGCGTCAGGAGCGCGTCGTCGAGCGCGACCCGGTCGTCGCCGGCGACGACCACCTCGGCGCCCGCGTCCGCGAGAGCTCGCCGTCTGGCGTCGGTCGCCGCCGCGGAGACGACCACGTAGGTGGTCGCCGCATCGTCGAGGGTCCGGGCGTCGGTCGGCGTCCGACCGCTGGAGTCGACGACGACGCGCGCCGGGTTCGCGGGGGCGTCGCGGTCGGTCCGGGCTACCCGGAGCGCGGGGTCGTCGACGGTGAGGTGTGGATCGTCGGCCAGGACCGTCCCGACGCCGACGAGCACCGCGTCGGCGTCGGCGCGGAGCCGGTCGACCCGGGCGAAGTCCTCCGTGCCGCTGATCCGGACCTGCTCGCGGCGGCGCGTCGAGAGCTTCCCGTCCGCGCTCACGGCGGCGTTGACGAAGACGTGCATACCGTCACGTGGCGACCGCGGCTGAAGCGGGTTACGGTGTCTACGGGGTCGACGCGGAGTCCATGGTGATCGTATCGGATGGACTTATGTGGCGGAGCGTGATTGATGAACCAACGATGTCGCCGAACGTACTGATGCTCGGCTGGGGGTTCCCGCCGAACGTGAGCGGGGGTCTCGACACGCACGTAGGGGAGCTGTTCGACGGGATGCGGGCCCGAGGGATCGACATCGAACTCGTGTTGCCCGCGGAGTACGCCCCCGCCGATCGCGAGGGCATCGTGCCCGTCCCCACCGGCGACGGCGACATCATCACCCGCGTGGGGCGGATGGGCGAGACGTTCGCGGACCGCGCCGCCGACGCCGACGTCGTCCACACTCACGACTGGTTCGGCTACGGCCCGGGGTCGCGGGCGAAGGCGGACGCCGACGTGGAGTGGGTATCGACGTTTCACTCGCTGTCGTCGGACCGGAACCTCGACCCCCCGGCCCGGGAGGTGGAGACCGAACGCCGGCTCGCGCGGCGCGCCGACCACCTCATCGCGGTCAGCCGCCTCACCGCGAACGACGTCAGGGAGCTGTACGGCGGCGACCCGACCGTGATCTACAACGGGTTCTCGGAGTGTACCACCACCGGCCGGAACCGGAAGGCCGAACTCGGGATCGACGGCGAGATGCTGTTCTTCGTCGGGCGCCACACCGACCAGAAGGGGATCGCACACCTGGTGTACGCGATGGAGCGGCTCGACCGCGACGACGTGACCCTGGTGATCGGCGGGTCGGGCCACCTCACCGACCAGCTCAAGCGGTTCGCGGAGCTGCTGGGCGTCGACGACCGGATCGAGTGGGTGGGGTACGTCCCCGAGACCGCACTCGGCGACTACTACGCCTCCGCGGACCTGTTCGTGTCGCCGTCGCTCGCGGAGCCGTTCGGGATCACGATCACGGAGGCGCTGTCGGCGGGAACCCGGGTGGTCGCGACCGAGAGCGGGGTCAACGAGGTGCTGCCCGAGGAGTCGGTCGTGGAGGTCGACCCCGACTCGAAGTCGATCGCCGCCGGCATCGGGCGCGCGCTCGAACTCGACGGCGTTCCCACGTTCGATCCGATCACCTGGGACGACGTGGTCGACGAGACCGTCGCGTTCTACGAGGGGATCCTGTAGGCCGACCGCGGCGTGGACCGCGTCGGGGCGGCCGCCGGACGGTCACCGGAGCACGCGCACGTCGGTCACGGGTTCGGGGTGTCTGATCCGGTAGCCGTCGGCCGTCGGAGAGAGCCCCTCGCCCCGCGGCGCCTCCCCGGCGGGCTGGTAGGGGCTGTCGCCGCCGGGACCGTGGGAGTCGGCGTCGCCGTCGGCGCCCCGGTACGGGCTGTCGGTGGGTGCCGACTGGTACGGGCTGTCGGTGGGCGCCCGTGAGGGGCTGTCGGTACCGACCCCGTCGTACGGGCTGTCGGCCGGCGCGGCGTCGGCGTCGCGGGTCGACGGCGCGCCGCGGTCGAAATCCTCCGGCGGGAGGTAGATCCGCTCGCCCGCGTCCGACCGGACCACCACCGCAGTGTCGCGGTCGCCGCGCATCGTGATCACGGTCTCGCCGTTCCGGATCTCCACCGAGAACGACACCCGGTCCTCGCCCGCCGACTCCTGGGTCGATCGCGTCATACCCGACACGTCGGTGGCAGGGAACTTATACCTCCGCTGCCGGGGGCAGCCCCGGCACCGTCGCGCGTCGAACGCCCCGTCGGATCGGCCCCCGAGTATCAAGTAGGAGGGCCACGAACCGATGGTATGGACATTCGGGATGCGACCACCGAGGACGTCGACGCGATCCGCCGGGTCGCGGCCGAATCGATGCGGGCGTCGTACGACCACGCCATCGATGAGGAGGCGCTCACGGCGGCCGTCGACGAGTGGTACAGCACCGAGCGACTGACCGACGCCCTGACCGACGAGGACGCGGTGTTCGTCGTCGCCGTCGACGCGGGCTCCGTCGTCGGGTTCGCCCAGAGCGAGATCTCGGAGGGCCGGGAGTCGGTCGGCTATCTGGACTGGCTCCACGTGGTCCCGGACCACCGCGGCGGGGGGATCGGGTCACAGTTGCTCGCGCGGCTCAAACAGGAACTGATCGCCGCCGGCGTCGACCGGGTTGAGGGGCGGGTGCTGGTGGAGAACACCGCGGGGGTGTCGTTCTACGAGGAACAGGGGTTCGGCGAGGTCGGCACCCGAACCGTGGAGATCCACGGCGAGGCGTTCGAGGAGGTGGTCTACACGACGTTCTTGGAGGACGCCGGCTCCGATCCGAGCGGGCTGGTGGAACGGGAGGCCGACGGCCGGACCGTCTACGTCGCCTACGACGAGTCCGCGCGCGGGTCGGGCGCCCCCTTCTTCGCCGTCTACCTCGACGAGAACCGCGAGCGGCCCTACGGGTGGATGTGCGGCGGCGACGAGGGGTTCGACGTGGCGATAGACACGATGGAACGGCTGGAGTGCAACGTCTGCGGCAACCGCCGGAAGGCGGCGCGGTGGGACGCGGCGTATCTGTAGGCCGGGTCAGTCGCCGCTGGCCTGCTCCTGAATGTCGCTGACGACGTCGGGGTTCCGTAGCGTGGTGGTGTCGCCGAGTTCGTCGCCGTTGGCGATCTCCTCGAGCAGCCGACGCATGATCTTCCCCGAGCGGGTCTTCGGGAGTTCGGGGGTGAACGTCACCGACTCCGGCCGGGCGATCGGGCCGATGGCGTCCTCGACGCCCTCGACGATCCGATCGCGCATCTCGTCGGTGCCGTCGTAGCCGTCCTCGAGGATGACGTACGCGTAAACCGCCTCGCCTTTCATCTCGTGGTCGCCGCCGACGACCGCCGCCTCGGCGACCCCTTCGACGCCGACGATCGCGGACTCGATCTCCATCGTCCCCAGCCGGTGGCCGGAGACGTTGACCACGTCGT
>CAZIQT010000151.1:0-5160 GCA_964541645.1 uncultured Halobellus sp. | reverse complement strand
ACCTCCAGATCCTGACCGACGTCGACCTCGACGTCGGCGACGGGGAGTACGTCACTATCGTCGGCCCAAACGGCGCGGGGAAGTCGACC
The DNA here is from genome assembly GCA_964541645.1 of uncultured Halobellus sp. GTDB lineage: Archaea > Halobacteriota > Halobacteria > Halobacteriales > Haloferacaceae > Haloquadratum. The sequence goes on along the minus strand of CAZIQT010000151.1, from coordinate 5,071 downwards.
GTCATGAAGTCGGTGTTCGGGCTCACCAACCTGATGGGCGGTACGGTGACGTTCGAGGGCGACGACGTCACCGGGCTCCGCCCCGAGGAGATCATCCGTGAGGGGGTCGGCTACGTTCCGCAGAACGACAACATCTTCGCGTCGCTGACAGTGCGTGAGAACCTCGAGATGGGGGCGTACATCCTGGATTCGTTCCCCGACGACGCCCTGGAGGCGGTCTTCGAGCGGTTCCCCATCCTCGAGGAACGGGAGTCGCAGAAGGCGGGCACGATGTCGGGTGGCCAACAGCAGATGCTCGCCATGGGGCGGGCGCTGATGCTCGAGCCCTCGCTGCTGCTCCTCGACGAGCCCTCCGCGGGACTCGCGCCCGACCTCGTCGACGAGATGTTCGACCGGATCGACGCGATCAACGACGACGGGACCGCGATCCTCATGGTCGAACAGAACGCCAAGGAGGCGCTCCGACGGTGTGACCGTGGATACGTCCTCGCCAACGGACAGAACCGGTACATGGACGACGGCGACGCGCTCCTGAACGACGAACAGGTCCGGCAGGACTTCCTCGGCGGGTAAGCCGGCGGCCGACGGCCGGATTCGGGGCGAACAGTCGGCACACCTCCGGGGCGCCCGCGCCGACGTGCCGAGCGACCGCGACCCGGCGCGGGGCGACGGCTACGTCACGCGGGGTGTGGCCCCGTCACCGGATATAAACCCACGCCGGCGGCGGACGGGTCGGCGCCTCGGCTCCGGACCTCGTCGACACCGCAAAAATCGGAGTTCGGTCGGGAGTGACCCGATCAGCTGTCCGGCGGCGACAGCGCCGTGTCGATCACCGAGGAGTACGACGACGCGCCCTTGTTGAACGCGACCTGGTGGTAGACCTCGCCGTCGAACGTCTCGGCGAACCGCCCGGCGAGCTGCTGGCCGTAGTCGTTGTTGACGTGCAGCACCGACACGTTGTCGACGCCGAGCCGCTCGGACATCACCTGCGCCATCACGCGGCCCTGGAGCAGGTCGGACGGCGCCGTCCGGAAGATGTAGTCGTCGTCCTCCAGGTTCGTCACCGACAGCGCGGTGGACGACGGCGAGCAGCCGACCACCTCGTTGGGGATGAACACCTGCTGGGAGACCGGGACGTTCACGCCCGAGGACGCCGAGCCACAGACGCTCGGGACCCCCGCGCTCACGAGCGACTGGGCGGCGGCGGTCCCCGCGCTCGGCGACGTCTGGGTGTCCTCCAGCTGGGCGTTCACCGAGAGCCCGGCGGGGTTGGCGTCGTTGACCTGCATCACGGGCAGCTGTGCGGCCTGGATCATCGGGCCGCCGACGGACGCCAGCCCGCCCGTCTCGGGCAGGAGGATCCCGACGGAGATCTCGCGGTCGGTTCCGCCCGGGATGGTGTCAGCGGAGGGTCCGGCACCGTCGGGGCTCTCACCCTCGAAGCTCTGGGTGTCGACGTTCTCCGTGGTCTCGTCGGCGGCGTTGAACTCCCAGACCGAGTACGCCGCGGAGGCGGGGTCGCCGGCCTCGTTGAAGTTCGTGACCGACGACGCCCCCTGGTAGTTGACGTCTTCGCCGTTCGCGGCGGCCTCGATCCCCTCGACGAGGGTGCCGGGAGTGACCTCCATGCCGCCCGGGTTCGCGACGTTCCGCATCTGGTCGCGGATCGCAGTGCCGCTGTTCTCGCCCGCGGCGGCGTTCGCGAGCAGCTGGATCGCCACCGAGTCGTACGACTGGGAGGTGAAGATGCCGGGAGCGGCGTCGTACTCCCCCCGGAACAGCTCGGTGAACGACTCCTGGCTCGGCCCGCCCGCAGCGGGGGCCGTCCCGGTCACGTTCGCCATCTCGTTGCCGACCTGTCCGGGCATCGCCGAGTCCTGGAGCCCGTCGGACACCAGGATCTCCTCGCTTCCGTCCGAGGCGCTGTAGTAGTCCCGGAACAGCTGGATCCCGCTCTCGGGATACCCGATGACGACGAGGCCGCCGGGGCCTTCGGCGCTGCCCCCGCCGGAGTCGGTCTCGGTCATCCCGCCGTCGTCTCCCCCCCCGGAGTCGGTCTCGGTCCCGGTGCTGTCGCCCCCGCCGCCACCGCCGCCGTCGGGGCTTCCGATACAGCCAGCCAGTCCCGATGCACCGATCGCACCCGCGGCACCGACGCGCTTGATGAAGTCACGCCGAACGATGTCACGTGCCATATCCACGGACTCGGGTTTTCAGCTTATAAATGTACCCGTTACTGTGTCGGCAGATCCGCGCGGGTTGGCGACCGGTCACCGGCGTCTCACCCCGGAAGCCCGCCGGTATCCGCGATCCGTCGCCCGCGCCGTCGCCCGCGGCCCTCGACGGCGTCGGGCGTCGCTCCCCCCAGGTGGAGTGACCGAACCGTCAGGGTCAAGCCCGCCGGCTATCCTACACGTGGTAGATGACGACCCCCTCGTTCGTGATCGGGATCGCCGGCGGCACCGGCGCCGGGAAGACCACCGTCGCACGGCTCGTCAGCCGGAGCGCGGGTGATTCGATCACCCGGATCCCGTTGGACAACTACTACGAGGACCTGACCCACCTCCCGTTCGAGGAGCGGGAGGCGGTCAACTACGACCACCCCTCGGCGTTCGAGTGGGAGCTCGTCCGCGAGCAGCTGTCGACGCTGCTCGACGGCGACCCGATCGAGATGCCGACCTACGACTTCGAGATCCACAACCGGACCGACGCGACGACCCGGGTCGAGCCCACCGACGTGATCCTCGTCGAGGGCATCTTCGCGCTCTACGACGACGCGGTGCGGGAGGCGTGTGACCTCCGGCTGTACGTCGAGACCGACGCCGACGTCCGGATCCTCCGGCGGATCGAGCGCGACGTGATCGAGCGTGGCCGCGACCTGGAGGGGGTGATCGACCAGTATCTCGCGACCGTGAAGCCGATGCACGAGCAGTTCGTCGAGCCCACCAAGAGACACGCTGACCTCATCGTCCCGGAGGGCGCAAACAGCGTGGCGGTGAACCTCCTCGAGGAACGGGTCCGCGCGGAGGTCGCCGGCACCGCCGGCGGGGAGTGGGACAGGGAGCCGATCGAGGACGCGCTCGGCGGCCGGGTCGCGGTCGATCCCGACGGATGACCGGCCTCGACCCCGCGTCGGTGGAGACCCCCGGCACCGCCGAGTTCGTCGACGTCGGCGACGTGACCCTCCACGCGGTCGTCGCCGGCCCCGCCGACGGCGAGCCGGTGGTGCTGCTCCACGGGTTCCCGGAGAACTGGTACGCCTGGGCCGACCTGCTGGACCCGCTGACGGCGGCGGGCTACCGGGTCGTCGTCCCCGACCAGCGCGGCTACAACCGGAGCGACAAGCCCGACCCCGTGTCGGCGTACCGCCTCGACGCGCTCGCCGGCGACGTGACCGGGCTCCTCGACGCCGTCGGCGCAGCGGACGCCCACGTCGTCGGCCACGACTGGGGCGCCTTGGTGGCGTGGTGGCTCGCGCTCCACGACCCCGACCGGCTCCGGAGCCTCGCCGTGCTCAACGTCCCTCACCCGACCGCGTTCCGGCGCGCGCTGCTCACCGACCCCCGACAGCTCCGGCGGAGCTGGTACGGGCTCCTCTTCCAGCTCCCGCGGCTCCCGGAGTTCCTCGCCCGACGGAACGACTGGCAGGGGGCGGTGGACTCCATGGCAGACACCTGCCGGCCGGACGCGTTCGACGACGTCGACTTCGACCGGTACCGCCGTGCGTGGGCGGTCGAGGGCGCCTTCCGGTCGATGGTCAACTGGTACCGGGCGGCGGTGCGTCACCCCGCCCGCCCGCGTCGCGACCGGATCGACGTTCCGACTCTGGTGTTGTGGGGGGCCGACGACGCCTTCCTCCGGCGGCCGCTCGCCACGCGGAGCGTCGCGTACTGCGACCGCGGCCGGCTGGTGCTGTGGGAGGACGCCACCCACTGGCTCCACCACGAACACCCCGACCGGGTGGCCGAGGAGCTCCGGCGACAGTTCGCGGCCGCCGACGCGGCGTGATCGCGCCGCCGGCTGTGGCGCCGGCCCGACGAGCGCCACGTTCAAACCCGCCCGGACGGAGGGTGCGGTATGCCGAACCTCGGTAAGGCCGACCGGACGTTCCTCGCCGAGCGCGTCCTCCCGACGCTGGGCGCCGACCGCGACGACGTCGCGATCGGCCCGGCCCACGGAGTCGATTTCGGCCTCCTCGACCTCGACGGGACGGCGCTCGCGATCGCCACCGATCCGCTGTCGATCCTCCCGCGGCTCGGGTTCGAGCGCGCCGGGCGGTTCGCCGTGGAGTTCGTGCTCGCGGACGTGGCGGTGTCGGGACTGGCGCCGTCGCATCTGGCGATCGCGTTCACGCTCCCCCCGGAGATGGACGACGAGTCGTTCTCGCGGGTGTGGGGGGCGATCCACGACGAGGCCGCCGACCTGGGCGTCTCGATCGTCACCGGCCACACCGCCCGGTACTCGGGGTGTTCGTTCCCGTGGGTCGGGGCGGCGACCGCGCTCGCGACCGGCGACCGCGACGACGTGATCCGCCCGGACGGCGCTCGCGTCGGCGACGACCTCCTCGTGACGAACGGCCCCGCGGTCGAGACGGTCGGGCTGCTTGCGACGCTGTTCCCCGACGCGATCGGGCTCGCGGAACCCGCGCTGTCGACCGCGCAGACGCGGCTGGCGGACGCCGCCTGCGTTCGCGACGCGATGACGGCGAGCGCCGCGAGCGCCGGCGTTCACGCGATGCACGACGCGACGGAGTGTGGCCTCTACGGCGCGTTCTGCGAGGTCGCGGCGAGCGCCGGCATCCGCCTCGACGTCGCTACCGACGGGATCCCGATCCGGCCGGGGGTCCGGGCGGCGTGCGACGCCCTCGGGATCGACCCCTGGACCGCTGGGTCCGGCGGGACGCTCGTGATCGCGGTCGACCCCGACCACACCGCCGCGGTCCGCGACGCGCTCGAATCCGAGGGCACCGCCGTCGGCGTCGCGGGGTCTGTCGCGCGCGGGTCGGGGGTCGTCGTCGACGGCGACGCGATCTCTCACCCCGAGGTCGACCCCGCGTGGGCGGCCTACGAGG
>CAZIQT010000150.1:0-5189 GCA_964541645.1 uncultured Halobellus sp. | reverse complement strand
TGGATGTGCTCGGTCAGCGGGATGTCCTTCGGGCAGACCTCCGTACACGAGAACTGGGTCTGGCACCGCCACACCCCGTGTTCCTGTTCGAGGATCTTCAGCCGCTGTTGTTTCATCTCCTCGCCCTCGCGTTCGTCCATCGTAAAGCGGTAGGCCTTGTTGATCGCGGCGGGGCCGAGATACTCGTTGTCACCGGCGGCGATGTTGCACGACGACATGCACGCGCCACACCAGATACACCGCGTGGACATCTTGACCTTCTCGCGGTTCTCCCGGGTCTGGCGCTGTTCTTCGAGTTCGCCGTCCGGGAGGTCGTCGGTCTGGAAGTACGGCTCGATCGCCTCCATCTGGTCGTAGAAGTGTTCCATGTCCACCACGAGGTCCTTCACCACCTCGGCGTGGGGGAGCGGTTCGATCCGGACGGGCTCGTCCAGCTCCGAGAGCTGGGTCTTACAACAGAGCCGCTGTTGGCCGTTGACGAACATCGCGTCCGACCCACAGACCGCCTGCCGGCAGGAGTGCCGGAAGGTGAGACTGGAGTCGTAGGTGTCGCGGGCGAGCATCAGCGCGTCGAGGACGGTCATCCCCTTCTCGAAGGGGACGTGGAAGTCGTCGAACCGGGGTTCCTTCTTCCCCTCGATCTCGGGGTCGTACCGGAACACCTTCAGGTGGTAGGTGTCGTCGGCGTCGAAGTCCTTCTCCGCCTCCTCGGCCTGGCGCTGTCGCGCCGCCGCGTCGGCCCGGTCGCGCTTCTCCGACAGCCGGCGCTGCTGCGGCGCCGCCGTCGGTTCCGCGTCGGTTTCGGTCGATTCCTCCTCGGTCTGTTCTGGGAGTTGGGTGCTCATAGTGGTGGTAACGGGCTCAGATCGGGACGCCGCCGGCCCACGCGAGTGCGGTTCTGACGCCCTGGACGATCAGGACGGCGCTTGCGACGCCGAGGACGGCCTTCACCGCTGTCTTCTGCGTGCCGGAGATCCCCTGGTTGACGAGGGCGTTGTAGACGCCGTTGACGCCGTGAAACGTCGCGGTGAGCAGAAAGAGGATCATGAGCGAGAAGTAGGTGACCTCCTGCATCCGGGCCTGCGACATCCCGAACGTCACCTCGTCGGCGTGGTGGACGAAGTGCAGCAGGAAGAAGTGAAACGCGAGCACGGCGACGAGGAACGCGGCGGTGATGCGCTGCCACAGCCACCGCCGCCCGCCCCGCTCGAACGAGGAGTAGCGCTCGGCCATCAGCCGAACACCCCCGCGAGGAACGTCGGCACGCTCGCGACGACGATGGCGCCGGTCAGGATCAGCGAGGCGTAGAAGCTCTTGTCCTGGGAGTCCAGGCCGACGCCGAGGTCGACGAACAGCAGCCGGAGTCCGTTGAGGATGTGGAACACCGCCACCGCCAGCAGCCCGACTTCGAGGATCCGGACGACGAGCAGGCTCTCGAGCGACTGGATCGTCGTCGTGTACGCCTCGGGGCTCTGTAGCGCCGTCGACAGGACCGCGATGTGGGTGAACAGATACCCCACGAGCACCCAGCCGGTGAACTTGTGGAAGATCCAGGCCCACATCCCGGCCTTGAACTCCCGCCAGCGGCCGAAGTCCTCGACGAGGCCCCGGTCGTAAGACTGACTCATACTCCGCTGAAGATCGGGCCGCAACCAGTATAGACCTTACGTGTGTGGGAGGGTGTTCGCGACCACGGGTACGGGGCGCGTCGGAAGCCACGCGGAACGCCCGTCGCCGACGCCCGGGTCACGCCGCCGCGTCGGCGGCCTGCTCGCGCTCGACGACCCGGCGGACCCGGTCGTCGAGTTCGACCAGGTGACACAGCGGGTTGCCCGGGTAGACCACCGGGTTCTCCAAGACCCCGACCAACAGCCCGGTGAACGGTGCCTCGACCGCGACGCTGTCGCTCTTGAACGGGTCGGTGAGCGTGCAGATCCGGTCGCCCGCCTGCACCAGCGACCCCGCCTCGAAATGCATGTCCACGATCCCGCCGACGTCCGCGCGGATCCAGGTCCGTTCGTCGCTGTCGTGGATGACCGTCCGCCACCCGGGCCACCGGACCACGGAGGTCTCCCGGAGGCCGTACTCGGCGAAGACGCTCTCGACGCCCGCCAGGGCGTCGTCGATGAGGTCTCGTTGGAACCGGTGGGCCTCCCCCATCTCGACGGTCACGGTCGGGACCCCCGCGCGGGTCGCCTCGGTCCGGAGCAGACCGTCGCCGCCCCCGCTGTCGATAATGACGTGCGAGCCGAACGACTGTGCCAGCCGGGCGACCGCGTCGTCGGACATGTTCGCCCTGACGTGGAGCATGTTCGTCCGGCCGCGGGTTGACGTGTGGAAGTCGACGCCGAAATCACACGGCCGCACGAAGTTGTCGAAGATCCGTGCGGCCATGCGCTTCGCGCTCGTCGACCCTTCCTGCCCCGGGAACGACCGGTTGAGGTCGCGGTCGTAGATCGGGAGATACCGCTCCTGGGCCAGAAACCCAGGGACGTTCAGGACCGGGAGACACACGAGCGTGCCCGCGAGATCCGAGAGGTCCCACTCGTAGGCCACCTCCCGAACCACCTCGATCCCGTTGAGCTCGTCGCCGTGGGAGGCCGCCGAGAGGAACACCGTGGGGCCCGCCGCCTCGCCGTTGACGATCGTGACCGGGATCCGGACCGGATCCCCGAGGTAGGTCTCGCTGATCGCGTACCGGAGGTTTCGACGGGTGCCGGGGTCGACCCGGCCGCCGTCGTACTCGAAGGCCGCGTCACTACTCATACCCGGCTTCGATCCCGTGAACGAATAAACGCTGGCAATCGCCCCGGGGGTCGTCGCCGCCCGCGGCGTCACCGGCACCTCTTTGAATCCGTGCGGAGACCGCAGACGTATGTCCGCCGACGGCGATTCCGTCCGGGTGGGAGTCCTCTCGCTCCACAACAGCAAGGAAACCAAGGCGATCCTCAACGCGGTCGACGACCTCGGTCACGAGGGGGTCTGGCTGCGCCGGGAGAACACCGCCGTGTCGGTGCGCGACGGCGACGTGACCATCGAACCCGCGGTCGACGTGGTGGCGAACCGGCTGCTGCTCTCGAACTCCGAGGCGCCCGTCGAACTGCTGGGGCTGGCTGCGACGTTCGAGCGGATCCGGCCGATGCTGAACGAACCCGGAGCGGTGCTCACGGCGATCCACAAGTTCGCGACCGCGGCGACGCTCGCGAACTGGAAGATCGCGGTTCCGGACGCGCTGCTCGCGCTGTCGAACGGCCGACTGAACCAGGGTCGGGACCGGTTCGGCGAGGTCGGGGTCTACAAGTCCGCGATCGGGACCCACGGCGGCGGGACCTGGAAGGTCGACCTGACCGAGCCGGTCAACCCCCAGGTCGGCAACAGGCAGGCGTTCCTCCAGTCGCTGATCGATCGCGACGACGACACCCACCGCGATCTCCGGGTGTACATCGTCGACGGGGAGATCATCGGCGCGATGTACCGGTACGCCCCCGAGGGCGAGTGGCGGACCAACGTCTCCTTCGGCGGGGCGGTCGCCGACGCCACCGACGAGATGCCGGAGGCCGCACGGGAGACCGCGCTGTACACCGCCGACGTCATGGGGTTGGACTACGTCGGCGTCGACCTGATCGAGGGAACCGACGGGTGGTTCGTACTGGAGACCAACCCCACGGCGGGGTTCAGGGGGCTCTACCGCGCGACCGGCCGGAGCCCGGCGCCGTACATCGCGAAGCTCGCGATCGAGCGCGCCGGCGGCGAGGTCGACGACGACCGCGTCGCGGAACTCTCCGCCACGCTCGACGACTCCCGCCCGACGGGGATGCCCCGGATCGACTCGGGGCCGACCGGCGAGCGACCCACGATCGGCTACATCGAGGAGGTGGTGGTCTCCGGCACCAGCGGGTCGACCCAGGCCCCCGCGAAGTCCGACACCGGCGCGACGCGGACGAGCATCGACACCTCGCTCGCCGCGGAGGTCGGCGCCGGCCCGATCAAGAGCATGACCCGCGTCAAATCCGGCTCGACGAAGTCCGGGACCGCCCGGCCGGTGGTGGATCTGGTGATCGGGATCGGCGGCACCCAACACACCGTGACCGCGAGCGTGGGGGACCGCTCGCACATGGACTACCCGCTGTTGCTCGGCCGCGACATCCTCAAACATTACCAGGTGGACGTGAACCGACGGGCCGACGAGACCGGCGACGCCGGTAGCGATCCGGAGTACCTGGAGTGACGCCGGCCCGGCGAGTGGGGTGACCCGCGGCCACGGCGGCGACGGGTCGAAGGCCCCCCTTACCGTCGGGTCGCGGCGGAAACGGTCGCCGACCGGGTCGGGCGCGGGGTCCCGGCACTACTTTAACGCCGCGCCGACCTATACCCCACAGATGGGGTCAGAACCGGTCGCAGAACTGCCGGAGGAGGTGGAAGCGTGGGTAGCGGAGCGTGCGGCCGCCGCCGGCGTCTCCCGCGCGGACGTGGTCCGCCGGCTGCTGGCGGCCCACCGGCTGCTCGACGACGAGGGCTCCGGGGTCGGTGACGGGGTCGCGGGGGTGTCCGACGATGACGCCCGGATCGACGACCTCGACGCCCGGGTCGAGGAGCTAGAGGCGGACCTCGACGAGAAGATCGCCGACGTTCGGGAGCGGGTCATCCAGGTCAAACGGGAGGCGGACGCGAAGGCACCGGCCGACCACGACCACCCGGCGATCGACAGGCTCGACGAGGGGTTCGAGAACTACGAGACCATCCTGGAATCGCTGGCCGACCGGACCGACGTCCTCGCGGACGAGGCCGACGACCGGGACGCCAAGCTCCGGGCCGTAGCGAACGCGGTGGTCGATCTCAGGCGGCGGGTGGCGGCGCTGGAGGGGGAGGCGCAGCGACGCGCCGCCGTCGCGGACCTGCGCAAGGCGGCGAACCGTGACGGGATCTCGGAGGCGGCGTGTGACGCCTGCGGGGGGTCGGTCCGGCTCGGGCTGCTCGACGAGCCGGCGTGTCCGTTCTGCGAGTCACAGTTCGACGGCGTCGAGCCCGGCGGGTGGTTCAAATCGAACCGGCTGACCGTCGGCGACCGCCCCGCGCTGGAGTCTGGACCGCCGGAGCCCGACGCCGACGACCTCCTGGAGCGCGCCGCGTCGGCGTCCGACGGGGCCGACCGCTCGCAGTCGGGGTCCGGAGCCGGCGACGCCGCCGAC
>CAZIQT010000149.1:0-5218 GCA_964541645.1 uncultured Halobellus sp. | reverse complement strand
CGGGCGCTCTGCCTCTGGAGTCAGTCGCCATACCGGGCTTGGCCACGACCCCACTACACTCCGATGTATGCCGATACCACGTAAATGGATTACGATCGGGTGACGGCTACCGGTCGGTGTCGGACCACGAACACTCCTGACACTTGTACGCGGTCACGAACTCGGTCACGCTGGGCATATACCCCACCGAGAGGACGTTCTCGCCGCACTCGGGACACTCCATTCCGGCGTCCTCGATCGCCTCGGCTTCCAGCGGCGCCTCCCCCTCGACCAGCTCGGCCAGCCGTTCGGGGGTGACCATCCGGCCTTCCACGACGCGGTTGCTCATATTCCCGCCACGGCGCGGAGGCTTCTAAACCCGTCGCGCCGCCCGGCCGCCGGGCCGTCCTCAGAGCCACGGCGACCGCGAGCTGTCCGTCTCGGGGTAGCCGTACCCAACGTCGCCGCCCGATTCGTCGTCGTCAGCAGCCTCCGCATCCGGGTCGGGGTCCGCCGGGTCCGCGTCGCCGCCGTCTGCGACCACACCCGACAGCGACGCGAGGAGTCCGGGGTCGGAACTCGGCTCCGCGTCGGCACCGGCCGCGGTCGCTCCCGCGTCCGGGGCGGGTTCGGACTCGGCGCCGTCGTCGATCGGCTCGGCGTCGACGCTCCCCGCGGAGGGGTCGTAGGCGAACAGCGCCGTGACCCCGAGCACGCCCAGCGCGACCGGCGCCTGCGTCGGGAGCAGCCCGAGCACGTCGATCGCGAGCATCCCGAGCGCCACCGAACTTCCGAACCGGAAGCGATCGAGGTCGACCGCGCCGCGGAGCGTGGGGGCGAACACCGCGATCGCGAGCGCGAACCCGACGCCGACGGCGGCGGCAGCAACGCCCCGTCCGACCGTCGCGAGGTCGGGATCGACGACGAGCGCCGCGTCGCCGAGTTCCAGGCTCGCGACCAGCCCGAGCCCGATGATGACGCTCGGCGACGGGAGATACTCCCCCACCTTCGCGGAGGCCGTCTTCGCGGCGACCGCGAGGATCACGAGCCCCGCGAACCGCTGGAACACCGCGAAGTTCAGGACCGTGGCCAGGGTCTCCGCGAAGAGGGCTTCCACGGCGGCCAGCGGGAGCAACACCGCCCCCAGAAGCAGGATCGACGTGACCTGCTCCCGGCGGCTCCCTTCCATCTCCGCGAGGATCACCGCGACCGTCGCCGACCCGCCGAAGATCAGGAGCCCGGTTTCGAGGATGCCGAGCGGGCTGCTCAACGCGCCGGCGATGATCAGCGCGGGGAAGATGCCGTCGACCAACGGCAGCGCCATCACCGTGGCGAGCAGCCGGGTTCCGCGGCCGACGCGCTGCTCGAGGCGGAGCGCGACCGGGTGTCTCGAGACGCTCATTCGGCGCTAACGGCCGTCACCATCGGCCGAGCGGCGATATGGCCGTATCCCCGACGGCGCGGTACCGTCGGCACGGCCGGATGCTCCGAGCGCGGCGTCCGAGGGAGCCGGATTCCCGTTTTTGGACGACTGCATCGCTGTAAATGTAAAGTTCGCGCTGCGTGCGGAAGTCGGCTGACCCGCGGTGCGCGATGCAGTGGGACACTCGGAGTCCATATCGATATATGACGCGGACCGGATATTAAACGTTGCGTGGGACGTGTGCCCACGCCGCCCGAGAGACCGCGGAAACGGGGCGGAACCGCGCGGAATCCGGCTCGAACGCGGACGAACGTCCACTTCGGCGGCCGGACCGACTGCCGGCGTCCGGCCGACTCCGTGTCGTTCCGCACTCCGGGCACGACCGCCCGTCGGGCGGTCTCGCAACGCTTTTGACGGTTCACGAGGGACCGTTTATATGGCGAACGACGTTCCCGAGGCCGAGCCGTTCTCGGAGAAGCTCCGCGTTCCGGAGGCCCTGACGTTCGACGACGTGTTGCTCCGCCCGGCCGAGAGCCGGGTCGAACCCGACGCCGCCGACGTGTCGACGCACGTCTCGAGGAACGTGGAACTCAACATCCCGATCCTCTCGGCCGCGATGGACACCGTCACCGAGGGGGAGATGGCGGTCGGGATGGCCCGCGAGGGCGGGCTGGGCGTCCTCCACCGGAACATGGACGACGAGCGGATGGTCGCGGAGATCCGGCGGGTGAAGCGCGCCGACGAGCTCGTGATCCGCCGCGACGATGTGGTGACCGCGAGCCCCACACAGACGATCCGTGAGGTCGACGCGATGATGGAACGCGAGGGCGTCTCCGGCGCCCCCGTGGTCGACGGCGACGACACCGTGTTGGGGATCATCTCCGGGACCGACATCCGGCCGTACCTCGAAGTCGGCGACGCCGACCAGGTCCGGGAGGCGATGACCGACGAGGTCATTACCGCGCCCCGCGAGGTGGAGGCCCGCGAGGCCCTGGAGCTGATGTACGACCACAAGATCGAGCGGGTCCCGATCGTCGACGACGCCGACCGGCTCGTGGGGCTCGTGACGATGCAGGGGATCCTCCAGCGGCGCGAACACGAGAACGCCGCCCGCGACGACACCGGACGGCTCCGCGTCGGGGTCGCGGTCGGCCCGTTCGAGACCGAGCGCGCCGCAGCCGCCGACGACGCCGGCGCCGACGTGCTGTTCATCGACTGCGCCCACGCCCACAACCTCGACGTCCTCGACAGCGCCCGCGACATCAAGTCGTCGGTCGACGCCGACGTCGTGGTCGGCAACGTCGGGACGCGGGAGGCCGCCGAGGCCGCGGTCGACTTCGCCGACGGCCTGAAGGTCGGGATCGGCCCCGGGTCGATCTGCACCACCCGCGTCGTCTCCGGCGCCGGGATGCCGCAGATCACCGCGGTCGCGGAGGTGGCCGACGTCGCCGCTCCCGAGGGCGTGCCCGTGATCGCCGACGGCGGGATCCGCTACTCCGGCGACGCGATCAAGGCGATCGCGGCGGGTGCCGACGCCGTGATGCTGGGGTCGTACTTCGCCGGCACCGAGGAGGCGCCCGGCCGCGTCATCACGATGAACGGCAAGAAGTACAAGCAGTACCGCGGGATGGGCTCCGTCGGCGCCATGAAGTCCGGCGGTGGCGAGCGCTACCTCAAGGAGGCCGACGGTGACGAGGAGTTCGTGCCCGAGGGCGTCGAGGCCGCGACGCCGTACAAGGGGACGCTCGCCTCCGAACTCCACCAGCTCGTCGGCGGGATGCGCTCGGGCATGGGGTACGTCGGCGCCGCGACCATCCCGGCGTTCAAGCAGCGCTCGGAGTTCGTCCGGGTCTCCAGCGCCGGCCAGGCGGAGGGCCACCCCCACGACGTCATGATCACCGACGAGGCGCCGAACTACAGCCCCAACCGCGACTGACCCGCCGGTTCGGCCGCCCCCCGGACCCCTGCTCCCGGTGGCGCGGAACGGTCGATCACAACCGATTACACCACCCCGTCCCGAGCACCGACGGATGACTCGCCGGCTGTACGGCAGCCTCTTAGGGATGGTCTTCGCCGTCAACTTCGGGCGCGTCGCCTTCGCGCCGCTCGTCGAGCCGCTGCAGGCGGCGTTCGACGTCGGCCCGGCGGCCGTCGGCGCGGTCGTCTCGCTGGTGTGGTTCGGCACCGCACTCCCCCGGCTCCCCCTCAGCTACGTGCTCACGCGAGTCTCCCGACGGCGGGTCGTCGTCGCCTCCGGGCTCGCTCTCACCGGCGCCGCGGCGCTCACAGCGGTGTCGACGGACCTCCGGACGCTCAGCGTCGGCGTGTTTGCCGTCGGGACGGCGTCCGGCGCCTACTTCGTCTCCGCGGTGCCGCTCGTCAGCGAACTCTACCCCGACCGCGTCGGCAAGCGTATCGGCATCCACGGCACCGCAGCCCAACTCGCGGCCGTCGCCGCGCCGACGGTGGTGGTCTCCGTCGTCGCGGTCACGACCTGGCGCGCGGTGTTCTGGGTGCTGGCCGCCGCGGCCCTCGTCACGACGGTCGCGTTCGCGGCCGGCCTGCGGCGCGCCGACCAGGTTCGGGAGGCCCCGCCGGCACGGAACTTCCGGGGGGTGCTCGGCAACTGGCGAGTGATCCTTGCAGGGATGCTGTTCGTCAGCGCGGCCGGGTTCGTCTGGCAGGGGCTGTTCAACTTCTACGTCTCCGTCATGCTCGCCCGGGGGCTGGGGGCGGGGACCGCAAACGCGCTGTTGACGGTCGCGTTCGCCGCCGGGATCCCGGCGTTCTGGCTCAGCGGCACGCTGGTCGACCGGCTCCCGACGGTTCCCTACGTCCTGGCGTTGGTCGGGATCTTCACCGTCGGCGTCTTCGGAGTGACCGTCCTCCGCGGCGTCGTCGCGCTCGGCGCGGTCTCGGTCGTGCTCGGATACGCCATCCACGGGCTGTTCCCCGCGCTCGATACCTACGTGCTGTCGTCGCTTCCGGCCGACACCCGCGCCGGGACCTTCGCGGCGTTCAGCGGGCTCTCCATCGCCGTCGAGGCGTCCGGGAGCGGCGTCGTCGGGGCGCTCGTCGAGCGCGGCTACGCCTACGCCACGGTGTTCCGCTGGTTTGCCGCCGGCCTGGCCGTCCTCCTCGCGCTGTCGGTGGCGCTCCACTGGGCGGGGCGACTCCCCGGCGGCGACCGCGTCGCGGCGGACGCCGGGGCCGACGCCGAGGCGTAGGCAGCGGACCGTCGCGAGGGGTGGCGCCTACTCGTCGGTCCACTTGATCGAACAGCCCTGCGAGGGGGTCGCCGCGAAGGGGATCTCCCCGCCAGCCAGGACCGCCTCGACTGCCTCCCGCATCTCGTGGCGCTCGGGCTCCTCGTCGGGCGACATGGCGTCGTCGATCCGGGAGTGCAGCGCCAGCCGGAACGCGTCGCCGTCGCGCTCGAACAGGAACGGATCCGGCGTACACACCGCGCCGTACCGCCGCGCCACGTCCTGGGACTCGTCGCGGAGGTAGGTGAACTCGATCTCGCCGGCGTCGACCCGTTCCGTCATCCGTTCGAAAGAATCGTCGGGATACTCGTCGGCGTCGTTCGGGTTGATCCCCACCACCGCGAGGCCGTCGTACGACCGCGCGAGGTGGTTCAGTTCGTCGACCTTCGCCTCGGCGTACGGGCAGTGGTTGCAGGTGAACACCACGAGCAGCGCGTCGTGGTCGGCGAAGTCGGCGAGCGAGCGCTCCCCACCGTCGGCGGCGGGCAGGTCGAAGTCGGGTGCCTCGTCGCCCCGTGACAGCTCGGAGTCGGATTCGAGCAGGACCATA
>CAZIQT010000148.1:0-5266 GCA_964541645.1 uncultured Halobellus sp. | reverse complement strand
AGCCCCAGCAGGATCGGGAGCGGGAGCAGCATGACGTACTGCCACTGGCTGATCGACCGGACGTACACCCCAGTTTCGTCGGGCGCGGAGATGACGGCCTCGGTCCCGGCGGACTCCCCGCGCCACACGACCAGGGTGGTCTCGGCGATCGTCACGCCGTTGCTCGCGGGTTCGATCACCGCCACCCGCGGGAGAAAGCCGTCGTTGGAGACGTTGTAGGAGACGGTCTGGCTGCCGCCCCGCTGGATCACCGTCGGGTCGCCGCTCG
Organism: uncultured Halobellus sp.; assembly: GCA_964541645.1. Taxonomy (GTDB): domain Archaea; phylum Halobacteriota; class Halobacteria; order Halobacteriales; family Haloferacaceae; genus Haloquadratum. The sequence goes on along the minus strand of CAZIQT010000148.1, from coordinate 4,998 downwards.
GCGACTCCGAACTCACCACCGAGAGGGTCTCGACCCCCGACGGCAACACCATGCTCGCGGTCAGCGGGACCGTGACGAACAGCAACAGGACGACGAGCACGAACGACGCCTTGATCACCCGGTCGCGTGACGCCGAGCGACCGCCGCGGCGACCCGAGAGCCGGTCGCTCGCGAGGCTGTAGAGCACCAGGAGTCCGCCGGCGCCGATCATGAGCGCCCGGGCGTCGCCGTCGGCCAGGCCCCCCAGCCCGGGGATGCCCGAGAGGGCGCCGACCGCGGTCTCCACCCCGGTCTGCATCGCGAGCGCGACCGTCCCGAGCCCGGGGAGCACCACCACCTCGCCGTCGAACTGCCACGCCACCGCCCTGATCTGTGACGCCTGAACCGGCGGCTCGTCGGCGTCCTGGTCGGTGAACGGGTTGGCGTCCCCGCGGGTGATGTACCCCTCGTCGGTCTCGCCGACCACCCGGTGGGTGGTCAGCCCGCCGCCCTCCAACTCCCGGGCGTCGAACGTCACCACGTCGCCCTCCTCGACGTCGTCGGCGAGCGCGGGCGGAACCGCGACGAACCCGTCACCGGGGTCGAGCGTCGGGGACATGCTGCCGGTGACCACGAACCCCAGCAGAATGGGCTGGCCGATCTGCTGGCCGACGAACATCGCGATCACCACGGCTACCAGGAGGACGGTCACCGCGCTCCCGAGCGAGGATCGCAGGGACATGCGCCGATACGTCCACGTCTCCGGCGGTGGTCGGTTTATGTGTGTCGGCGATCGAAGACGGGGGTGAGGCCGGGCCGGCGCGGCTCAGATGCCGAGCCACTCGTCGGCCTGGACGTCCGCCGTCGCGTAGTAGTAGATCTCGGAGCTGTCGATCACCGCGTACGCCTCGATCTGGGGGTCGTAGATGACCCGGCGATTGGTGTCGATCGCGACGTCGACGAGGTCCTCGAGCGTCAGAATCGAGATGTAGGGTTTGTCCGCGCTCGTCGGGAACTCCCCGCGGGAGATCCACTCGGCGTGTTGGTCGTGGACGATCTCCCGCCGGAGCGCCTCGGGGTCGAGCAGGGTCTCGACGCGGCTCACCGCCGCCGCGGCCACGACGAGCACGATCCCGAGCGCCCCGAGCCCGCCGTACGTCGCGGGGTCCGGGGGCTGGGTGATTTCTCGGTCGACCACCGTCGTCTCGGTCTCCGCGGCGTCGAGCGACCCGTCGACGTAGTAGGCCCGGCCGTCGATCACGAACGGCGCGGTCGTCCGGAGGGTTCCCTCGTAGTCGTCGGTGCGGTACGTCACCGTCAGCCGGAGCCGGAGCCGGAACTGTCCGACTTCCTGGATCTCCTCCTCGACGGCGACCAACTCGCGGCTGAGGTCCGTGATGTTGACCGTCCGCGACGACTGCACCCGGCCGTCGGAGACGGTCCGGTTGGTCTCGACGAGCGTCCGCGTCGCGGTGTAGAACGGCCGATCGTCGCGGACGCCCGTCGCTTCGAGTTCGAGCCGCTGGCCGATCTCGACCGGCTCGCCCGAGGGCACCGAGGTGGTGACGTTCAGGGTGAACGACGGCGACGCCGACGTGAAGTACACCGACCGGTTCTCGAGGGTCTCGCCCCGTTCGTACAGCTCCGTCGGCCGCGTCACGACCGCGCTCGATTCGACGTCGGTGCTGAACGTGCGTTGGTTCGTGCGTTCGGTCACCGTCTCGGTGGCGGGCGTGGCGTAGACGTACCCCGCGCCGACGACGCACAGGAGGCCGGCGACCACGAGCGCCCCGACGACGAGCCGGTGGTTCTCGTCGATGAACAGCTTCAAACGCGGCTCAAGCGCCATCCGAGCGGGTGCCTCCGGGGGGAGCCGGCCTCGACGGCCGTCGTTCGGCGCTCATACGCCCGATTAACGGCGTAAGCGTAACAAAACTTTTGTTGTTGCCTCTCGTAGCGTCCGCTTACCATTCACTTCGATGTCGGGGGATTCCAACGATCGCCGGGACGGCTCGGGGGCGACGACGTCGTTCGATAAGTGGCTCGATCAGCACGCCGAGTCGCAGAACGTCTCCCGGCAGGAGCTGTTCGAGCGACTGGTCTCCTCGTACTGGACACTCAACGAGATGGTCCAGTTGCTCGACGACTCGGGGAGCGACGCGTCAGTACGCGACATCTACCCCGGTGGAGACGACGGGACCCTCGGCGCCGCGCCGAGGGTCGGCGGCGGGAGCGACGCGATCGAAGGGCCCGAGCGGCCGTCCCGGCGCGACCGGTCCGCAGAGCCGCGCGAACAGGCCGACGGGGGGGCGGACGGCGACTCCGGCCGGACGGACCGCGAGGGCCGGCGCGGTCGGATCGCGGCGCTCCGCGACCGCCTCGACGACGTCGAGGACCGACTCGACGACCAGCGGGCGCGCGAGCAGTCGCGAGACCGGACACTGGAGGCCGCCGCCGATCGCCTGTCGGAGATCGAAGCCGACGTCGAGGCGGTGGCGGCGGAGTCGGAGGCGGCCCGTGAGTCACTTGTCGACGACTACGAGTCGCTCGCCGACCGGATCGACGACCTGGAGACCGACGTCGACGGACGACACAAACAGCTCGCCGACGAGCAAAAGCGGCTCCGATCCCGTCTCGACGCGGAGTTCGAGGACCTCGAGACCATCCTCGAATACCTCGTGGCCCGGAGCGACGACCTCGACGCGGAGCTCTCGGCGGTCGAGGAGCGCTCCGACGACGAACTCTCACAGCTCCGGTGGGAGCGGGAGGCGCTGCGGTCGCTGCTTTCCGACGCCGCCGGGCACGACGTCCACAGCGGGGCGTGTGAGGCCTGCGGCGAGCGGGTTGACCTCGGCCTGCTCGCGGACCCGTACTGCCCGGCGTGTGACGCCCTGCTGACCGGCATCGACGAACGCGACAAGTGGCTGTTCCTCTCCGACGTCGTCGTTACCACCGACGAGAGCCGACGACGTGGGGCGGGTGGAGCGCCGGCCGGGGGCGGCGGACCCGCAGTGCCCGATCCCGCGACGCGGACCGACGACGCCGGCGCACCCGAGCGCACCGACGCCCACGAACCGAGACAGGCACCGCCGGCCGGAGAGTCGGATTCCGCGGAGCCGACAGCGTGGTCGACGGAGTCCGATCCCGGCGGCGACGCCCCCGAACCCGAGCCGACGGAGCGCACGACGGATCCCGATCCGGTCGACTTCGGTCGCGTCACCGCCGAGTCCGACACCGCGGACGGCTCGGAGCCGGACGACGCCGCGGAGTCGGCGTTCGGCTTCGGCGGTCCGGGGTCGGACCCGGAAGCGGGTGACGACGGCGCGGACGCAGACGCGGAGCCGGCGGCCGACGCTGGTGCGACCGCGGACGCTCCGTTCGGCGACCTCGACGACCTCAAGCGGGAGGAAGAGCGGAACGACGACCGGTGACGCCGGCCCTGGAGCCGGACGTGGGGGTGACGGGGCTCACGGCATCGACACGGAGCCGTCGGCCTCGAAGGCGAGCACCGCGTCGAACAGCGACTCGAAGGTGCGGACCACCTCGTCGTCGTGCCGCGAGGGATCGAAGTGGTAGTGGGCCCGAGCGCCGGCCGCCTGGATCCGCCCGCGGAGCACGTGGAGAAACCGGAACAGCCGCTGGCGGTCGTCGGTGAGCGCGAGCAGGTCCGACAGCGAGTGGAGACACACCGTGGTCGGGCCGGGGGCGTCCTCCCACTCCGAGAGGATCCGGCTGGCCACGATCCCGATCCGGCGGAGGTCCTGCGGGCTCGACACGGGTCTGACGTCGACGGGTCCCTCGTACCGGTCGTAGGTCGTCGCGCGGTCGTAGTTCCGGACGTCGACGACGGCGGTCCGCTCGACCGGGGTTTCGAGGTAGCTCTGGAGCACCGACAGCCGCTGGCTCGGCGTCTCGGAGACGGTGATCACCAGGATCGACACCGGCGTCTCCGACCGCGCAGTCATCAGCCGGGAACAGAGGCTCTCGTCGGCCGGGCAGCCGGCGGGACCAGTGAGGAGGACGTTCGCGGCGTCGCCCGCCAGCTCCAGCACGGCCTCCGTCTTGGGGTCCAGCGCCGCGTCGCCCGGCTCGGCGCCTCCCCCGACGAAGTCCCACTCGTCGGGGTCGCCGGCGGTCGGCGCGGACCCGCCGCCGGACCGGCGCTCGATCGACTTCGCGAGGTCCGACAGCGACGGCTCCCCGTCGCGGCGTCCGGGGTCGCCGCGCGTCGACTGCGACCCGTCGGCGTCGGCACTCGCCCCGGCGCCGGTGTCGGCGTCGCCGCTCACCCGTGCCGCGAGATCCGACAGCGAGGGTCCCTCGTCGTCGGGCATACCTGTCTGTGTCCAGGCCGCGTAATAAGTGTTGACCCGGGCGCCCGTCGGGGAGGGAGTAGACTTAATGCCGACACGCGAAAACCGGTAAGCAGGAGCTACCCGAACGATGAGCGCCGACCACCGAGTCGTGATCGTCGACGACGAACCCGACCTCGCGGACCTCTACGCGTCGTGGCTGTCCGGCGAGTACGCGGTCTCGACCGCCTACGACGGCCGCGAGGCGCTCGACATCCTCGACGACTCGGTCGACGTGGTGCTTCTCGACCGACGGATGCCCGGGACGTCGGGCGACGAGGTCCTCGAACGCATCCGCGACCGGGAGCTCGACTGCGGGGTCGCGATGATCACGGCCGTCGATCCCGACTTCGACATCCTGGAACTGGGGTTCGACGCCTACCTCACCAAACCCGTGGCGGCGTCGGACCTCGCGGCGGTCACGACCCGGTTGATCCGCCGGTCGGAGTACACCGACACGTTGCGGGAGTTCTTCGCGAAGCTCTCGACGCGCGAGACCCTCGCCGCCGAGAAGCCGGAGTTCGAGCTCGAAGCCGACGAGCGGTATCTGGAGTTGGAGTCGGAGATCGACCGGCTCCGCGAGGAGTCGGAGGCGTACATGTCCGAACTCGACGGCGAGGACTTCGAGGCGCTGTTCTACCGGCTCGACGAGCCCGAGCCGTTCTGA
>CAZIQT010000147.1:0-5283 GCA_964541645.1 uncultured Halobellus sp. | reverse complement strand
GACGAAACGCCCGGCGTGACGCTTCGGGCGGGAGTGGCATCCCCGTCCGTGGCGGTCCCCGGCGGGCGCACAGCCGCGTACGACCGACGTCGACCGACAGACCCTATAGACGGGGTCACAGTATACGAGACAATGACAGACATCGACTTCACCGGCGTGTTCCCCGCGATGACCACGCCGTTCGCCGACGACGGACGCATCGATCACGAAACCCTCGCCGCGGACGCCCGACGCCTGGAGGACGCGGGCGTCGCGGGGCTCGTCCCCGCCGGCTCCACCGGCGAGAGCGCGACGCTCACGCACGACGAACACATTGAGGTGGTCGAGACGGTCGTCGGGGCCGTCGACGACGTCCCCGTGATCGCGGGGTCGGGGTCGAACTCCACCCACGAGGCGGTCGACCTCTCCCGGCGGGCCGCCGCGGCCGGCGCCGACGCGCTCCTCCTCATCTCGCCGTACTACAACAAGCCCGAACAGGCGGGGCTCTCCGACCACTTCCGCGCGGTCGCCGACGCGGTCGACCTCCCGCAGATCGTCTACAACGTCCCCGGCCGGACCGGCCGGAACGTCGCTCCCGAGACGGTCGCCGACCTCGCGACCCACGAGAACGTCCGGGCGTACAAGGCCGCGAGCGGCGATATCGCACAGATCTCCGAGGTCATCGAGCACACCCGCGAGCAGGACCTCGCGGTGTTGTCGGGCGACGACGCGCTCACGCTCCCGGTGTGTACGCTTGGCGGCCGCGGGGTGATCTCGGTCGCCGGCAACGTCGAGCCCGAGCGGACCGTCGAACTCGTCGACGCCGCGATCGAGGGCGACCTCGACCGCGCCCGGGCGCTCCACTTCGAGCTGTCGCCGCTGTTCCGCCAGCTGTTCGCCGAGACCAACCCCATCCCGGTGAAGGCCGCGATGGCGATCCGCGGCCACGCCCCGGAGACCCTCCGGTCGCCGCTGACGGAACTCTCCGCTGAGCCGCGCGAGGAGCTCGAACGGATTCTCGCCGACCTCGCGGGGCCGGAGCCGGACGCCGAGCCCACGGAGGCGGCGTGATGGCCGAGACCGGGCTCCGCGTGGCGATCACGGGCGCCAGCGGCCGGATGGGCGGCGAGTTGTGTGCCGTCGCGGCCGACCGCCACGACGTCGGGTTCGTGCTCGCGGCGAGCCGGACGCCCGACGCCGTCCCGAGCGGCGACGCCCCCGGCGCGGCCGACGCCGTCGTCACCGACGCCGACCTCGGCGCCGCGCTCGTCGACCACGACGTCGACGTCCTGGTCGACTTCACCGTGCCCGACGCCAGCGTCGACTACCTGGCGGCGGCCGCCGACGCCGGGGTCGCCGCCGTCGTCGGGACGACGGGATACGACGACGACGGGCGGGCGGCCCTCGCCGACGTCGCCGGGCGGGTGCCGCTGCTGAAGGCGTCGAACTTCTCCCGCGGGATCGCGGCGCTCCGGCGGGCGGTGCGGGCGACGGTGCCCGCGCTCGACGGCTACGACGTCGAGATCACCGAGACTCACCACAACGGCAAGCTCGACGCCCCCTCCGGCACCGCGGTGACGCTCCTCGACGACGTCGACGATGCACGCGGCGACGACGCGGATCGGGTCCACGGCCGGGTTGGCGACCAGCCGCGGACCGGCGACGAGATCGGCGTCCACGCCCGCCGGGCGGGCGACGTCGCGGGCGAACACGAGGTCCTGCTCGCGGGCAGCGACGAGGTACTGGAGCTGACCCACCGCGCGGGCTCCCGGAGCATCTTCGCGTCGGGAGCGCTCGACGCCGCGGCGTGGCTCGCCGGCCGCGACCCGGGGCGGTACGATTTCGACGCCGTCTTGACCCCCGACGGCGAGAACGGAACCGACGGAGCCGACCCACGATGACACTCGAAACCGACGTCGAGAACCTATGGCAGCGCTACCGGGACGACGAGGTCGAGGACGCCGCCGATTCGGCGGTCCAGTCGACGCTGGACGCGTTCCTCGACGGGCTGGAGACCGGGGAGATCCGAGCCGCCGAGCGGGTCGGCGACTCCGGGCCCGACGCGTGGACGGTCAACGAGTGGGTCAAGCGGGGGATCCTGCTGAACTTCAGCCTGCGGGAGACGGAACCCCGGGAGTACGGCGGGGTCTCCTACTACGACGTGCTGCCGCTGCGGTCGACGACCGACCTGGGCGGCCGCGGCACCCGGAACACCCCCGACGGGACCGCGATCCGCCGCGGGGCGTACCTCGGCGCCGACTGCATCATGATGTCGCCGTCGTTCGTGAACGTCGGCGCCCACGTCGGCGACGGTACCCTGGTGGACTCGTGTGACACCGTCGGCTCCTGTGCCCAGCTCGGCCAGAACGTCAAGCTCGGCGCGAACACCCTGATCGGCGGCGTGCTGGAGCCCGTCGAGGACGCGCCGGTGATAATCGAGGACGGCGTGTCACTGGGGGCGGGCTGCCGGGTCACCTCCGGGTTCCACGTCGGCGAGAACACCGTGGTCGGCGAGAACACGCTGTTGTCCCCGCGGATTCCGGTCTACGACCTGGTGACCGACGAGGTCGTCTACGGCCACCTGCCCGCGAACCGGCGGGCGTTCACCCGGTACGTGGAGTCGTCGCTGAGCGATCACGACCTCTTCGAGTCCGGGGCGTACAAGCCCGCGGTCGTCGCCCTCGACATCGAGGACGACACCCTCGACAACACTCGACGCGAGGAGGCGCTCCGGGAATGACTGCCCCCGGCGACGGCGGCCCGGCGGTGCGCCGCCTCGCCGCGTGGGACGCCGGCGACCTGCTCGCGCTCGCCGCGGAGTACGACACCCCGCTGTACGTCCTCGACCGCGACCGGGTGGCGGAGAACTGCGCCCGGCTTCGTTCGGCGTTCCCGGACGCCGAAATCAGCTACGCGATGAAGGCTCACGCCGGCCGCCCGGTGCTGCGGACGGTGCGGGAGGCCGGCCTCGACGCCGAGTGTGCCTCCGCCGGCGAGGTCGAACGCGCGTTCGCGGCGGGGTTCCCGGGCGACCGGATCCGCTACACCGCGGTCAACCCGCCCGGTCGCGACCTCGACAGGGTGGTCGAGCGGTGGCGGGAGTCGCCGGACCTGACGATCACCGTCGGCGCCGCGGACACCGTCGAACGGCTCCGTGACCGGGGGTTCGACGGGCGGCTCTGCGTCCGGGCGAACCCGGGCGTCGGCGCGGGCCACCACGAGAAGGTCCGCACCGGCGCGAACGCGAAGTTCGGCATCCCGATCGAGCGCGTCCCCGACCTCGCGGCGGCGTGGGCGGCCGATTTCGACCTGGTGGGCGTCCACGCCCACGCGGGCAGCGGGATCTCCGGCGACGACCGCTCGGCCCACCGGGAGTTGGTGTCGCGGATGGGCGACCTCGCGCGGGATGTCGAGTCCCGAGCGGGGAGCTTGGAGTTCGTGACCGTGGGCGGCGGGTTCGGCGTTCCGTACCGGGAGGACGACCCCCCGCTGGATCTCGACGCGGTGGCCGAGGCGACCCGGGCGGCGCTCGGCGACACCGGAGCGACGCTGTCGGTCGAGCCGGGGCGGTACGTCGTCGCGGACGCGAGCGTGCTCCTGACGCGGGTCAACACCGTGAAGCGGGCCCGCGACGCGACCGTGGTCGGCGTCGACGCGGGGATGACCGCGCTGCTCCGGCCCGCGATGTACGACGCCTACCACCCGATCCGGAACCTCTCGGCCGACGCGGCCGGCGGGACCCGCGGGACGACACCCGTCACGGTAGCGGGACCTATATGTGAGTCCGCGGACGTACTGTGCGAGCAGAGACCGCTGTCGCGGCCCGACCGGGGGGAGATCCTCGCGATCGGGAACGCGGGGGCGTACGGATACGAGATGTCGAACACCTACAACTCCCGGCCGCGACCCGCCGAGGTCGCCCGGTCGGGGACGACCGTCCGGATCGCCCGGCGACGCGAGACCGTATCGGACCTCACGGAGCTGGAACGATGACCGTGCTGCACCACCAGGTACCGATCGAGAAGTACCACGGCACCGGCAACGACTTCATCGTCGTCGACGCCGCGGAGTCGATCCCCGACCGGCCGGCGTTCGCGACCACCCACTGCGACCGCGACACCGGCGTGAGCCACCCCGACGCCCCGCGGACGGGCGCCGACGGCGTGTTGTTCCTCTCCTTGGAGCCCGGCTACGCCCCGCCGCGGGTCGTCATGACCTTGGTCCAGCCGGACGGCTCGATCGCGGCGATGTGCGGCAACGGCGCGCGGGTCGCCGCCGCGTGGGCCGCCGAACGCACCGGGGCGACCGAGCTGATGATCGACACGCCCGCGGGAACCCGACGCGCGACCGTCGACGGCGGCGACGTCACCATCGAGATGGGCGTCCCGGCGTTCGCGCCGCGTGCGGTGCCGCTGTCCCGCGGGGCCGAACTGGTCGAGGACACGGTCGAGGGGCTGCCCGTGACCGCGGTGAACACCGGGGTTCCGCACGCGGTCGCGCTCGTCGACGATGTCGACGCGGTCGACCTCGACGCGGTCGCTCCGGCGGTCCGGCACGCCGACGCCTTCCCGGAGGGGGCGAACGTCACGGTGGCGTCGCGGGTCGCGTCCGACGGCGACGACCCCCGGTTCCGCCAGCGGACCTACGAGCGGGGCGTCGAGGGCGAGACCCGCTCCTGCGGCACCGGCGCGGTCGCGGTCGCGGCGGCCGCAAAGCGGCTCGGAGCGCTCGACGGCCGCAGTGTGACGGTCGCGCCCCCGGGCGGGGACCTCCGGATCACGGTCCCCGACGACGGGCCGGCGACCCTCTCGGGGCCGGCCGAACGCGAGTTCGCGACCGAACTCGGGACCGTCGTGCGGTCGGCGTAGATGTCCGACGCTCCGGCCGCCGACTCCGACACCGGCTTCGACCCGATCGAGTTCCTGGAGCGGGCGGTCCCGGTGGCGTCGAACGAGGACGTCTCGGAGATGCGCGACCTCCTCGTCGACGCGATCGAGGCCCGCGGGATCGACGCCACCGTCGACGACGCGGGCAACACGCTGGCGTCGAAGGGCGCGCCCGCGTCAGCGGCGACGACCCACCTCGCGTTCAACACCCACATCGACACCGTCTCCCCACACGTACCGTTCTCGCGGACGGCGGGCGACGCCGGCGGCGACTGCGACCGGATCAACGGCCGGGGATCCTGCGACGCGAAGGGGTCGCTCGCCGCGTTGCTCGCGGCGTTCTTCGCGGCTGACCCCGGCGGGGACGCCCGGCTCACGCTCGCGGTGACGCCCGACGAGGAGGTGCTCTCGACCGGCG
>CAZIQT010000146.1:0-5486 GCA_964541645.1 uncultured Halobellus sp. | reverse complement strand
CTCGAAACACTACCACCGCGTACCGAGTTGTTATATACGAGGTTCGAGCCGTCGTCGGAAACCCACGCGCCCGGTGGCCGCTACCGATGCCGTCGTCGGCACGGACGAGGTACGGTGGCGAGTCGGCCGGTAGTCGCTGGATACCACAGAAACGACCGGCTGCGACGGCGCTACGCGGGTCGGGCGTCGACCCGCACTCGGTCCGCCGACTCCGGGACGTAGATCTTGGTCGAGGTCGTCTGGGTCGCCCCCGGACGCACGGCCTTCAGCGAGGCGGTCCGGGTCGACAGCAGGTCGTCGCCGTCGTAGAACCGCGCGACGATCTCGACGTCGGTCGCCTCGCCGTCGTTCTGCACCGAGAAGTCGAAGACGGCCAGTTCCCCGGCCAACGCTTCGATCCCCTGCGGCTGGCCGGCTTCGGTGCTGCTCTCGACCTTCGTGACGGTGAGGTGGTCGGCGCTGTCACCGATGTACCGGAACAGACCGTCGCTGATCTGCTGGTAGAGGTCGTACTCGCGGGTCCCCTCGTCGAGGATCGCGCCGACAGGGTTCAGGTCCGCCCGCAGGTCGCTCGCGATCGTCGTCCGGTTCGTGGGGTTGGTCTTCAGCCGCCGGTAGTCCTCGACGAACGCCGTCAGCTGGCTGGGAAGGTCCCCGTCGAAATGCTCCTGTAGCTCGCTGAGCTCCTCGTCGAAGTTGATCATCGGCGGCAGCGGCGCCGACACCGGCTCCTCGGGGACCCACGGCTTGCGCTTGGATTTCGACTCCGACGCCGCGGGGGCGGTCGACTCGGTCGACTGATCGAAGTAGTCGAGCGAGTCGAGCAGCGCCGCGAACCCGGCACTCACGACCGTGATCACGATCACGCCGGCGGTGAGCAGGTGCGACGCCGGAGACGGCATCGTGAACTGGAACAGCGCGATGAACACGCACGTGACGCTCCCGACGGTGAGCAGGAACGACCCGAGGTTGGGGTCCGGACCGGTGATGAACTCGATCCCTTGGAGGAACGTCGACCGGTCCGACGAGTCCGCCGACTGCGAGTCCGCCGGCCGGGATGGTGATTCTGGTTGTGTCACTGCGTTTCGGCCGCAGTCTGAACGTTCGACTGCTGTGCGTCGATGGCCCGTCGCAGCACCTGGATCAGGTGCGAAACCCACAGCCCCGCAGTGAATCCGAACAGGGTGCCGGCGGTCGTGATCCTGATGATGTCCGGGAACGGCGCGAACGCTGCGAGGATGCAGAGCCCCCCGAAGATCACCATCATCACGTACTGGACCCGCGTTCCCCTGTTTGCGCGGCGCAGCTCGTCAATCATACACCGGACGAACGAGGTCGGCGGCAATAAAGCTATATACACTCACACCGGCGACGACGACGCGTCGGAGGTCCCGACGAGCCACGTGCCGGCGGTCAGAAGCAGCGCCGCCGGGACCAGCGCGTAGGTGAAGAGCACCGAGGTGTTCGGCAGCATGGCCGGGACGAAGAGCAGCGATCCGACGAGGATGAGCGCGAGACCGACGAGCACGCGAGTGTTGTCGAGCAGGTCCATACCCCGGGATTCACGCCGGGGCTAATGGACGTTCCGCTTCGGTTCGTGCCGGGACCGGGTTTAAATCGCCGCCCCCCGACAGACAGGTATGGACGCCGCCATCGTCACCGTGGGCAACGAGCTGCTCGCGGGCGACATCCAGAACACGAACGCGACGTGGCTGGCTGCGGAGCTGAGCGACCGCGGCGTCGACGTGGCTCGGATCGTGGTCGTCCCGGACGACGAGGAGGTGATCGCGGCGCGGGTCCGTGCGTGGGCCGCGGCGTTCGACGCGGTGCTCGTGACCGGCGGGCTGGGCGGGACCCCCGACGACGTGACGATGTCCGCGGTCGCCGCGGGGCTCGACCGCGAGCTGGTCGTCGACCCCGTCGCGGCGGCCGACGTCCGGGCGCGGATCGACCGGATCTACGCCGAGAACCCCGACCTGGGGTTCGAACTCCGCCCGGAGTGGTACGCGTCGATGCCGGCCGAGGCGACCCCGATTCCCAACCCCGAGGGGCTCGCGCCCGGGTGCGTGGCCGGGAACGTCTACGTACTCCCGGGGATCCCCGAGGAGATGGAAGCGGTGTTCGGGAACGTCGCCGACGACTTCGGGGGTGACGTGGTCGCCCGCACGCTGTACTCTCCGGAGCCCGAGGGGGCGCTGGCGTCGCCGCTGGGGGAGCTCACCGACCGGTTCGCGGTGCGCGTCGGGAGCTACCCCAACCGGAGCGCCGACCGGACCCGGATCACGGTCACCGGCGGGGGCGACGCGGTCGTGACAGAGGCGGTGACGTGGCTGCGGGAGCGCACCGACGTGCCGCTCGATCCGGCGTCGGCGGGGAGCGCCGACACCGCTGGTCCCGGCGCCGACGAGCCGGCGGGTGACGGCTCCGGGTAGCCCCGTACGGCTACCTGGGGTTCGGGAGGTCGGAGGAGTCGTTCATGGACAGCGACGGGACGGCACCCCGCGATTGGATCACGTTGAACGCCGTGACCAGGTCCGACCGGGAGATCAGGCCGATGATCTCCCCGCGGCCGTCGACGACCGGGAGCCGGCCGACCTTCCGCTCCTGCATCCGTTGGAGCGCGGTCATGGCGTCGGCGTCGGGCGAGATCGTCGCGAGTTCCACGGACATCACGTCCCTGACACGGTAGGCGTCGCGTTCGACCTCCTTGATCGACCGGGCGTCGTCGAGCGTCACCATCCCGACGAGCCGGTCGCCGTCCATCACCGGATAGCCGGTGTGCCGGTCGACCAGCATCCGGTCGAGGAGTTCCGCGACGCTGGTGTCGGTGCCGACGGTGTGGAGCTCCTCCCGTCGGGTCATGACGTCCGCGACGGTCACCCCCTCGAACGCCGCCTTCATCACGGTCTGTTGGGCCTCGGACGACGCCCCGATGTAAATGAAGAAGGCCAGCGCGATGAGAAACAGGTTGGTGAACAGCCCGAAGATCCCGAGCAGGAACGCGAAGATCTTCCCCACCTCGGCGGCGATCTTGGTGGCCTGGGCGTGCGGTCGGCTTCGGGCGAGCAGCGCCCGGAGGACGCGCCCCCCGTCCATCGGAAAGCCCGGGAGCATGTTGAACGCCGCGAGGACGACGTTCGTGAGCGCGAGGTAACCGACGACGAACTTGACCGGGTCGAGCGCCGTCGGCAACGCGAGGAAGCCGGCGTACGCGACCACCCCCAACCCCAGGCTGACGATCGGCCCCGCGACCGCGATGGTGAACTCCTGCCGCCACTCCTCGGGCATCTCGGTGAACCGCGCTACGCCGCCGAACAGCCACAGCGTGATCGACTCGATCTCGTAGCCGTACCGCATCGCGACCAGCGAGTGGCCGAACTCGTGCAACAGAACGCAGACGAACAGCCCGAGCGCCGCGGCCGCGCCCAACACCCACTGCGTGGAGCCGGCGGTCAGCGGCCCAACCTCGATCGCGGACCCGAACAGGTCGTTGACGACCCCGGTCAACGACGCGACGTCGTTGCCGATGAGCCACGCGAAAAGCGGGAGCACGAGGAGGAACGTGAGGTCGAGCCTGATCGGGATCCCGAACGCGCTGCCGATTCGGATGCCTCGCATACCGGATCGTAGTCGACGACAGGACTTAACTCCAGCCACGGGCACGGGTCCGACCGCGAGCGCCGGTCGCGGCGCGTCCGGAGGTTTATGACCGAAGCCGGCACCAAACCCCCCGTGACGTAGGGTCGACCCCGCGCCGGGCAGCAGTCGTTCGGCACGTCGGCGCGGGCGCGGTCGCGTGCCGACTGTTCGCTTCCCCGGAGACGAACGGCTGAAATACCTCCTCGCCGTAGCGTCGGTCGTGTCAAAACAGGTCGGCCGCGTCGACACGCTCTTCATCCACGAGACCGGCGACGAGTTCCTCGTGGTCGTCCGTCGTGACGGCGAGCGCGTGGTGCGCGGACGGCTGGAACTGAAGGAGACGAGCGCCGGCCCCCGCCCCGGGCGGTTCCGGATCACCCGCGGATCGACCGAGGACCCCCGTGACCCCGACCAGTTCGTCGAGATCGCTCGGCGGGCCGCGCGGATCCGGATCTCCGAGCAGACCGCCGCGCCGCGCCGCGACGAACTGCGCGAGATGCTCGACGGCTACCAGCTGGAGGCGCTGGTGGTCCGAACGTGCCGGTACTGCGCCTCCGACGGGCGGTACTCCCCGATCACCGAGGAGACCGCGATCGCGACCGACCGCGAACACATCTGCCCCGACTGCGCGAAACGGGAGCTGGAACGGGAGCTCGACCTCTCGGCGTCGGGGCGGTTGACCGGCGCGGCCCAAGACCGGCTCGAGGAGCTGTTGCTCGAAACGCAGGACCTCGACCGCGTCACGAACCTGCTCGCCGGCGGGCTCGACCCCGACCTCACCAGGTTCGACACCGTCAGCGCCACAACCGACGAGGTCGACCCCGTGGAGACGACGACGCTGGATCTCCACCCCGAGCTCCAGCGCCGGACCGAGGAGCGCTTCGACACGCTGTTGCCGGTCCAGTCGCTCGCGGTCGACAACGGGCTGTTCGAGGAGCGCGACCAGCTCGTGGTGAGCGCGACCGCGACTGGGAAGACCCTCGTGGGCGAACTCGCGGGCGTCGACCGCGCGCTGAAAGGCGACGGGAAGCTGCTGTTTCTGGTCCCGCTGGTCGCGCTCGCGAACCAGAAACACGAGGACTTCGAGGAGCGGTACGGCGACGTTCTCGACGTGACCATCCGGGTCGGCGCCTCCCGGATCAACGACGACGGGAACCGGTTCGATCCCGACGCCGACGTCGTGGTCGGCACCTACGAGGGGATCGACCACGCGCTCCGGACCGGGAAGGAGCTCGGCGACGTCGGCACCGTGGTGATCGACGAGATCCACACGCTCAAAGAGGGCGAGCGCGGCCACCGGCTCGACGGGCTCATCAGCCGGCTGAAGTTCTACTGCGAGGAACGAGCCAAGGACCGGCGCGGATACGACGGCGCGCAGTACGTCTACCTCTCGGCGACCGTCGGGAACCCGGAGTCGCTGGCCGAGCGGCTCCGCGCCACCCTGATCGAGTTCGAGGAACGCCCGGTTCCGATCGAGCGCCACGTTACTTTCGCCGACGGCCGCGAGAAGCCCGACATCATCAACAAACTGGTGCGCCGCGAGTTCGACTCGAAGTCCTCGAAGGGGTACCGCGGGCAGACCATCGTCTTCACCAACTCCCGGCGGCGGTGCCACCAGATCGCCCGAAAGCTGGAGTACGACGCCGCGCCGTACCACGCCGGGCTCGACTACGGCCAGCGGAAGCGGGTCGAACGCCAGTTCGGGGACCAGGACCTCGCCGCGGTGGTAACGACCGCCGCGCTCGCTGCCGGCGTCGACTTCCCCGCCTCGCAGGTGCTGTTCGACTCGCTGGCGATGGGGATCGAGTGGCTGTCGGTCCAGGAGTTCGAGCAGATGCTCGGGCGGG
>CAZIQT010000145.1:0-5573 GCA_964541645.1 uncultured Halobellus sp. | reverse complement strand
AACCTGGGACCACCTCGTTAACAGCGAGGTGCTCTACCACCTGAGCTACGACGGCTCGTTACACCTAACGGTAGACCGAGACGGTATGATAGGGCTTTCGTTTTCCCACCGGATCCGCCGGCGTGGTGCGGCTCCGCCGGCACGCGCAGGATCGACACCCTTTCGCCGCGCCCGCGTGAAATCGCGGCAACGATGGCCGACGCCGACGAGCGCGGGCGAGTGATCGACGCGATCCGCCGGCGCGTCTCACCCGACGACGCCGAGCGGGCCGCGATGCGCGAGGCGGTGGCGCGGCTCACGGAGCGCGTCGAGGCGGAGGTGGCGGAACTACCGGTCGACGCCGACGTCGTTCAGGTCGGGTCGACCGCCCGCGGGACGTGGCTCGCCGGCGACCGCGACATCGACCTGTTCGTCCGGTTCCCGCCGGATCTCGACCGGGAACTGCTGGAACGGTACGGGCTCGCGATCGGGAACGCGGTGCTGCCCGAGGGCCACGAGGAGTACGCCGAACACCCCTACGTCACCGGGGCGTTCGAGGGGTTCGACGTGGATCTCGTGCCGTGTTACGACGTCGCTGACGCCGCCGCCCTGCGGTCTGCGGTCGACCGGACGCCGCACCACAACGCCTACCTCCGGGCGCGGCTCGACGACGACGTCGCCGGCGAGATCCGGGTGTTCAAGCAGTTTCTGAAGGGGATCGGTGTCTACGGCAGCGACCTCCGGACCCGCGGGTTCTCGGGATACCTCTCGGAGCTGCTCGTCGCCGAGTACGGCGGCGTCGACGCGCTGCTGTCGGCGGCCGCGGAGTGGCACCCGCCGGTGGTCTTCGACCCCGAGGCCCACGCCACGGAGTCCCACGACGACCCGCTCGTGGTGGTCGACCCGACGGATCCCTCGCGGAACGTCGCGGCGGTCTGTTCGGCGGCGAACGTCGCCCGGCTCCAACACTACGCCCGGGCGTTCCTCGACGATCCCCGGGTCGGGCTGTTCGAGCCCCGCGAGCCCGACCCGCTGGACGCGGCGGCGGTCCGGCGCCACGTCGAGCGCCGCGGGACCGCGCCGGTCGCGGTCGTCT
This sequence comes from uncultured Halobellus sp., assembly GCA_964541645.1. Classification (GTDB taxonomy): domain Archaea; phylum Halobacteriota; class Halobacteria; order Halobacteriales; family Haloferacaceae; genus Haloquadratum. The sequence goes on along the minus strand of CAZIQT010000145.1, from coordinate 4,498 downwards.
TCGACGCCCCGGACGTCGTCGACGACCAGCTGTACCCGCAGCTCCGGAAGTCGCTGTCGGGCGTCCGCGACGAACTCGACCGGCGGGGGTTCGACCCGCTCCGTGCCGCGACGTTCGCCGACGACCGGGCGGTGCTGTTCGTGGAACTCGCCCACCGCCGGCTGCCGGCGGTCGAGCGCCACGAGGGCCCGCCGGTCGGCGTTCGGGCGCACGCCGAGGGGTTCTACCGGACGTACGACGGCACCGGCGACGGCGACCACGACACGACCTACGGCCCGTTCGTCGACGGCGACCGGTACGTGGTCGAACGGGAGCGGCCGTTCGCCGACGCCCCGGCGTTCCTCCGCTCGGAGGAGCTGTTCGCCGTCGGGCTGGGTGCGCAGGTGGAGACTCAGCTCCGGGACGGCTACGAGGTGCTCGTCGGGCCGTCGGTCGCGGAGCTGTGCCCGGAGTTCGGGCGCGAGTTCGGAGCCTACTTCGATCCCCGGCCCTGAGAGTCGGCCTGAGCCCGCGACCCGTCACCTGTTGCCGGCGGCGGGCGACGCCTACCCGTCGAGGTCGTGGCGGTCGGCGATCGACGCGACCAACTCCCGGACCCCGTCGTCGGGGTCGTCGTCGGGCGCCACCGGCGGGCGGCCGTCGAAGGTCTCGTGGACCATCGCGACGCCCTCCGAGAGGGTGTCGAGGCCGTAGCCGCCCTCGAGGACGAACGCCAGCCCGGCGTCCACGTCGGCGGCCAGCGAGCGCACCCGATCGGTCAGGAGCGCGTACCCCTCGGTGGAGACCCGCATCCGCGAGATGGGGTCGTGGCGGTGGGCGTCGAACCCCGCGCTGACGACGAACAGGTCCGGATCGTACCGCTGGATCGCCGGTCGGAGGAGCTTCTCGACCACGAGCAGGAACTCGGAGTCGCCCGCGCCGGCCGGCAACGGGACGTTCAGCGTCGTCCCCGCGCCGTCGCCGGTCCCCGTCTCCTCGACGGCGCCGGTGCCGGGGTACAGCCCCTCCTCGTGGGTCGACGCGTAGAACACGTCGCCGTCGTCGTAGAACACGTCCTGGGTGCCGTTGCCGTGGTGGACGTCCCAGTCGAAGATGGCCGCCCGGTCGACGTCGGTGTCGGGGTCGTCGAGCACCGACCGGACGGCGACCGCGGCGTTGTTGACGAAGCAGAACCCCATCGCGTCGTCGGCGACGGCGTGGTGGCCCGGCGGGCGGCCGAGCGCGAAGGGCGTGTCGCGGCCGTCGGCACCGTCGGCGGCCGCCCGGACAGCCCACTCCGCGAGGCCCGCGGCGGTGCACGCGGCGTTCCACGTGTCCGCCGACGCCACCGTGTCGGGGTCCCAGTTGCCGCCGCCACCCCGGCAGAACGACCGGATCTCCGCGACGTAGTCGGGGTCGTGGACGGTCGTCACGGTCGACTCCGCGGCGGGGTCGGCCCCGACGTAGGAGACGCCGTGGCGCTTCGCGAGCGCCTGCCTGATCGCGCGGATCCGGTCGGCGGTCTCGGGGTGACGGTCGCCGGTATCGTGCGCGAGACACGCCTCGCTGAACCCGAACCGCATCCTACTCGAAGAGCGCGAAGTACGTCTCGATGTCCTCCGCCTGGATCGTCCGCCGGTCGGCGTGCCGCGCCAGCGTCGCGGCCGCACTCGCGACGTTGTCCGCGTAGTCCTCGAGGACGTCGGCGAGCGCGATTCGGGCGTCCATCGAGACGCGGTACCGGTCGTCGATCCGGAGGCGGGCGATGCGGTCGATCGGCGCGATCGGGAGTTCGAGCTCGCGGCGGCTCACCACCTGCTGGACGCCGAAGTCGTCGGCCATCAGCGTCTTCCGGCCGTCGTCGCCGGCGCAGCCGGCGGCGTCGACGGCCAGCGCCGCCCCGTGGTCCTGGACCCGGCGGGCGAGCTCCTCGGCCGCCCCGGAGCTGACCCGAAGGTCGCCGGCTCGCCGTCGGATGATGGAGTCGACCGGGGCGAACGGCAGCTCGACACTCATTACCTATCCAACCGTCCGACCGCGGTTTAATCCTTTCCGTAGCGGGGGCAGACCGCCTTCGCCCGCCGGACGCGGCGCGACGGACGCCGACGCCGGTCCGGGGGGCCGGCCCGACGACGGCTGTCACTCGACCCGGTCGACCTCGACGGCGGTGATGGTACCGTCGGCAGTGGGGCCGGTGACAGTCACCTTCTCGCCGAGCCGGAGCGACTCGTCGGTCTCGACGCTCCGGGTCTCGGTGCCGTCGTCGAGCACGACCGGGCTCCCGGCCTGCACGACGGTCCCGGTGAACGTCTCGGTGCCGCCCGTCCCGTCGTCGGCCGGCGGCTCGGTCACCGCGGCGGCCGCCGACCCGCCACCGGCCCCGGCGTCGGCCTCCGGTGGGGTCGGAGCGTCCGGTTCGGACCCGGGGTCGCCCCCGCCGCTGAACGCGCCGAGGCCGGTTGACTGTGCGGCCTCGGTTCCGGTGTCGGTGGCGTCCTCCGGGGCGTCGTCCATCACGCTGACCGTCGACTGCCACCCCGCGGAGGCTTCGAGGTCGTCCTGCCACCCGTCTTGGATCTCCACGTCGGTGACGACGACGTAGTCCGCGAGGTCGACGTCGCGGTCGGCCTTCTCCCCCCACAGCGCGACCCGGATGTCGCCGGTGCCGTCCTTGATCCGGACGTTCCGCACCTGCCCCTCGGAGCCGTCGTCGCGGTCGAAGGTGCGTTTGGGGTCGGTCTCGATCACGCCGCCGGCGATGTCGGTGGTCTCGCCCAGTTCCAGGGCGCCGATGTCGGTCGTGTCGGGGACGTACTCGACGTCCTCGTCGACCGCCTCGACGGTCCCGCGGTCGCCGACGTGGAGTTCGAGGGTGCCGTTGCGCTCCCGGACGTAGCCGTCGACGATCTCGACAGTCTCGCCCGCCGCGAACTCCGTCACCAAGTCGGCCTTCCCGTCCCAGAGGGTGACCCGGGTCCGGCCGGTGGGGTCGCCGAGCGTCAGGTTCGAGACGCGCCCCTCGGAACCGTCGTCGCGGTCGAACGTGCGCACGCTGTCGGTGCTGAGCACCCGTCCCGTGAGGTTCACGTCCGAGAGCCCGAGCGAGAGGTCCTCCACCCGGTGGGAGTCGGTCGACTCCACGTCGACCTCGGCGTCGGGCGCGGGCTCGGCCTTGTCGACGTCGACTTCGAGGCCGTTGTAGCCGTCCTTCGGCCGCCCGGCGACCCGGAGGGTGTCCCCGGGTTCGAGCCGGTCGACCGCGTCCTCGGCCATCCCGTCCCACATCGTGATCGTGATCCGGCCGGTCTCGTCGGCGACGTCGACGTTGATGACGCGGCCGTCCTCGTCCTCGTCGTCGCGCTCGAAGGTCCGGAGGTCGCCGACCCGCATCACCTTCGCGAGGAACTTCACGTCGTCCATCCCGGGGTCGACGTCGGCGATCCCCTCGACCTCCTGATCCCGGAGCTCGTGGGCGATCAGCATCGCCGCGGTCTCCTCGTCCGCCAACCCCCCCATCTGTTCGACCTTGTCCTCGACGGCGGCCTCGAACTCCTCGAAGTCGACGTCGGTGTCGAGGTCCTCGTAGACGTCCTCGATCACGCCCATCCGGGCGACACCCCCGTCGAACCGGTCGCGCGTCGGACACCTGCAGGTCGAGCGATCGCGGCCTCAAGCATACCCACAGCCAGGGTAGGCCCGCGCTTAAGCGTTGTCTTGTCGGCGGTGGTGGGCCGCAGCGGTGCGGTTCGTCGACGACGGTCGGCTGTGGTCCCGGAGGGTCGCGGCTCGTGTCGCGGCATACGCGGGCTGGCCGCCCGCCGACATAAGAAGGTTCGCGGCGCCGGCCACGCCGGTCAACCCTCACCGCGTGACGTCCGCGACCGTCCGGCGGCCGTCGACGTCGTCGTGGACGACGGTCACGCTCGTCGGCGGATCGGGGTCGTCGATCCGGATCTCGTAGCCGAGGTTCACCAGCGCTTCCGTACACGCCTCGTCGTCGACCCGCTCCTCGACGGCGGCGACCACGACCGTGACCGCGCCGGCGTCGCGGTCGACCGACGAGAGCCGCTGGCGCGTACACCCGTTCTTCCCGACCACGCAGCCGACGACCGAGACCGGGTCCGCGTCGAGGTCGACCGTCGCGCCGCCGGGGTCCGGACACGACGCCCGGGGGACGAACGTGACCGCCGACACCCCCGGCTGGTCGTCCGTCGGGGTGGCGGGGTCCGTCGCGTCGGTCGGGTCGCCGCCGTCGGTCACGGGGGCGGATCCGTCGCCGGCGCACCCGGCGGTCGCGAGCGCTGTCACCGTCACGGCCCCGGAGAGCACTCGCCTGCGGTTCATGTGCATCCGTAGCACGCCGTCGGAAAAAGCCGTTCCGGAGGCACAAACGGACCCTTGTGCGACGGGGCGGGGGGATCCCGAGCGCATCGTAACCCTGATAAGTGAACCCGGAGTACGTCTGCGTGAGTCCTGGTAGGGTAGTGGACTATCCTCTTGGCTTGCGGAGCCAGGGACC